>CBDVAP010000083.1:0-12614 GCA_965372015.1 uncultured bacterium | reverse complement strand
CCGGGAGCTGCAGCTGCGAGGTTAAGAATCCTAAAGGCAAGTGCTGCCTGGGCGATGTGCGGGCGGCGTATAAGGAATTGGAAGCTGCTGAAGAGACCCCGGCCTGAGGCCGTACTACATATGCCCGCGAAGCAAAATATCAATTCCCGCGGGATTACGAGTTGGGCGAGGATTCTGAGCAGAGGGGCGGCCCTTTAATTCAGATAAAGCATCGTAATTCTGCAGAGAAGATTAAGTTTATTCCGATGGATTAGTTCTTGTTAGACCGCGTCTTCTGCATTTACCTTTAACCTACCGTTAACCCTGCTTGTCAGTGCGTCAAATAATAGGCGGGGCCTATTAATGTGATGCAATCCGGCAAATGGATCGATTGCAGATAGAATCAGTGCAACTCCCCTGCCCAGTAAGGATGGATTTATGAAGGCAAGAAAGGCTGTGGCCACACTCCTGCTCGTTGTCTTTTCATTGTACGAGGTCGCCCTACCATTTTCATGGCAACAAAGGGATAAGAACGTAATCGCTATTGTGGATTTTAAGAATACCAGCCAGAACAGCCGGTTGAACTACCTGGAACAGACCATCCCTGAGGCTATCAGCACTACTATGGCCATCAGCGGACGGCTGGAAATAGTGGAAAGGAGCCGGCTGGAAGCTGCCCTTAGGGAAATGGAAATGAACATGCTGGGCATTGTGGATGAAGAGACGGCGGCCGAGCTGGGCCGGGCCGTAGGCGCTACCACCATTATGGTTGGGAGTTTTGTCTCCATCAGCGGCTTCGTCCGCATCAACGCCCGGTTGATCGACGTTCAGACCGCCAGGATCCTCGCGGCTGAAAGCGTACAGGGGCCTGAGGCGGGGGAAGGACTTTTTAAACTCATGGACCAAATGGCTGAGGCTATGGAAAGGCAATTGACAGGAACGCCGGTAGCCGTCGCTCCACCCCAGCCGCAAGCACAGCCCCAGCCACAACCGCAAGTCCAACCCCAGCCGGTAGTCAAAAAGAAACCCAGGATACTGGTTTGGTTGCTGGTTCTGGGAGCCGGTGGGGCAGCCTATTACGTTCTCACCATGCCGGAAGAGGAACCAAAGACTGCCTCTGTAGGCATAACCGTTGATATTCAACCCTAGACGATCGAGTATTATCATGCGTCAATATCACTTGCTACTTATCATCCCGGTGTTGTTCGCCTGCCCGGCCTGTTCCACAGATGATCCTCTATCCAGTTCCGGCGCCAGTACCATCACGCTGAGGATTAACCTACCCAATGGTGAGTTTCCTCACGATGCGGTTACTGGTCTGCCAAAAATAGTTGCCATCACCAGCGTCACGGTAACCGTCACTGCCGCTGACATGGAGGATATTGTGGAATCCTTGACCATCAGCGGGGAAACCGCCAGCGGCACGATTGAGGTACCCAAAGGAAAGGCCCGCTCATTTTCGATTGAATGCAAAGACGGCAGCGGCATCCTCCAGTATAGCGGCTCTACGACACAGGACATCCTCAATGATATCGAGACCGTTACTATCACAACGGAAGGGCATTACCCCTCTGCCTCAACCCTGACGATCACCGGTTTTAACGCCGTTTCAGTGGCGCTGTCCTGGACAACCAGCACGGATGTAGATTTTGCTTCCTACGAACTGGTGCGCGCTGCGACCGGCGCCGACCTTACTTCCTCCTTAACCAGGGAGAGCATCGTTGAAATCACCGCCAAGAGCACGACCACTTATATCGATGAGGATGTCACTCTCGACAGCACGTATTACTATGCGGTCATCGTCTGGGATACCGAAGGCCTGGGTAGACGCAGTACCGCTGTGGGCGTCCAGACGCCCAGTTGGGAGGTACTGGGCTACGACGATGGCGAGCCCGCAGGTGGCTATTACTGGGAAACCGCCGGCCAGGCTTCACTCAATTTGGTCACTGCAAGCCAGCCGGCCAGATTAATTGCCACCAGTTTTTATCTTACCAATGTTTCCGCAGGGGGAACTTTCAGGTCACTGGCCTTCGTTTACGATGGGGGCGGCGATCTCACAACCAGAGGTGAAAAATCCGTGGAAGCTACAGCCACCGGGTGGTTTGTAGTCAGTTATCTTGACAGCAACATCGCGGTTGACGGCAACTTTTATGTTGTAATGATGTATGATGGTTCCAGCTATCCTGCCTTTGGGTATGATCTCGTAGACAACGACCGGGCCTTTAACTGGAACGGCACGACCCTGACAGCCTGGGACCAGACCTATTTCATGCGAGCCTTGGTGGAGATTCCCGGTGCCATCCTGACGAAGGGACTGAGCCCGGGGCGGGCCGTGATCGCTGCTCGAAAAAGCACCCCGTTTAATCCCGAACTGCTGGAACAGTTGTTGCCAAAAATTGACCCTGCCATGAGGGGAACCATGGTCAAAGCCGATCGCTAACTGATTAGGATCCTCTCATTCGATCCACTGATCCCTGGCTTTCAGCGGGGTTCAAGTCCGCGTCAGTCCGCCAGCCGGCGGATCAAAAGGTCCGCCTACCGGTCAGTTTCGCGGCCGGGCCCCCAGCCCCGGGTCGCCCGATAGCACCAGCCGCCCCTGGTCAACAGTGACACCGGTGAAAGGGTCATCCTTGATCAGCAGGTTGCCGTCCAGGTCAGCGAACTCGGCCAGGGGTGACAGGGCAGCGGCCGCCGAGACCGCCAGGGAAGTCTCCACCATACAGCCCAACATCACTTTCAGGCCCAGCGCCCGGGCCATCCCGATCATCCGCAACGCTTCCTGCAGCCCGCCGGCTTTCATCAGTTTGATGTTGATCCCGTCGAAGGCCTCAGCCAGCCGGGGAATGTCGGCGGCAGTCCGGACGCTCTCATCGGCCAACAGGGGCACCTTAACCCGCTCCCGCAGCCAGGCCATGTCCTCCAGCCGGTCGGCGGGCAAGGGCTGCTCGATGGCGAACGTCCCCTGGCCTTCCAGCCACCGGATGCGCTCCAACGCCTCGTGCTTATCGCGCCAACCCTCGTTGGCATCCACCATTAACGGCTTATCGCTCACTGACCGCACGGCGGCCACGATCTCCTCGTCGTGGTCGCTGCCCAACTTGATCTTCAGCCGGGGGTAGAGGGCCGCCTCCTTTACCTTCTTTGCTATTACGTCGGGCGAGTCGATACCGATGGTGAAAGTGGTCATGGGGGTCATGGCCGGGTCCAGGCCCAGGTAACGATACAGCGGCACCTCCAGCGTCCTGGTGACCCAGTCCATCAAGGCCATATCCAAACCGGCCTTGGCGGCGGTCTGGGCCGGTTGCAATTCCCGGATGGCCCGCTCCAATTCCACGAAGTGCCAGGGATCGGCCCCTGCAAACAACGGGATGGCCTGTTCAATGAACGCCACGGTGGACTCGGGGGTTTCGTCATAGCGGCTGTTGGGGGCCGCCTCCCCGTAGCCCACGACGCCGTCCTGCTCCAACCGGACGATGACGTTCTCCTTATAGTCGCTGGAGCCCCGGGCGATGGTCCAGGTGTGCTGCAGGTCCAGGCGGATGATCTCGTAAGTCAGCTTCATGGGGCCCCTGGCCGGGGACTAGTGGGGCAGCACCCGCCGGGCGGTTCTTAAAGTGGAAAACCGGTAATCATTATATAATTCATCCGCCTGGTCCAGACTGGCGATGTGCACCTGGCCGGAGGAGTGCATATAGCGTTTGTCCCCCAGATACAGGGCTACGTGGGTGATGCGCTCCGGCCGGGGGCCGAAAAACAGCAGGTCGCCGGGGGCCAGGTGGGCAAAGTCGTCCCCCAGGTCCACCGGCTGTCCCAGGTGCACCTGCTGGCTGGCGTCGCGCGGCAAGGTCAATTTATTCATCCGGTAGACGGTCTGGGTAAAGCCGGAACAATCGAACCCCTTGGTGGAGGTGCCGCCCCACAGGTAGGGTACCCCCAGGTAGTCGCGGGCCGTCGCCAGGACTTGTTCCATTGCCAGGGGTGGCCAGCCCTCCTCATCCCGCATCAGTTCCGCCCGGACATAGCCCTGGCGGCCGTCGGGCAGGCCCACCTGCAGCCAATCGCCGCTGCGCCCCAACCGAATCAGCACCGCCCCGGGCACCAGGTCCACCAGAATGGTACCGCTCCCGGCCGGCGCGTCCCGTACCACACCGTAATTGGCCCGGCATACCACCCGGCTACCGGCTTGCCAGGCGGCGGCTGCGGCGGAATCCACCTCCGTTACAAAAGAACTCGACAGCCAGCCCAGGTAGCGGTCCCAATTCTGGACGTAATAATAACCGTCCTGCCACTTAAGCAGCCGCACCACTGTGCCCAGTAGGGCCTGGTTGATCAGCTCGGCGGAGACCGAGGGCACCGGGCGCATGTTGGCTACGCTGACAGAGACGATGCCAAACACCAGGGTATCCAACTCCGGCCCCGGTAGCACCCGCACCGAATCTATTATCTCCAGCCCGGCCGCCGCTACAGCCAGGGTGTCCAACAGCGCCGTCTTAAACTCGGGCCAACTCACTTCGCCGGTCACCACCAGCCGCCCGCCGGCTCGCTCCAGGGCGATGTCGAAGACCTCCAGCCGCCGGTCGGGAGCGTGGGCCTGCTTGACGGCCTTCAACGCCTGGTCCAGGTGCGTGGGGACGGCCTTGTGGCAGCCAGGTAAAAGTAGCAGCGATGATAATAAGATGGCGGTCAGAGCGCCGCGGAAGTACCTTGTGTTTTGTCTACCCATCAGGTTGGTGACCTCATATCAGTGACATGAAAGTGTTAGCCGAGGCCCCGAACTTACCCCGGTGGTGGAAGGCAGGCAATCCAGGGAAATGCTCAGGCCCCATCATTAACGAAATAGAACTGCCCGCTACCCGGATATAACAGCGCATCATTGCCCTTGTCGCTATGGTCGGGCACGGTCTGCCCGTCACCCGGCTCCTCATTAAAGCGCCACAGCCCCAATAGCGGCACCAGTCCGTCAGCGGAGTAGTTCCTGGTCAGGTTTTTCGGATTCTGGTAGCGGAACTCCATCTCATCGTCGGGCAGCACCCTGTTCCACAGGCGCACCTCGTCGATGGCGCCGTACCAGAACTGGTCTAAGTCGGTGACATCACCGGGGGTATTCCAATCGGCCCCGATCAGGGCGTCGCTGTCGCCGATGTCCAGGCCCACTGCGTCAGGCAAACTGCCCAGGAAAGTCCCGTTGCCGTATACGCGGACGTCGGACCCGTCGTAGGTCAGCACCACCTGGGTGAAACGCTGCGGGTCGTTCCAGTCGCAACCGGGGATGGAAAAACTGCCCACCAGGCGATTGTTAAAGAATACCCGGATGCGGCTGGAATCGGGTGGAACGCGATAGACACCCAGTTTGCCAACCTGGTCGTTGCCGATCATAAACAGGGTCGGCAGCTCCACAAGGCCCACCGGTAGAGTATCGCCCGCTGCCCTGATCTCCAGCGAAAAACTGTCGGTATTCACCACGGCCAGAGTAGTACTGTCCAACGGCTGGGTAATATCTTGGCGGTTCTCGATGCGCACATAGGCCCCCCGTTCAAGCACCACCGACTGGATGCCCTCATCAACGGGATCTTCGCAGGAGGGCAATAGCAGGAGGGTCGCCAGGACTACCAGCGGGAGCATGACCGGCCAGTGGCGACGGTTCATGGGAGGGTGCCCCCTTCCACCTCATTGCTATAGGACAGTTGCCCGAACGTGTCCTTCACTATAATGATATAGTACCTGACTGCCCCTCCTGATAAATCATCACCGGTAACGGTGTAGGTGGTGGTGATATCACCGATGGGGTAAAGCAGCTCGTAGCCGGATCCGTCCGCACCTGGGCGCTCTCCTTTAATGCCGTTGCGCCACACTTCATAGGTGTTGAAAGCTTGTGCGTCCGCCTGGGCAGATCCCCAGGAAACCTGGGTCCATACCAGGCGAATAGTAGTTTTGGTGATACTGCTGTCGGGGATGCTGAGTTCCACCGCGTCCGGGACCGTAAGCAGCGTGTCGCCCTTGATATTGCTGGGGGCGTATCCGCCTGCCAGGTCGTAGGTCAGGACGCAATAGTTGTAGGCCGTCAGCCGCAACAGGTTGGGATCGCCGTCGGTATAGACCAGGGTCGTGTCATCCCCGGAGGGTAACTGCTGGGTAAAGTCTGTAACATCGGTGCAGTTGCCGCTGGCTACACAATCGGCCCCAACAACGTCGTCCCGATCGGTGAAGGTTTCATCCATATCGGTGGTACGCAAAACCTTGTAGCCGGCGAACTCGCCGGAGGGTTCGTCGGATGGCAGCCAACCCATCAGGAATTGCCAGGCCTCGGTGGTCTCCAGGCTGATCAGTTCCGCCGGGTAGATGTCCCGGGTGGCGGCTGGCAGGGGAGCAGTGACGGTGGCGCCGCTGGTGTCGGCCACTGTCAGTTGGTAATTATAAACGGTATTCTTGCTGAGACCCTGGTCGCTATATGAGTTGGTGGAGGCGGTGGCACTGGTAAAAATAGTCTGGCCGTCCCTGGTTAACGTGTAGCCGGCGAAGTCGTTCTCACCGCTGTAAATATAGGTGTCCCAGCCCAGCCCCAGCTCGTATTTGTCCTGCTTGCTGACCCCCAGTGCCCCGGTCCAGACATCCGCCAGGTTACGGGTAGTGATGGTTACCGTGTTGCTCCAGGCCCGGTTGTTCCGGGTGTCCCGGTGGTACAGGCGGTAGCTGTATAACCGGCCTTGTTGCAATTGATTATCGCTGAAGCTCAGGCCGGCGCCGTTGGGTTGGTCGTAGACAATCACATCGTCAGTGTCAACCGAGGTTGTCTCTGCCCGGTAAAGGATGATCCGGCTGGGGTCCTCTTGCTCCGCGATATCTTCCCAGGTCATAATCGCACTATACTTGGTCACCGATTGGGGCGGATCGCGGAGCACCGCTGCCGGAATATTCATGGTCTGCACCGCAATCATATCGTACTGCTCAAACAGATGGGTGTAACCGGCCGAATCGATCAGGTACAGGTAGTAAAAGTAGGTCGTGTCGGCTGCTAAGCCGGTATCGAGGTAAGTCGTTAAACCCGATGTGATGGCGGCGACGGAATCCAACGGCGGCACGAAATTGGTGTCGGCCAACGCCGTGGAATCGAACTGGCCCCGGTGTAGACGATAATACAGCACATCCTCGGTGTTGGCCAGCCATTGCAGCCCCACGGTGTACTTGGTCACCGGGGAGGGAGCAAGCAGCTTCGCAGGTTGTGGCAGTAGAGTATGCATCAGGGCGGCTGAATCGCTGCCGGTCCCCTTGCCGTTTTCGTCGTAGACCCACACCCGGTAATAGTAATCGGTGTCCTCCAGCAGGCCGAAGGGGCTGACCCCCGGGCCTCGATCCGTGAAACTGGTTGAATCGGGAACCATAAAGCGCACCAGCGAGTCCGACGTTTCGGACACAGTGTTAACCGTATCGCGGAACAGCACGTAGTGCGAGAAATACCAGTCCACCGATTGCTCCCAGGACAGCTCGACCGAATGTTTGCTGATTTGGGCGGGAGGGTTCAACTCCACCGGCACCGGCGGATAGGGCCGGTTGAGCGTGTAGAACTTGCGTGACGTGCTGCTGGTATTGCCGGCTAAATCCTCGACGGAGGCCAGCAGCTCCAGATAGGAATCGGCGGTGGTGCAATCGGGATAGGCGCTGGTGTTCCAGGTCAGGGAATAAGGCGCGGTGGCCGTGATTAGCAGGGTGTCTCCCTCGGCGACAAAGACCACCCGGTTGATACCGGTGTTATCACGGGCCAGCACCCGGATGGTCTCCACCGCGTTGAGAATGGTGTACTCATTGGGATAGGTGAACTTGATTTCGGGCGCAACTGAATCCCGGTCCTCGTCGCCCCGGCATCCGGGGCCCAGCAACACCAACAGCGGCCATAAGGCCCAAGAGCAACACCGCCGGGCTCGGGTGGCGCTAATCATCGCTACCTGACACACCTTATTTCCCGGCGCGGGGGTAGGCGAGGTTCTGCTGGGAAGTGATTATGCCGTACTGATCGCGGGTGGTGACTACCATCTCCTCGAGCTTGGGCAAGTACTGATAAGTGCGGGTCTCTATCAACTGGCCCTCGGCGTCGAAAAAAGATCGCCGGGCCAGACGATCCTGGCGGTCATAATCGACGGTGAAAATTTGCTCCACCGTTTCATCAGGAGACAATAAGGTGCCTCTGACACTGCGGGTGCGTTTCTTGGGGTCGTAGCTCACCTTGTAGGTATAGAAATAGAGCAGCTGGTCCAGCTCGCTGAAGACCTGTAGTGAAGCGATATTCCCTTCCTCGTCCGTCGTCACCGCCACCTGCCAGTCCGGCTTGACCACACTTTTATCCTGTAGAAACAGGTAGGGATTGAGTGTGAGCAGTGAGAAGGGATCGGCTGCCGGGAATTCCAGCGTGCCATAGCCCGGCCCCTCCCCACCGAAGTTCAAGGCGTATATCCGTCGGCCCCCGGTATCATACTGCTGGACACTTTGTAGCCGGTTCTCCTGGGTAAAGATGAGGCGGAAATAAGCCTCGCCCGGTTCCATCTTCTTCTTTTTAAGATAATCCCGGCCACGTAGCCGGCGCAGATCGAAATCCTTGAAATAGCGCACCAGCGGCGAGATGGCGGCTGCCGGTTGCTGCTGTCTTTCGGACAGGCGTTCCTGTTGGGCCAGCCAGCGCCGGGGCTCAACATAGGTCACCCGCAGCAGATTGCCCCGGGGATCGTAAAGGGCCTGAAAATGAGGCTCCAGGGCCGCCTCCCGGGCAGTTATGGCTGTCCCCAGAACTTCATCCCGCGAGATGGGACTGCTGTAAAACTTCCGGGTATAGCCCGGATGATCGGAATCCAATACCTGGGCCCGGCGGGCCAATTCCTCGAAATCCCCCTGGATCGTTTGGGCCAGCGAGTCCAGCAGTCCCAGCACAAAGTCCTCGGACAAATCCTTACCACCCTGACTGGTCACCCGCCGCTGGGCAGCTTCCCACAGGGCACTGATATCGGGCGCCGGGAGAAAGGCGGGGACCGGTCCCTGCGGCCCGGACTTGGGCACACGCGCCTTCCGTACCGCCCGCCGGGTGCTGTCGGGCGGCCCGGTCTTGGGATCTTCTTCCTGGGCCCAGGTGGCCGACAGTAAACCGATCACGATGAATACCGGCAGGCGGCTCATAAGGCCCTGGCCAGGAGTATGAAGATGATCGCCACCATGCTCACGCCCACGATCCCCCCGATTCGTTGGCTCGATTCATACTTGGCCAACCGGCGCTCGATCGCATGCCATTCCATGTTCAACTCAACCAGTTCTCCCGGCTCTACCAGCACATGGTGCGTACCGGATTCAATCACGTTCACAATAGTACGGCGTTGGCGGTGGGTCCAGTGGGTCCATTTGAAATCGGAGGGGAAAAAGCTCACGGCGTGCCAGCCGGGGGTCAGGGTGAGCTTTTCCCGGATCGGACTGTAGCCGATTGCTTCCCCGTCGATATATATCTGCACCAGGTCGGTGTCGGTGATAATGCGCAGATACCCCACCGTCGCCTCCGGCTCTTCGTCCTGACCCGCTAGCGGCACGGCCACCAGCAGGCCGGCAAATAATATCTTCAGGCCGCCAGTCATATCTCCTTGTCCCTCAAGAATCTACCTGTTCTCCAGCTGATAGTCAAGGGGTGGACCGCATCTGACTAAAAACTGTATGACAACCCGTTTGTCAGTTCAATATCGTAGGATTTGACCTCTCCCGGCGGTTCGCTGTCGTAGCGCAAGTCTACTTTCAGGTTTAGCGCCAGGCGGTGGAAAAGTGTGATGCTGAGCCCCCCGTCCCAGATGATGCGATAGTCGCTAAGGCTGCCGGTATCCACCTGAAAATATGCGGTGCTGAACAGAACCAGCCGGTCGTCCGCGGTCCAGCGCAACACAACGTAATTGGTGGACCTCAACAAGTTAACGATCTCCTGCGCCTCACCGGTCAGCGCCTCCCGTTCCCACATCAAGCCTATTCCCAGGTTCAACCCCAGGGCACCGGCGGTACTGTCGGCGGGGCGGGCAAATTCCAACCGTAAGCCGCCACCTACCAGGCTTCGGCTGCGCAGGTTAATGAATTCGTTGAATTCCTGCTGCACAAAACCCTCAATGGCCCGGCTGTGACGGAGATATCGTACGCCCCGCAGGTGGGCGAACCCCTTATTGAGGAAGAGACTATCCCCTTGCGTCCCCGTTTGATACTGGGTTACAAAAAAGGTGCGCCCTCTTTCAGTGAGGTAGTCGAGGCGCAGGTTGGAGCGCAGCTGCACCAGGCTGGAGTTGCCGGCGATGATCCCCAGGTCTGCCGCTAAACCGGCGTGCCAGCCCAGGGTGCTGTCTGCGCGGCGCATGGCCTCGGTGTTCACCTGGCCGCTGGTCACAGCCACCAGGCAAAGGGCGAGCATCGCCAATTGCGAGATCGTTGGCCGGCCTTCAGGCCGAGCGGTATTTATCGAACCGGTGTTCCACATTGGTAAGCTCATGTTGCAAATCCGTTACAGCCCGAATTATTTCTGTCGGTGGCGGGCCCGCTTCCTTCTCGGCCTGGTGCAGAGTGCGGCGCCGGTCCGCAATCTCCTCATTCAGGGTCTCCTTGAGCAGCACCGTAAGGCAATCGATGGCCAGGGTCAGCTGCAGCTCTTCATGACCGGCGCTCATGACCAGGCGGCTGAGCACCTGGCGCTGGGGCTCCTCCGCCAAGCGGCCCAGCACCCGGTTCACATCGGGCAGGGTGCTCTCGCGTAGATCAGGCTGGATCACCTGCCAGATGTTTTTCAGGGCGTCGTGCCTGAAAAGGGCTATTTCGGCCTGGTCCGCCAGCAGATTTAGCACCACCTCATCCTCGCTGAAAGCCAAGGCAATTAAAGTCTGTTGCGCCCGGTTGGCCCGGGAAGGTTCGATAATTACGGGCGGGACGGCTTGGTCGTCTTCCGCCTCCGGATCACGGTGGACGCGCCGGGGCCGGGCCTGGAGCGATTCCCGCAACCGCCGCTCATCCACACCCGCCTGGGCGGCCAGTTGCTTAAGGGCCAGCTCCAGCGTCAGGGGGTCGCTCAACGAGGCCAGTTCCTGGAGCGACTCATCCAGAAAACGGCGCAAGTCCACTGCCTGGCGCAGGTCGCCCTCAAAATGCTTGCGGTGAAACTCCAGCAATGGCAGGGCCTGGCTAACGGCTTCCAAGAAAGGTTCCGGGCCATCCCGGCGGACCCAATCGTCCGGGTCCAGGTCGGCCGGCAGCTCCACCACCCGGGGATCGAGCCCCCCCCGCAGCAGGGTGTAGCCACCCCTGATAGCCGCCTTGACGCCAGCGCTGTCACCGTCGTAGGCCAGGTAGGGCGTGCGGGTGAGTTTGCCCAGTTCCCGGGTGTGGCGCTGGGTCAGGGCCGTGCCGGATATGGCCACCACGTGCTTTACCCCCGCCTGGTACAGCTGGATTAGGTCCAGGTAGCCCTCCACGATGATCACCGTCTCTAAGTCCCGGACAAAGTCGCGGGTCAGATGCAGCCCATAGAGCACCTCGCTCTTGTGGTAAATGGGCGTTTCCGGCGAGTTTAAGTACTTGGCTGGGTCGTCGCCTTCGAAGACCCGCCCGGCAAAAGCCACCACCCGCCCGGCTTTGTTGGCGATAGGAAAAATAATCCGGCTGCGAAAACGGTCGAACGTCCCCCGCTGGCCCGTCCCGAACAGGCCCGACTGGTTCTGGGCCTCATGGGAGAATTTCTTATCACTCACCGCCCGCACCAACTGGTCCCACGATGGCAGGGCGTACCCCAGTTTGAACAGGGCCTGGGTAGCAGGGGTGATGCCCCGTTCCTCCAGGTAAGCGCGTACCTTTTCGCCCTTGGACCCCTTGAGATTCTTCCGGTACCAGTCCGTGGCCAACTCGTGCAGGTCGAAAATCTGCTGTACGGTGGCCTTTTTGCGGGGATCGCTGGGGCCGGAAGCCTCCACCACAATGCCCAGCTTTTTGCCCAAACGCTGCAGCGCCTCCACAAAGTCAACCTTCTCAATTTCCATGATGAAGTTGATGGCGTTGCCGCCCTTACCACAGCCGAAACAGTAGTAGATCTGCTTTTGCTGGTTGACGCTGAAGGAGGGCTTGGTCTCGTGGTGAAAGGGACAGGGGCCAAACCAGTTACGGCCCCGGCGCTTGAGGTGCACATAGTCGCCCACCACGTCGAGGATGTCGGCGTTCTCGCGGATGCGGTCGATGGTTTCCTGCGGTATGCGGGCCATGGGCGTGGCCTATTTTACTATCTAGACCTGGGGAAAAGTAGCAGTAGCAGTGGCAGTGGCAGTAGCAGTGGGCTTTTACTTCACTCCTGCGGATAGATATAGTCGTACCGTTTCCTGATCCGCTCTACCTTGCCATCCTGGCCCAACTCGAAGACCACGTTCTCGCCATCGGCCATGCGGAAGGTATGTTTTCCAGCCGGCGTAAGATAGGTGAGGTTGTTCAGGGCCTCGTCCTCCGGGGGATAGTTGTACTCGTACAGCACCAGGCGGCCGTTGTGGATAATGACCCGGTACTCCCAGCCCGATGAATCGGCATAGCGGCCCAGGTACTTCTGCCACACCCTCTCCGGCTTGGAGGGCTTGGGCTTGGGGGTAACGGCCTCGATGATG
>CBDVAP010000082.1:0-12762 GCA_965372015.1 uncultured bacterium | reverse complement strand
CTGTCGAGGAAGAGCAGCGGCGCATTACCGTCAAATAAGCACTACTCCACGTTTGCGGCAATCGCAGGCCTCCCGCTAACCCCGGGGGGCCTTTGCACATCTATCAAATAGTTGCTGCCTGTGCCCTTCGCCGGGTTGAAATTCGGCCCATGCTTAATAACCTGCGAACATTGATGATCGCCATGATACTCGTCGGCCAAACCACTGCGGCGGGCCAGTCATCGGCCGTCTCCCCAGCTCGTCAGGATGATCCCAATATCGTGCAGATGGTCGGCCAGGGACTCTATAGCACTATCACCAGCCCGAAATTGTGGCGCCTGTGGGGTCTTACGGCTGCCGGCGTCTTGCTGGCTCTCCCCATTGATCATGAAATAATGTCTTACCGTCATCGGCTTATGCCTGATCCTGTTGCTCGCATCGGAGACTTATGGGGGGGTAGCGTAGCTGCGATTACTATCCTGCCGATTATATATCTCGTCGACCACCGCAAGGGTACTACTGCGGGCGAATCCAACCGGCATCTTATGTTCGCCTTCTCCAGCCTGGTAACCGTGGGAGCGGCCACCGGGCTGCTAAAGGTCGCTGTTGGACGCGAGCGGCCTAATCAGGCCTCGAGGCTTCTGTCCTTTCCTTCCGGACATACTTCAGCGGCTTTTGGTATCGCTGAAGTAATCCGAACCCTCTACGGCAACCGGGCCGGTGGGCCTTTCTATCTGGCCGCTGTCATCACCGGTCTCAGCCGAATTCACGACAATAAGCACTATCCATCAGATGTAATTGCGGGCGCCGGGCTGGGAATCGGGCTGGTGAAAGGCTTTAAACTGGCCCAGCAATGGGCCGGTCCCGATCATTCACTGGAATTGAGTGCGACCGGTCAAGCGATCGGTCTATTATATTACTTTTAATTTGGGGTCAGCGGAAATCGCCTGGCCCGCCGCAGGACAACCGGCGCCTCACCGCTAAGGCGATAGTAGGCTCGGCCATACTACTCCGCCGATGAATCCGCGATCTGTTTTTTGCGATCATCGAGCAGCGTTGCGATTTCATCAATTATCTCAGTATCCAGGGTCCAGTCCGCAGCTTCGGCCGTTTCTGTAATCTGCTCCGGTTTGCGGGTCCCGGTAATAGCACTGGTTACATCGGTCCGGCGCAAAACCCAGGCCAGCGCCAACTGGGCAGGTGTACGCCCGGCACGCCGGGCGATTGCCCGCAATTTCTCCACCGTCGCTAGGTTAATCTCAAGCTGTGGTGAATTGAAATGGGGGCTACGGCTGCGAAAGTCGTCCTCGGGGAGTGCCGCCGCTCGTTCCACGCTAAACTTACCGGTGAGCAGACCGTTCTGTAGCGGTGAATAGGCAACCACTCCGATACTATTCTCCCGGCAGTAGGGCAGTATTTCCTCCTCTACGTCCCGTTTGAACATGCTGTAAGGCGGTTGCAAGGATGCTACCGGATAAATGCGGGAGACCTGATCGAGCTGCTCCGCATCAAAGTTGGATACAGCCGGATAGCGGATCTTACCCGACTTCACCAGCTCCACCAGGGCTTCCCAACCCTCAGTGATATCCACCGCTGGGCTGGGCCAATGTATTTGGTATAGATCGATGTAATCGGTTTGTAGGCGCCGCAGGCTGTCTTCCGCCTCCCCAATAATACTATCACGTTTCAAGCAGTTGGAAATGTTGCCGTCACTATCCCAGATCAGGGAACATTTAGTGGCAATGATTACTTCACTGCGAATGCCCTGCACGGCGCGCCCCACAACCTCCTCCGAGCGACCCAGTCCGTAAACCGGGGCGGTATCAATCCAGTTCACCCCCACGTCCAGCGCCACCTGAATGGCCCGAATGGAATCCCGGTCATCCTGTGGCCCCCAACCGAAAGCATAGTCGCCGCCCCCCAGCGCCCAGGCTCCAAAGCCGATAACGCTCAGGTGCAGGTCACTCTTACCTAACTGTCTGGTCTGCATCGTTTATCCTCCCGGTTTTTACAGAGTTCCATTTTTATTATGCCGGCTCTTGGCTCTTACTGCTAACTACGCTCTCGCCGAATTTTCCACCTGTCTACCACCAGCTCTCCGTCCACAACGACATACTCGTCAAACTGAGCTGCCGTCAAACAGGAGTGGTTGGGCAGAATGAATACCCGGCAACCCACCGGCAAGCCGGCCACTGCGGCGGCGGCTTTTCCTTTAATGATGCCGTGTTCCTGAGACATTGATACAACCTGAAATGAGGTACAAAGGGACATATTTTCTCGATCCAATATAATCGCCCCAAAGTTCGGTGTGGCCTCAAGGTGTATTGGTCCCGGGTCCTGGGACAGCGCCAGCGCTCCCGCATCTATTACCACCTGGTTACGCTCCGGTTGATGTGAAATTACCGTTGCCATCATAGTTAAAGCACAATCCGTTGGTTGACAGGAGCCCAGGGCCAGCTGGGTACGATCATGGAAAACATAGTTGCCCGGGCGGGCTTCATCAATCCCCTCCATATCGGACGCCAAGGCCATGGTCGGCGTGGAGCCCACGCTTATTACCGGCGCCTGAATGTCCCCGGTCCGCAATTGCTCGGCGAATCGAGTTAAAATTAGTCTTTCCTCCTCCGCAATCGCCTGAATTTCGGCCACCGTCGCCGCCTTATAGGCGTGGCCAGCGTGCGTCAGCAGCCCCGCGAAATCCAGGTGCTCCGCCCCGGCGATGGCCTGGGCCACCTGGTGGGCATAGTCACTGGCAGGATCCACGCCGGCGCGGTGATTACCGCAGTCTACTTTTAGCCACGTTTTGACTCTCTGCCCCTCGATGCCGGCCGCCCGGTTCAGCCTTTCCACCAACGCCAGATCATCCGCGGTGATGCCTAAGTCAATCTCGCGGGCCAGGGCCAGAGCGCGTTGTATCTTTCCTGGCTCCAATGGTACTGCATAAGTGATGTCATCGAAACCAGCCTCGCTGAAAATTCCGCCCTCTGTGAGCGTTGAGACCGATATCCCACGGGCTCCGCTTTCCATCTGAAGATTGGCAATCTCCGGGCATTTATGAGTCTTGATATGCGGGCGCATGGATACCCCCAGCTGCCCGGCGCGTGTAGCCATATTGGCAATATTTCGTTTTAGGACATTGATGTCCAGTAGCAGAGCCGGGGTTGACTGGGTACTTAGATCCATGCTTTCTAACCTGCGCCACACTTCGAAGGCCCGCCTGCAATTGCAAAGGGGCCGTAAGTTAATACATGACTTTAACCTGTATCTCCTGTGGCAAAGCCCATTTCGCCCATGAACTGCAGAATGTCTGCCGGCATTGTGGCCAGCCCTTGCGGGCTGATTACTTTTTCTCACCGGAAGGGATTGACCCCGACGAGCACCTGATCGATCATCCCACCTTGTGGCGCTACCAGGCCTTTTTACCATCAGTATCAGAAAAATACCGGCTTTCGCTCGGTGAAGGCAACACTCCCCTACGGGAGATCGAATATAATAGTCGCAGAATCTATCTGAAGGATGAGACCGGCAATCCCACCGGGTCGTTCAAGGATCGAGGTATGTGTGTGGCCCTATCCATGGCCCGGGCCCTAGGTATTTCACGGATAGCGCTCCCCTCTGCCGGCAATGCTGCGGTGGCTGCCGCCAGCTACGCCCTGGCAGGCAATCTGAGCTGCCTGGTTTACTTGCCCGATTCCATCCCCGGGAAAATAGTAAACGAAATTAAAGACTGCGGCGCAGAGGTGGTTTTGGCCGGCAGAACTATCGCCGAGGCCGCCGCCGCCATGGCCGAACAGTTGGATGATAGCTGGTTCAACGTCAGTACCTTAAGGGAGCCCTACCGGATCGAAGGCAAAAAGACTATGGGTTTGGAGATTGCCGAAGCGTTGGGTTGGGAATTCCCCGATGTAGTCATCTACCCCACCGGTGGCGGAACGGGGTTAATCGGGATCTGGAAAGCTTTTCAGGAACTCCGTAGCCTCGGTTGGGTACGGCAGAAAATGCCTCGCATGGTGGCTGTGCAGGCCGAGGGCTGCGCCCCGGTGGTAGAGGCTTTTCTTTCCGGTTCCACTTCCACCCAGCCCTGGCCCCAGCCCCAGACTCGAGCACTGGGCCTTAATGTCCCCGCTCCCCTGGGTGGCGCCTGGATGCTCGCGGTCCTAAGAGAGAGTAAGGGCACAGCGCTTGCTGTGCCTGAAGATAAGATTGCCGCCGCCCAGAAGCGGCTGGCGGAGATTTCCGCTATCCCCGTTGGGCCGGAAGTGGCGGTGGCCTGGCGAGGGTTGGAGCTGCTAATCGAGCAGAATTGGATCGCACCGGAGGATCGAGTAGCCTTGGTGGTGACTGGTGATGATCGCCGCTACGCCTGATTTCCCAGCCCGGGCCGCTGCCCGTAAAGGACACTGCCCAGCCTCACATGGGTGGCCCCTTCCTCTACCGCCAACTCGAAATCCCCGGACATGCCCATCGATAAATCCTGGCAGGTAGGGATCTGCATCTCCGCTCGCAGGTGGCGAACGCGGGAGAAGCAGTCTCTTATGCGCTGCACATCCTCGGTTAGGGGCGCAATAGTCATCAGGCCGCCAATCTCCAGATTTTCTACACCTGCGATTGCCGTGATCTCCGCGCGTAACTCTTCGGGATAAAAGCCACTCTTGGCTGGATCTCTACCCGCATTCACCTGCAGGTAGACCGGCATTCGTTTGCCCATCTGGCCGGCAATCTGATCCAGCCGCCGGAGCAGTTTGAGCGTATCCACCGATTCGATTAAGTCAAATAGCTCCAACGCCTGGCGAGCCTTATTGGATTGCAGGTGCCCGATCAAATGCATCCGGCACTGATCTCGCTGGGAAAACTGTGGCAGCTTGGCCGCCGCTTCCTGGACCCGGCTTTCACCAAAAATCCGTTGGCCGGCCTGGTAACCGGTAGTCAGCGCCTCAACCGGGAAGGCTTTGGTAACAGCCACAATGGTGACGCGCTCGGCTGCATTAGGACTGCGGGCCTGGGCGGCGGCGATACGGCCGTGGACCCGCTCTAGTGTCTCCCGAAGATTGGCCTCCTGGGGAATACCTGGATAACCCATGGTATAAATTTAACGGCGAAACCCAATTGTACCACCACTATTCGCGACATGCGATAAAGTAATACTTTAAATCTTTTCCGCTCTCTATATTTTATTTTGGATTAATTCGGCGGGTTTATTTTATCGTCGATTTCGGGATTATTCAAAGGACCCGCAGCTCTTTTTTACGTCTGGAAAAGCTGCAAAAAACCGGGAAATGTTACAAAATCAGCGCCCCGGATAAAAAGCGGCCCCTCCGTTTATGGGGGGGCCGGTTCTATATCCAGTTATAGAAAAGATCCCTCAGGACGAGATTTCGGATGACTCTTCCTCTTCATCGTCGCTTTCCTCGTCCTCCATCACCCGGGAGATGGAAGCGATTCCGGCCTCCTCATCCAGGCGGATAACCCGCACCCCCTGGGTGGCTCGGCCCGTAATCCGGATGTCCTGCACCGGCAGCCGAATCATCACACCCGAATCGGTAATGATCATCAGGTCGTCGGTTTCCACCACCTCCATCATGGCCAGCATTTTGCCAACCCGGTCAGTGGTGCGTAGCGTGAGCACCCCCTTGCCTCCGCGATGCTGAACACGATAGGCCGATACCTCAGTGCGCTTACCGTAGCCATTTTCGGTTACCACCAAGACCGTGCCTTCGCGGCGCACAACGATCATGCCCACCACGTAGTCCTGGGGCCCCGCCAGGGTAATCCCGCGCACACCCATCGTTTTGCGTCCCGTGGGCCTGGCGTCCGATTCCTTGAAACGGATTGACTTGCCAGCCCGGGTGCCTAAGATGATATCGTTCTCGCCATTGGATATCTTGGCCTCGATCAGCTCGTCCCCTTCAACAATATCAATAGCATAAATCCCGCCCTTGCGCGGCTTGCTGTAGGCTGCCAGGGAGGTGCGCTTCACCTTCCCTTTACGGGTAGCCATGACAACAAAGCTATCTTCGGGGAATTCCCGCACGGCCACGAAAGCCTTGATCTTTTCTCCCGATTCACAGCCGATAAGATTGACAATCGCCCGTCCCCGTGACAAGCGGCCAACTTGCGGAATTTCATGCACTTTCAGCCAATAGCATTTACCCCTATCGGTGAAAAAGAGGATATAGGCATGGCTGGTGGCAATAAATAAATGCTCGACGAAATCATCTTCCCGGGTGGTGGCGCCTTGCATGCCGCGGCCGCCCCGCCGCTGCCGGCGCCACTGACTGCTGGCCGAACGCTTGATAAAACCATTGTGACTAACAGTGATAACCATATCCTCGTCGGCAATCATATCCTCAACGGAAAATTCGCCGGCGTCGGGGATGATCTCGGTCCTCCGTTCATCGCCGTAACGCTGCTGAACCTCCAGCAGCTCGTCCTTGATAATCGTCATACGGCGGCCTTCGTCAGCCAGGATGCTCTCAAAGTCGGTAATCTGCTCCCGGACTACTCGGTGTTCGGCCACCACTTTATCCACTTCCATGGATGTCAGCCGCTGCAAGCGCATTTCCAGGATAGCGGTGGCTTGGCGCTCGGAAAGTTTGAATTGCTTCTGGAGACCTTTACGGGCGGCGTCGGGGTTGGCCGAAGCGCGGATCAGGGCAATTATTTCATCGATGTTCTCCAGGGCGATTTTCAGCCCTTCCAGGATATGGGCCCGTTCCCGGGCTTCATTCAACTCATAGGTCGTCCGCCGAACAACTACCTCATGCCGGAAATCAATAAAGTGATTAAGCATCTGCTGCAGGGTTAATACCTTCGGGACACCCCCCACCAGGGCCAGCAGAATAATGCCATAGGTGTCCTGGAGCTGGGTGTGCTTATACAGATTATTCAGAACTACTTCCGGGATCGCATCGCGCTTGACCTCGATCACCAGCCGGATGCCATCCTTATCCGACTCGTCCCGGACGTCGCTGATCCCCTCAAGTTTCTTGCTGCGTACCAGGTCGGCTATCCGTTCTACAACCAGGGCTTTGTTGGTCTGGTAGGGGATTTCGGTAATGATAATCTGCTCGCGGCTGCCTCGAGTCTCTTCCACCGTGGCTCGAGCCCTCATAATCACTTTGCCGCGGCCGGTGCGATAGGCCTCGCGGAAGCCGGCGGATCCCATGATAAAGGCACCGGTGGGAAAATCCGGACCCTGGATATGTTCCAACAGCTGCTCGAGGCCGTATTCCGGATTGTCCTTGTTGTCGATTAACTCGATCAGGCCGTTTATCAGCTCATTTAAGTTATGGGGCGGAATCTTGGTGGCCATGCCCACGGCGATCCCGTCCGAGCCGTTTGCCAGCAGGTTGGGGACCACAGAGGGTAAGACGGTGGGCTCCTGAAGTGTATCGTCGAAGTTTGGCGCAAATTTAACCGTGTCTTTATCCAGGTCCCGAAGCAGCTCGGATGAGATTCGCATCATCCGGGCTTCAGTATACCGCATAGCCGCAGCGCTGTCTCCGTCCACTGAGCCGAAATTGCCCTGGCCCTGAACCAGGGGGTAGCGCAAAGACCAGGGCTGTGCCATGCGTACCATCGCGTCGTAAACCGAGGCGTCTCCGTGCGGGTGATACTTGCCCATCACATCACCCACAATCCGGGCACACTTTTTCAGCGGCCGGTTATACCCAACGGCCAGCTCCGACATGCCATATAGCACCCGGCGATGGACCGGTTTCAGGCCGTCACGCACATCGGGCAGGGCCCGGCTGACGATCACCGACATGGAGTAATTGAGATAAGACTCCGATATCTCGTCAACCAGTTCGCGGGGCTCGGTTTTCCCTGGTATTACTTCCATCTGATTTGAGCTACCTTCAAAATGCAATTATTGGAATTGGGCGTGGCCCGGGACCGCCGACAGTCAACGCCTCAGACATCCAGGAAGGTTACATAACGGGCGTTGGTCTCAATGAACTCCCGGCGCGATTCCACATTGTCACCCATTAACCGTGAGAAGATGCTATCGGCTTCCGTAGCGTCTTCCACGTTCACCTGCAACAGAGTGCGGGTGGCTGGGTCCATCGTGGTGGCCCACAACTGTTCCGGGTTCATTTCGCCCAGACCTTTATATCGTGATATTTCGATTTTCGCCTTCCCGCCCTCTTTTTTCAGCCGCGCCAGTACGCGGTCCCGCTCCTCGTCACTGTAAGCATAATACTCCTTCTTCCCCTGGCGAAAGCGGTATAGCGGCGGCTGGGCGATATACACGTGCCCCCGGTGGATCAGCTGCTGCATTTTCCGATAAAGGAACGTCAGCAGCAATGTGCGAATATGGCTGCCGTCCACATCCGCGTCAGTCATGATTATAATTTTGTGATATCGCAGGTTATCGATGTTGAAATCACTGGCACTGCTCTCCGTATCATCGGCCCCGTTCCCTTCCTCGTCACCGCCATAGCCCGTTCCCAGGGCGGTGATTATAGCCTGGATCTCATTGTTGTTAAGTAATTTGTCGATCCGGGCCTTCTCCGCATTAATCACCTTGCCTCTGAGTGGCAGGATAGCCTGGAAGCGTCGGTCGCGCCCCTGCTTGGCCGAGCCGCCGGCGGAATCGCCTTCCACCAGATAGAGTTCGCAGAATTGAGGATCCCGGTTGGAACAATCCGCCAGTTTTCCCGGCAGGCTGGCCGAATCCAGGGCCGATTTGCGCCGGATCAGGTCCTTGGCTTTGCGGGCCGCCTCCCGGGAACGTGCCGAAAGTTCGGCTTTTTCAATTATTTTCCGGGCCTTGCGCGGGTGACGCTCAAAGAAATCCGACAGCCCCTCCATGATGATTGAATCGCAGATGCCCTTAACATCGCCGTTGCCCAGCTTGGTCTTGGTCTGCCCTTCGAACTGTGGCTCTGCCACCTTCACCGATAGTACCGCCGTCAACCCTTCGCGTACATCCTCGCCACTCAGGGTAAATGTGCCCTTGCCGCCTTTAGTCTTCTGAAAAATGTTGTTGCGCTGGGCGTATTGATTCAGTGATCGGGTGAGGGCCGTGCGGAACCCGGCCAAGTGGGTACCGCCCTCAACAGTATTTATGCTGTTAACAAAAGTAAAAATGTTCTCGTTATAGCCGTCGTTATACTGCAGGGCCAGCTCCACCGGCACTTCGTTTTTCTCGCCTTCCATGTAAATTGGCTCATCGATAATCGGCGTTCTGGATTTATCGATATACTGCACGAATTGTTGCAGCCCGCCACGATAAAAGTGCACCTCCTCGCGGGCCCGGCCGGAGCGCTCGTCCGTTAAGGTGATTTTCAGATCTTTGTTGAGGTAGGCCAGTTCCCGCAGGCGCTCATCCACCAAGGCGAAGTCAAAATCGCGCTGCGGAAAAATCTGCGCATCCGGCCTGAATTTAATTGTGGTGCCGGTCTTTTGGGTGGTGCCGGTCTCCTTAATCGGTGTATCAATTATGCCCCTTTTATAATTCTGAATAAACACTTTGCCGTCCCGGCTTATTTCGGCCTGGCACCACTCCGATAGGGCGTTCACCACCGAAACCCCTACGCCGTGCAAGCCGCCGGAGACCTTATACGAACCCTTGTCGAATTTCCCGCCGGCATGCAGGTAGGTCATCGCCAGTTCCAGCGCCGGACGGCCCTCTTCCTTATGCATTTCCACCGGGATGCCGCGGCCATCATCAGTAACGGTGCAGCTGTGGTCATCATGCAGGATCACCTGGATTTTGGTGCAGAAGCCGGCCAGGGCTTCATCGACCGAGTTGTCCACCACCTCATAGATCAGGTGGTGCAGGCCCCGCTTGCCGGTGTCACCGATGTACATGGCCGGGCGCTTGCGGACGGCTTCGAGTCCTTTCAGGACCGTGATATCGTCGGCACCGTAATCCTCGGGGGGGGATTCCTCTGGGGGAGGGGCTGCCGGCGGAGCTTGTTCGGCCAGTGACATATTCTCGTCGTCCCTCGCGCCCGGCTGCGTTTCCGGTTCGCTCGCTTCGCCGCTGTTGGGAGTATCTTTGGAAAAAAGATTAGAGGTCGTCATTTAAGTTTAAGATCTTTCAAGTGGTTGCCTTTAAGTCTGCGGTTCAAGGCCGCTAGAATTTCATCTTTCTGGAAGACGATCTCGCTGCGCCAGGCGGCGCTCTTGGCCTGTACTACCAGAACATTGTCCTTGATATCGATCGGACGGCTGTTAGCTGCGATCGCCGGCCCAACAATTTCTTCCCAGAGCTGAAACGATTTGTGTTGCTCGACGGGCCCGGCCCAGCCCCTTTCTTTTAACGCTTGAGCTATGGCTACGGCTAGGCGGGGCATACTTCACTGTCCAACGGTAATGAAATCTGGTTGGGTTTTAATACGGCCTCCCAGCCTTGACCGAAGCTGTCCGTCACAGTGGTGGAGATGATGGTCTGATAAGCATCGGCCAGCTCCTCTATGACCCGGCGCGATCTTTCTGCGTCCAGGGTTGCCAGAAGATCATCAAGCAGCAGGACCGGCGCCGTACCTAGAGCGGTTTCCAGGTAACGGGCCTCGGCGATTTTTAACGTGATGATGAATAGCTTTTGTTCCCCTAAGCTGCCGTAGTAGCGCAGCCGTTTGCCGTCAAGAGTGAATCTTATTCTGTCGCGGTGGGGGCCAATGTGCGTGCGGCGTGTATGGAGATCGACTTCGAAGCTACGCTCCATAGCTTCTCGGACGGCAGCTGCATTTTCGTATTCCACCGGTAGATATTCAATCGAGGCAGAAATTTCCGGACACTGTTGTGACCAGGCGGAGCTGAAAATAGCACAATACTCGCCGAAGAAATCCGCCCGAATTCGCCAGATTGCACTGGCGCAATCAGCAAAGGCTGCATCCCAGATAGTGGCCGCCGAGTAATCGCTGCCGGTAACCTGCCTTAAAGCCGCGTTTCGCTGTTTTAGAAGTCGCCGATATTTCAATAATTCGTTCAGATACTGCTTGTCGGTCACAGCCAGAACCCGATCGATGAATGCTCGGCGTAAAGAATCCGGACCGCGGGCTAACTCCAAATCCTCCGGAACCATAATCACCACCGGAAAACGACCCAGCATCTCCTTTTTGGATCTTAAGATGGTTCCATCAACTGAGATCTGTTTACCTCCGCCGATCATAAATGTATTTTGCAGTATACTTTTATTCTCCCGGTCCCTGATCTGACCCCGGATTATATAACTCGTGTTGCCGCGTTCAACCAAATGGCGGTCATCGTGAGTGCGAAAACTACGAGTAAGGGAGAGCAGATGAATCGCTTCTAAAATAGTGGTCTTTCCTGCTCCATTGGGGCCAATAATTATATTCACGCCTTCCGCAAAAGGGAAACGAGTCTCGTGATAACAACGAAACGTGGATAAGTATAGGTCTTCCAGCTGCACAGAATGCCTTAGGGGCGCCGCGAGTATTCCAACCCCGGTACCATTATAGAGACGATCGGGCTAATCATTTAGGCGGATAGGCATCAGTAGCATGGTCAAGTCCTCATTTTCCGGCGTCTGCTCATGATAGAATATGGCTGCCGACACAGCGGATTTGAACTCGCCAATTAGTCTATCGCCGTCCAGGTGCATGAGTATATCACGCAGGTAATTGGAATTATATCCAATCAACAGAGGGTCGCCTTCATATTCACACGAGACTTTCTCCCGGGCATTTGAAACCGTTTCTATATCTTCGGTGCTTACTTCTAGACCGTCCTGATCCAAGCGAAAAGCGATCTGGTGGGTGGTTTTATTTGAAAAAATACTAACCCGCCTGACGGTTGCCAGTAATTCCTCTCGGCTTAATTTCACCTTCTTGTCGTTATCTTGAGGGAAAACACTCTCGTAATCTGGAAAGCGCTCCTCGATGATTCTGGTATACAGAGCAGTATCCTGGCTCTGAACCATAATATGGTTTTCACCAATATTCAGCGTTACTTCCTCTTCCCCTGTGAGGTACGTCCCCAGTATATTTAGAAACTTGACCGGGATGATATTCTCTCCATGATAATCCCCGGGATCAAAATCAGATTTATTAAAGCGTACTAAACGGTGCCCGTCTGTTGCAACGGCCCTCAGCCCGGAATCAGTAAAGCGGAATAAAACTCCCATTAGCGAGGGCTTTAATTCGTCCCGGCTGACGGCAAAGGACGTCTTTGAAATTACCGCTGCCAACAGGGACGCAGAGATCGGTACGGATTGTTGGCCGTCAATCACCGGCAGGGCCGGGAATTCCTCCGTTGGCTTGCCCATGATCGAGTATTTGCCAAAAGTTGTCGATATCTTGAGACGCCGGTCTTCCAAAACCTCGATCTGCAATTCTCCCTCTGGCATCTCGTTGGTAATATCCAACAGGGTGCGATGAGGAATAGCGACAGATCCCTCCCCTTCAATAACAGCCTCCAGATTTATCACCTGTGAAATCTCCAGGTCCGTTGCCCGTACACTTAGTTTGCCGCCTTCAGCAGACAGGAGAACAGAACTTAAGATTGGCAGTGTGGAGCGTGAGGGGACAACCCGTCCAAGCTGTTGAAGGGAAGTATGTAACGTTGATCGATCGGAAGTGAATTTCATAAGCCTTCTAACGTAGTTCGGTTCAGTGGTCTTGATCTTGCCCTAACATATAGATTACGAGGTAATCAATATTACCCTTTATCGAGCATATCTTCAAGGAAATTGTCTGTGTTGAACGCGGAGTTTCAGGATAGAAGTATGTTAAAAATAAAAACTATTAATCTATATTAACTTAAATAGAAGTTATTTATATTTATAATGGTGTTTATATTGTGGATAACTAG
>CBDVAP010000081.1:0-12856 GCA_965372015.1 uncultured bacterium | reverse complement strand
GCAATCTTATCTTCTTGTCCTAATTTCCGAAGAATCGCTAGTGCCTGCTCGTAATGCTTGATAGCCTGATCATATTGACCCCAAGCTTTATAAACCGAGCCAATGTTATTAAGAACTATGGCAATATCACTTTCTGCCCCCAATTTTCTATCAATCGCCAGCGCCTCCTTTAAGTATTTAATGGCCTGGTCGTATTGACCGACGTATATGTAATAGTTTCCAGCATTGTTTAATATCACAGCTAAGACTTTTTGCCGAGGTTGTGGACTTTCTGCTTCCGCCTGGGCGGACTTGGCGAACATTTGGGCTGCCTCGAGGTGTTTGCCCTGCTTTGCTAGTTCTTGAGCGGCATTATAATATTTCTCCGCCAGTTCAGCACTCTGGGAATAGCATATCGAGGCGGTAAAAAGGATCAGAAATGTAACAAGCATGATTTTTAATTGGGTTTTCATCAATCTATTTCCCTTTTTATACGACAATAATTCACCGCCCCATGGTCGTAATCACCGCTCACCCCGTCTCCTCAGTGCCTAGCCAGGGCAGCCGGTTAACCGCCCACGCCAGGCCCATATTCGTCGCTGTCGCCGCCAGAATATACCAGGTCCAGGCTACTTTGTCGCCAAAGGCCTTGAGTGTTTCCCCGAGCTCGGGATACACAAACCATAGAATTCTCCCGGCAGCACCGCTCAAGACTAAAACAACAAGCGCGGCCCCCAGTAATCCCGTGATAAGGGCAGCCGGGTGAAAACGCTTGCCGGTGCGCCCCAGCAGGAACAGCCCCAGCAGGCCGCCATAAGTGTAGGAGGCGATCTGCAGGCCCAACTCCACCACCGGGCTCTCTTTGGAGGTGAACATCACCGCCACCAGCATCAGCACCAGCCCCCACCCCAGGCTCACCAGCCGCGACAACCGCAGGTCGTCGGTACGTTTCATCCAGTCGTTCACCGTTGAAGAAGCCAGGCTGTTAATTGACGAGCTCAGGGTTGACATTGCCGCCGCCAGCACACCAGCGAGCAATAACCCTTTCAGGCCCGCCGGCAGGTAGGTGGCGATGAAGTGCGGAAACTCCCGGTCCACGCCCAGCGGCTCCCCGGCAAACAGCACCCACAGCAGGCTGCCTACCAGCATGAACAGGGCAAACTGCAAGGTGACGAATACGCCGCTGCCGATCAACGCCATCCGGGCGGCTTTCAAGCTACGGGTGGAGAGTATCCTTTGCACCATCATGTAGTCCACGCCATGGGAGGCGAAGGACAAGAAGCCGCCGCCCAATACTGCCGCCGGGAAAGTGTAGGCTACCTTGTAAGAAAATATCTCGCCGGCCCGCAGGTTGATCAGGTCGAACTTACCTGCCGCGGCCACCTGGCTGAATCCGGCCGACAGACCGCCGTCAATCAGGCTGTGTAGGAATACCAGCGACAGCACCCCGCATCCGGCGTAAAGTACGAACTGGAAGGTGTCCATCCACACCACCGTGCGAATGCCGCCCGCCAGGGTGTACACCAGGGTGACGCTTCCCAGCAGCAGCACCGCCTGCCAGATCGACAGGGGCAGCAGTGTTTGCACCAACAGGGCGGTGGCGAAGAAACGCACACCGTCGGCCAGGACCCGGGTGCCCATGAAAATGCCCGAGGTCACCCTTTGCACCTGGCGGCCGAATCGCTGCCCGATATATTGGTAGATGGAGGTGATCCCCTCGTTGTAGTATAGCGGCAGCAGCAGGTAACTCACCGCCACCCGCCCCAGGATGTAGCCGAAACCCAGTTGCAGGAAGAACCAGTTCCCACGGTAAGCGATCCCGGGCAGGCTGATGAAGGTCAGCACGGAGGTCTCGGTGGCCACTACCGACAGCATGGTGGCCCACCAGGGCAATTCCCGGGCCGCCAGGAAATAGTCGCCGGTAGTGCGGTTGCGCCGTCCGGACCACAGGCCGTAGGCCACCGTCCCGCCCATGAACAGGACCAGTATCCAGATGTCCAGTGTGTCGACAGTAGTGGCCATGGTGATAACCTCGAATGAAATAGCGCCCGTCGCGCCGGACGAAGTTATCCGCTAAATCCGCACCGGTAAAGCATTTACTGGCAGCACCACCGCTCGGAGGTAAATTTCACTGGTACCAGTACCCCCCACCGTGAGAAATTGACACCTTGAAACCGGCGATGATGATGATATTCCTGGTAGTAGTTCTAACCGTACTAGCGCTGATCCACGGCTACGTGGGATTGCGCCTGATCCACACCCTGGGGCTGGCGCCGCCCTGGGGCGCGGTGGCCTGGGGGTTGCTGGCAGGATTCGTGTTCCTGGCGCCCCTGCCTATCCTCTTGCGCTACAAAGGCTTCGAGAATGCCCTCACCGACGTCCTGGCCGCCATCGGCTACACCAGCC
Organism: uncultured bacterium; assembly: GCA_965372015.1. Lineage (GTDB taxonomy): Bacteria > Fidelibacterota > Marinisomatia > SCGC-AAA003-L08 > TS1B11 > JACZSB01. The sequence continues at coordinate 10,471 of CBDVAP010000081.1, read as the reverse complement.
TGGGCTTTTTCACCCTACTGTTCTTCGTGCTGGTGGCCCGGGACCTGCTTTGGCTCGGGCTGGCGGTAGGGGGCAAGGCCCTGGCACTGGTCCATAGCCTGCGGGCAGAGACCATTGCTCCTGAGGCCTTCGACCCGGGACGCCGGGAGTTCATTGTCCGTATGATGAACCTGGGGCTGGTAGCCGCCACCGGGGTAGCCGCCACTTATGGACTGATCCAGGCCCGCCGCAAGCCCACCGTCTTCGAGGTTGACATCCCCATCGATGGCCTGCACCCCGACCTGGAAGGCTTCCGTATCGTCCAGATCTCCGACCTGCACGTGGGGCCCACCATCAGGGGCGCCTGGGTGCGCCGGGTGGTTGAGCAGGTCAACGCCCTCAGGCCCGATATGATCGCCTTCACCGGCGACCTGGCCGATGGTTCGGTGCGCCACCTAAGGGAGGATGTGGCCCCCCTGGCCGGCCTGCGGGCGCCCCACGGCGTCTACTTCTGCACCGGCAACCACGAATACTACTCCGGCCTGGACGGCTGGCTGGCTGAGATCGAGCGCCTGGGGATGACCACCCTGAACAACGAGCATACGGTGGTGGAGCATGGTGCGGGCCGCATCCTGCTGGCCGGGGTCACCGATCTGACTGCCCACCAGACCCATCCCGACCACGCCACCGATCCCGAGGCGGCCATGGCCGGTGCTCCCCATAGCGACATCCGCCTGCTGCTGGCCCACCAGCCCGGCTCTATCCACGCCGCCGCCCAACTGGGCTTCCACCTCATGCTCTGCGGCCACACCCACGGCGGCCAGTTCTATCCCTTCACCTATGCCGTCAAGGCTGTCCATCCCTACACCCTGGGCCTGCATAAGCATAACGGCACCTGGGTGTACGTCAACCGCGGCACCGGCTACTGGGGGCCGCCCCTGCGCATCGGCATCCCACCGGAAGTGACGGTTATAAGACTGGTAGCCACATAGCCTAGTAGCAGTAGCAGGCCTCGGCGTAGCCAGAGGCAACGCCTACGGCGAGCCTGGCAGTGGCAGATGGACAAACCGGCGTCCCTTCGACAGGCTTTCGATAGGATCAGGCTCGCATTATTCCAGCAATTTTAGCATTCACACGCGGATTATAGTCCGCTGCTTATCCAACCCCCTCGGTAGAAAAGGAATCCCAACGGACTCTTAATCCGTTTTGTCAGCACGAGAGAAATCTCGGGTGTGCAAAATAATGTAGTGTTTTTTCCTGTCCACCAGCCTGTGGCAATATAAAGCGATCCACGGTATACACTCACCGATGGGATCACTGCAAATCGGCATTATTCAGAGTATTGACCATACACTGGTCTACTGTGCATAACGGATTAAGTGGCTGCGGGTGTGCCAAAAATAAGCAATGGATTTTCAGTTCATGTGTTTCCCGTCGTGAAAAGCAAAATGCCTCTATTAGTTTTGAGTCCCAAACGTCCACAATGGTCTGAACCGGCACACAAATGATGCTCAAAAAAACCTTGGAAGCGTATGATGTAACGCTTAGTTTCCATGTCCCAAGTATCACAGTCACTTTGAACCGGTCGGACGATGCCACAAATAAACAATTTTCCCACCAGATTGCTTCTTCTAATCTTTTTAATATTGCTGCAAATGCATTGTACTAATCCGGCAAAATCTGAGGGTGAGCAAGAGATGCCCCGTGATGAGTCGTTCACCATACCATCGTTGGAGGGATCCACCGGTATATTGCATTTCGACACTTATTCAGGAGACAAGTATGTTGATGTTCATTGGAAGACCGGCTTGCGCTACGACTTCGGCGATATGTTGGGAAATCTTGATAGTTGTATCCTTAACGGTGGAATAGTAGACCTGTTAATGTCGGAAGTGGGGCCGAACGAAGGATTCGTGCGAGTTCAGCGTAGTGAGCAGATCGGGAAAGATTCGCTACGCGCTACTGATCTGATCAACAACAAACTCTATTATTTTCGATTATTGACCTATTGCGCAGGCGACAGCCTGGTCGGTATTTCAGAGCCGCTGATGACTTCGCCCGGTGTTCAACCTGAGGAAATCGCTCAGATACCTGCCAATCAAGCGGATCCACCAATATATCTCAATGTAATGGACTGGTCATTTGATGGCGCTGAAATCGCATATATAAAATCCTCTCAGGGCTCCGGCTCTGATATTTACCTGTACAACGTTCACTCTCAGGAGTCGCGGCAAATAACTTACTTCTCAGGTTCGCACAGGTTAATGGGAGTAGATTTCCAGCCCAATGGACCGGACCTGTTGTATAATTATTCACCAACACGAACGGCCGGCCGGATTGACTATCGAGTCTGGCACCTCCCTACCCCATACGAAACCTCCAACGCTGTCCCGATCACGGCGGGCCGAGTTGACGACGATGGCGTATGGGCAACAGATTCATCGATTTTTTACGCCAAAGGGACACATGGATCGCCCAACATCCCTCTGATCCATCATTTAACAATCGGCGAATCGGATGTGGGCAATGTTCTCTTAGAAATGGACGGGATGCGGCAATATGATCCGACGATTTCTGAGGACGGCACGATGATCGCATTTTACAGTGCCGGTGCGATTTACATTGCTGAGTTGCCTGAGGCACCCGACATTTCAATGGTTATCGGCAGGGAATTTGGTTGGGAAAATATGCTCCCCAAATGGATGACCAATGAAAATAATGTCCTTTTGTTCTCAACTGATAGAAGCGGTCACTTTGAATTATGGCGATTGGATCTGGCAACCTCCGAACTTGAGCAACTTACCAGATCACAAAAAGGGGATGAAGTATTTGGAGGCATCTTCGACCCGGGGGGTGAATACTTGCTTTATCACTCAATGTCAGGAGTCCGAGAAGGAACGCTCGTAATTTCAAGGATACCATAATCAGCACCCGCTTGACTATCATTGGTGCCCTACCGCCAATTTTTGCCCTCTGGGACTTTGTTTTTTCGGAGAGGATACTCCCCCATATCATTGTGCCACCGTCGTCTAGGGGGCCAATGTCCACCACACAACACACCTTCTGTGGTGAGTTTCGCCCAAAATCGCCAGGTATTGTGGTGAATAGCCCAGGAAGTGTGGTGGAAATCCGTGCAGTTTTGCGGCATTTTTAGCATTCACATGCGGATTATAGTCCGTTGCTCACCTAATCCTCCTTGGTAGAAAAGGAATCCCTTCGGACTCTTAATCCGTTTTGTCAGCACGAGCGAAATCTCGGGTGTGCAAAATAATGTAGTATTTTTCCCTATCCTCAGCCTTATGGCAATATGAAGCGATCCGGCCCACATGCTGGCTAATAGAATCACCGCAAGTAAGTATTATTCAGAATAAGGGCGAAACTCTGGTCATGCTACGCGGACGGATAGCAATGTCTTAATAGATCATTGCTCCGTCGATGGACGCAGTGTACGAGCGTGGAATTAATCGGTAGTCTGCCCAAAATTGCCAATAGAGGATGCTAGTTGGTAGGAATCAACAAATGAGGAGTTTGTTGAGTAATATCCGCTTCAACAAACGGCAAGGTCAATCTGTTGATGCGCTGCAATATGGTAGAAATTTCTGCTGTCTCTTTGTCCTCTAACCTGTGAGTTTGATAAATCTTGGGATAAAAAAGGGCCATCGTCCACTCAATAAATTGAGCAGGTCCAGGCACACCTCGAACAATAATTCTTGTCTCGGGCATACCACCAACATGCAAATGACATTTGCTGTGGGTGATCCTATCGGCTTGGTCCCGCTCGTATTCAAGGCGTAACCATCGAGCGGATATTTCAGAAGTGGTTTGTCCTGCTTCAGGTTCATAATCGTCCTCTAGAACCTCCGGTTCAATTTCATTTAGCCGTGAAAATTCAAATTGATTTTCATTGGACTGATCTGGGCTGCCATAGTATGCAAGGCAAGCACTCTCAAGTTGATTATCCCTTGGATTAAAGGAATAAAACAGTTGGAGAATACTACCATCCTCTGGAATTTGAAGAGAATATTGACCATCGTTAACCATATTTAGGAATTCATCTTCAGATAAATAGTTGCCTATCCAGCATTTCTCAAAGTTCGCCCAGGTGATAGTGTGCTCCTTTCTGATAGCGCGTAGATTCGCTAAATGATGTTCCCAATCATTTTTTGCGGAAACTATACTCCCAATAATGTCAGTAATCTTCACCGTCAGCCTTGCCTAGGATATCGCGTAGTTGCCCTAATAATTCGGGATCAAGATCCTTAATCGCATCTTTCTCGAGATTTATGAGCGTTTTAACAGATGTGCGAGCCTTGCCTACTTCCTTCCTTCGCCGAGAGGTTTCCGATGCGTCCAACTTCCGAATGCGAATATTATTCATATCAGGAAATTTGAAACGAAAATAGGGAATATCCTTTCGAATTTGCTCTATTTCATTTTGGGCAGATTTCATATTTGGTCCTATGCCAGTGATTCTGATCCAACCTTTTGATCTTGAGAGAGATGTGAAGGCCCTATTCCGGCTTTCAACCTCCTCGGCATAACTATATAGGGAATCGAATGAACAGATAAAGACAACAGGTGCCTCATTGCCCTTGGCACGGTACACTGTTGTAAGGGTTGCCATACCGGGTTCGGCAAATTTCCATGACTTATCAATTAAGCCTGGTATAGTTGACCAAATTCCCATTTTATCGAGCCGGGACTGGATTGCCAAAAGATGATTCCTAGATTTTCTTGAGTCAAGGCATATCACAATTATGTCTTCCGGTCGAACATTTTCTTGCTCAACTAATTCCTGCATAGAGTTAGCAACCCAATCGTACTCTGCAGGCCTATCTGTAAAATGCTGGACTTCAATAAGTGGTTTCTCACCCTTGTAAATTTGATGGACACGGTTCGGACTATTAACCTTTGGTCTCTTGAAAATCGTTTCGTCGCCAGTATTAAATGACCCCTTCTCGCGTGTATAGCCAATAGATTCCCAAGACGCCATATTGCCTAGCATCTGAACACAGCCTTTAGGACCATGGATACCAAGACCGATTCCATGAGCGAGCATTAGGACTTCAAGTGCGCACCTATAGGAACGATGTAAGACAAAGTCCTTTTCAATACCACCCGGGTAATCATCGCCCTCTAGACTAATGAAGGGTTCGTTTTTTTCATCCTTCCCGAAAAGATCCTCAGGTTTTGGCATCTCAACATTTGTTAGGCTCTGTAGTTCATCGTAGGCGAAGTATATCCGCTTATGCTCCGAAATTAATTTGGCTAATAACAAGAAATATTCTGCCGGAAAATCCTGCGCCTCATCAACTAATATAAAATCGTAGAAAGGTTCGAATTCATGTTCAAGGACGGCTTTGCAGCAAGCCCTGAAGGGATTTTCACTGTCGAGAGTCCTTGCATTCGCTAGAGTTAAAGGCTTCAATCCAAGCCGTTTACAGAGTTCGGAGTAAACCCCGGGTCGGTTCTGACTCCCCCAACCATGCATGATATGGAGTTTATCCCAATTTGGATCAGAGTCGCTGTACTCTCTATAAAATCTAGTAATTAGTTTTTTCGATTGGTTATATAGGCTCTGCGTATGAAACGAAAACAAGATGTGCATATCTGGATAGCGACGATGGATGTTCGCAACTTTCATAGCAAGTATAACCGTTTTGCCTGTGCCAGCCAGACCTCGAATCCTTTGAGGACCTGGAGCCATTTGTATTGCGACTTTATGCTGCTGATCATCTAGTAATGCGATTTGTGTTTCAAGAATCGAGATAGCATTTCCTATCTTCACAACTTTATCAGAAACATCAATTATTTGCTTGTTAAGAGGATTTGCGCCCTGAAATACCGATTTTGTCAAGAGCCACTCACGTTCACCAAGCGGCAGCTCCAGTTTATGTAATGCCTTGGTTATATCAGAGTCTCTAAAATAGATGTGCATTTGTTTCGAAGCATCATCCATTAAGTTACTTGGCGCGCCATGAGCCGCCTCGAAATCGGCCTTTGTGATCAATGGAAGAACCAACACTCCGACCGTATCAAGCCTGCGCCGAAGCAAGCGCTGTTTCTCCCACTTACTATTCAGAGAAATAACATAATCATCAAGTTCAAAGATCGGGGAGTCTATCGAGGCTCCACTTATTTGCCAGGATTCTTTTGAGACCTCTCCGATATCCTCCAAAGCACAGGCCAATATCTTTATTGTAAGAGGATGAAAGCCTTCTGCAATCAGAGCAATATCTGGGGAATTCTTCGTTGCCGATTCAATAATTGGATGCTTATAGTAACATATTCCATCTAACGCCCCGACGATGGACTTTAATCTTTCCCATATGTTCTGGGCAGCAGTATCGTGTTCATATGTATCAACTGTTGGAAGGATATCCATGTTTTACTCCATGGTTTCTGCTTCATAAAACAGGTCTGGCCTATTAATCATCGATCCAAAAGTATATTTATTATCTTTGTCATGAATATTGCAGCCCAAAATAATTCTAACTATAACACTTACGCACTACCTGGACAAGTTCGGCAAATGTACCTGGCTTCCGTACTTCGGATGGCTCTTGACCAACAAGACGTGTTGACTAATTGCCCACAAATGGATGATAGCAGGCGGTCTTAAAAACCATCCTTTATGAGACTACCTTCGCACCGTCTCAATAACCCGCCTCAAAACCCGAATTCCCGTTCCAAAACCCGTCTCATAATCTAAATCTCATAACAGGCCGCCACTAATCCTTTTTGACACACAATTAAGGTGTCTCTGTTGGTATTAGAATCGTATGGGCCACCCCCTGTCCTCGGATCAGTCTGCTAACCGGGTTCTCGGTTGCAAAACCCCCTCTATTTTAAGCCTGCCCCGCAGAAAGCTTGTCCCGCCAAAGGCGGTGGCGGGGAGAGGCCTGCCCGTAGCCGGGCACGGCGAGGCGGGGAGTCGTGTTTGTCCCGCCAACGGCGGGGAAACGACAGGGGTGAGTTCTCCGGCTGAAGGTCCCATCCCCCGCCTTCGGCGGGGTTCGCGTCCCGGACCCCGCCTTCGGCGGGGTTGGCGTCCCTGGCGTCCTTGGCGGTTAGCTCTTTCCTCTTTCCTGCCACTGCCAGGCTCGCCGTAGGCGTTGCCTCTGGCTACGCCGAGGCCTGCTACTGCCACAACCCCGCCCTGTGGAGATGTACGCGCACCAGGCCAACGACAGCGCCCCCTCTAGTCATTGCGAATCCCGATTTATCGGGATGTGGCAATCTCTCCTGCTGATCGCTGATTAGCCCAATGCTTCCGTCTCCCTTAGCGCTCCTTAGCGTACTTAGCGGCTAATCTACTCTCCGCGCACCAGGCGAACGACAGCGCTCACCGCATTGTCATTCCGAACGCAGTGAGGAATCTCTCTTGCTGAATGTATGTCCCGCCATCGGCGGGGCTGCCATCCCCTTAGCGACCCTTAGCGTACTTAGCGGCTATTCTCTTCTCCGCGCACCAGGCGAACGACAGTACCCCACCCGAGGCCTTATATTCCCCCGCTCTTTGAAAATCTAGATATACAGATTCCCCTCGCCTTCAGGCCTGTCCCGCAGCATGTTTGTCCCGCCAAAGGCGGTGGCGGGGAGAGGTCTGCTGCTGCCAGGCTCGCCGTAGGCGTTGCCTCTGGCTACGCCGAGGCCTGCTACTGCCACTACGCTGCCAGCGGGGTGAGGTATCGGCCCGGTATCTAACAGATATTAACCCATTAATACTTAATATCTTATGCTCTTATTACTGCTTTTTGGGGTGAATTTTTTTGAAATACCCCCTTCGGCTAGCCTCTTCCGTCGGTAGGCATTGGCCTTTTGATGGGCATTAGCTAGGTATTGGATGGGTTTTTAATCGGTTTCTTATGGGTCTTTAATGGGTCAAAGCTGGGTCTAAGCTGGGCATAAGCTAGCCATTCGTGGCCTCGAACCCCGCTGCAAGCGGGGGAACTCCGCTGTAAGTGCCTAATCTCGCTGTAAGCGGGGCGGGGCCGGGGGACCAGTGCCTGATATCGGTGATTGGTAGGACAGTAGGCCTAGTCGGCGGACTTGCCCTTGCTATCGGTTTTGATAACCCACACGGCGCGGTTGCTGCCCTCGGAGGTTGCAGTGGACCCAGTGATCACATAGCCGCCGTCATCAGTGGCTGCCAGTGCCTGCCCCCAGTCGTCGGCGCCACCATCGAAGGTGCGGCTCCAGACTTGCTTGCCATCTGTGTCCACCTTCAGCAGCCAGATGTCGCTGTCCTCCTCGGCCGTGAGTCGGGTGGTTCCCACCAGGACAAAGCCGCCATCGCCGGAGAGCACCACTTCACGGACCGTATCGTCGGCCGGTCCACCGAACGTCATGGCCCAGGTCTGTTGTCCGCTGGCGCTGGTCTTGATCAATAGGGCATCGCCTCCCCGAACCCCGGCCAGGACCAGACCGCCATCAGCGAGCGCCACTACCGAAAAGGCGGTATCGGTCCCCGCACCGCCGTAGGTCATGGTCCATAGTATAGTCCCGGCGCTGTCGGTCTTAACGAGGAAGGCGCTGCTACCGCCCCCAATTGGCGCCGCAACACCCGCGGCGACGAACCCCGAGTCCGCAGTCTGCAATACCGCGAACCCAACCTCGTCTCCCTCACCGCCCACCGTTCGGTTCCATAGCTCGCTGCCGTCGGGCCCGGTTCTGACCAGCCACAGGTCGCTCCCGCCAGCCCCGGCGGACTCCGTGGTCCCCACCAGGATGTAGCCGCCATCGTACGTTTGCTGGACGCCCCAGCCCTGATCAGCGGCGGCCCCGCCATAAGTGGCCCCCCAAACCTTATATCCGTTGGGATTGGTCTTAACCAGCCAGAGATCGGTGGAGCCGGCGCCCTGGCCCCAGGTATACCCCAGCAATATGTAACCGGCATCGGAGGTTTGCCGCACCGCCCTGAGGCGATCCCAATCGCTGCCGCCGAATGTGCGATCCCACGAGCCATTGCCTTTCCGGTCCAGCTTCGCCAGCCAGTAATCCGCATGGGGGCTGCCTTCGGATTCGGTAGTGGCTCCCACGATATAACCGCCATCGAACGTCTGGGCGATGGACATGCCAATGTCATCACTGTCGCCGCCTAAAACACGGCTGAAGGCCTTTTCACTATCGGGACCGGTGGGAGAATTGCAGGCCCACCACAGGAGGGTAAAGGGTAACAGAGCCATAAGGAACCGGACTATATTGTTAAGAGGCGTCAAAGCACCGGGAATTTACGTCCGGTTAAAGCGCTTACCGGCACTCTGGATTACAAGCCCATTCATCTCCATGAATAATAAGATCGTGAGCAGCTCGGAGATATCGCGATTGAGATCCTCGGCAATCTGGTCAACCGGCACCGGTTCGCGAGTAAGATATTCCAGGATGCCGCGCTCCGGTTCGGGTAGGTCGCGGATAAGGTCGAGCTGGTCACCCGGCGCGGCGGAATAGGGCGCCCCCAGCTCTGAAAGGATGTCCTCCACCCGGCCGACCAGTTTTGCCCCGCGATTGATCAGCTCGTGACAGCCGCTGGACTTCTTGTTGTCGATACGGCCGGGTACGGCGAACACTTGCCGGTCCAGATCGAGTGCGTGCAGGGCGGTGATCAGGGCGCCACTGCCGGTGCCTGCCTCCACCACCAAGACCCCCAGCGACAAGCCACTGATGATCCGATTGCGTTGGGGAAAATGGTGACCGTCGGGCTTGGCGCCCGGCGGATACTCCGAGAGGGCTAACCCCTTCTCCAACAGTGAGGAATACAGTTTGCGGTTTTCGGCCGGGTAGACGATATCGATGCCACATCCCAGAACGGCCACGGTCCGGCCCCGCACCTCCAGGGCGGCGGTATGGGCCACGGTGTCGATGCCCCGGGCGAACCCACTGGCAATACCCAATCCCACCGCGATTACTTCGTGTGTGAGATGCCGGGCCTGCTCCCGGCCATAGGGAGTCGGCTGCCTGGTCCCCACCACGGCTATGAACTCCGCCTCCAGGTCACCCTCGCCCCGTAGAAACAGCCCCATCGGGGGATCATAAATCTGGGCTAGCATCTTCGGATATCCCGACTGCCAATAATGGAGATACCGGCCCCCAAGGGACTCGGTGCGCTCGAGTATGCGCTGCCCGACCTCGATTTGTGTCTCCCGTAGGCGATTGACCAACGCATTGGATATGCCGTCGAGGCGGCTGATATCACAGGCCAGCAGATCCTGCCAGTCGCTGACGTCAGGGAAGGCACTGAGGATAGCGTGCGCCTTCCGTGAGCCCAGCCCCGGGACTTCGAGCAGGGTCAATACGACTTCAGCGGGGATCAATGCGGGAGCTTATCTCGTTGTGGACAGAATCGGGTAATGACGCATAAAGTATTACGCCGGTGCCGCTATCACACCCCAAGGGGAAATTGTGTAGATACTGTCTCACATTATTGGTCAACACGATGATTGGAAATTAGATAATCCGTGGTGGAGAATCTAGCCTTATTTTAGACCGGTGG
>CBDVAP010000080.1:0-13165 GCA_965372015.1 uncultured bacterium | reverse complement strand
GTCAGGATCTCGCGGTACAAATCGATGGCTTCCTTGATGTTTTCCAAAGCCTCCTCGTATGTTTCGCCCTGGCTCTGGCAGCCGGGCAACTCAGGGCAGTAGGCGTAGTAGCCATGTTCATCTTCTTCGATTACAACTTTGCTACTAGGTTCCATAGTTATTCTTTTTTCTCGACCGCAAATTAAGTACAAACTCCCTTACTGATTACGCCACCATCGACCACAATCTCCATTCTTCAATTTTTCATTTCTCAATTGCCAATCCCGCCAGCCGCGTCTCTGCCATCTCTTTTAACAAGGCATAGTGCTCTTCCCCCGCCGTCCGGTACAGCATCCTGAAAGTATCCGCCCACAACAGCAGCTCGGTGGTGATCTCCGGCGCCTGCTCCAGGGTCTCCAGCAGCCAGCCCCGGTCGCCCTTGGTGCCGCTACTTGCTTGGATTAATTCTCCTTTGCTGCCACTCGCCGCCTCCGCCAGCGCCCCCAAGATACCCCGCTGAATGCTCCCCTGCTTCACGTGCTCGTCGGCCGCGATCTGGGCGCCATGGGCCGCCAGGGTCAACGTTTCCAGGGGCGCGTCCCCCAGGTATGGCAACGCCTCCCACAGCGAGCCGAACTCCCGCTCGGGGGACCTCCGCCGAGGCTTCCCTCTGCCAACTGCTACTGCCGACTGTTGGAGCGTAGCGGAAATCCCGCCAACGGCGGGGCCACTGCCACTGCCACTAGCCGCCACCAGCGCATCCAGGGCCGGCAGCAGGAAGTCGGCCAGGTGGCCGGGTCCCACGAACTGGGCCGCCCGCAGGCAGTAGTGCACCAACGGCACCAGCGCCGGGGCCTGATCGGGCTGCCGGGCCGCCAGGTCCAGCAAAATATCGAAGACGAAGGGTTTATTGTCCGATACCAGCAGCAAACGCCCCAGCTGTTCCCGGGCGGCCGCCAGGTCCCCCGCCGCCACCACCTCTTCCAACTCGAATACCGCCACCGTCGCCCCTAGCTGCTCTGGAGGGATTTTAAGGTCGGCCACAGGACGCTGGGGCGGCAGGTGGGGACACCGGTCCAGGGCAAATTCGATCAGGCGGCGGCTGGGCTCGTGCGGCCGCAGACCCACTAGCGCTTTGGCCGCCTGGATCAACACCAGCGGGTGGGTGGCGGGGTCCTTCTCAACGGGGATGCGGGCGGCCGCCAGTAAAAGGTTTTCGAACAGCTCCAGGGCGGCATGTGTATCGTACTCTTCCCGGCGGAGCTCACCAGGTGTCCGGAGCGTCATTCCCGCTGGTGGCGGTGAGTCGGGCGCGGTCGGTGGCTCGGTCATCATTCCCTCGTTCCCAGGTAATCTGGCAGGTGCCCTCGCATGAGTGGTAGAAGCTAATCGCTTGGGAGACGGGCTTACAAGACTGCCGCTATAGCCACCTGTAAATATACCCAGCCCGGCCGGCGCTGGCCGGGACTAGGTAGTGGTGATGGTTAGCGGATGACCCGCAGGCTGAGGGCTAGGCCGGCCTGTCGGCCATTTGGTGGTAGGACTATTCGCGGACTGTGTCATTTGGCGGGTTAAGTGCGCCTTTTAAGTTCGGTCGGCCAACCGGTTAATCCGGTAGCTCCACGAAAAATTTGCTGCCTTTACCCGGCTGGGATTCCAGCCAGATGCGGCCGTGATGCCGGTCGAGTATCTTGCGGGTAATCGTAAGACCCAGCCCTTCGCCGTTACCCGCAGAAGGATTGACCCGGTGGAACAGGTCGAAAACCTTTTGCTGGTAATCCGGCTCGATACCGATGCCGTTATCCTCCACCACGTACACAGTGGAGCCCGACCGTTTCTCTCCGCTGATCCTGATGACTCCCCGGCGTTCCTTGTTCAAGTATTTCACTGCATTACCCAGCAGGTTTGAAAACACCTGGCCGATCAGGATTTCATCGCCGCGGGAAGGGGGTAACTCACCGATCTCCAGCTGCACCTTGGCCTTCTTGATAAGGAACTCGATACTTTTGGTGATCCCCGCCAGCAGCTCATTCATATCCAGCTCGGTGATGTTCATACCCGCCTGGCCCAGACGCGACAGTCGCGATAGGCCGCTAAGCAGGCTTTCCATCTTATCCGTGCTGGCCACGATATGGTCCAGGGCGGCAGGGATCTCCTTGGACAACAGGGGATTCGTTTCTTGGGATACTTCGGCGGCACTCTTACCATTCCTCCTGTTTAGCAGGCTACCGAGCCTGACCATCGCCTTGTCCAGGATACCACTGAATCCCTTGATACTCACCAGTGGTGAACGCAGGTCGTGGGAACTGATATGCAAGATCTGTTGCAGGTCCTGGTTCTTGTTCTCCAGCTCCTGCAACAACCGTTCTCGTGCCTGCTCGGCTCGTCTCCGCTCGGAAATATCGCGCACGAAACTCTGGATAACCTGCTGGCCGCTTACCTGAATGATCCGGGAACTGATCTCCACCGGAAAGGTGGAACCATCTTTGCGCTGATGGAGGTGCTCAAAAATAACGCTGCCGCTTTCCCGTAACTCCTCCAGCATATGATCGTTATTTGTCAGTGATTCGGGAGCGGACAGATCGTCAATAGTCAACTTCAGCAACTCCTGACGGGTATACCCCAACCGCCTGATCGTGTTCTCGTTCACATCCATGATTCGGCGGGTCTCCGGATCGACAATAAAAATGGAATCATGGGCGTGTTCGAACAGATGGCGGTATTTCCGGCTGCTCTCCACCAGTTCCGCCGTGCGTTCCTCAACCCGCGTTTCCAGCTTATCGTGGGCCTGTTGCAGCTCCCCTTCGGCCGCTTGGCGTTCCAACTCGGCAGCTACCCGGGCAGCGAAGATCTCAAGGGTGGATTCAGTTAATGTTTTCTTCGACATCGGCGTTCGGTGGCAGACTACCAAGATGCCTACGGCCGTGCCTTGAGAGTCGAGTAGCGGAATACCGGAATAGGCTTCAATCTCCATCTCTATCAGCAGCTTGTCATCCGGGAACAACTGTTGTACACCTTTCGGGTGAAAACAAATTGCGCCATTCGAAAGCACCACATCGCAGGGGGTACCCTTCAGTCTATAATTAAAGTTCTCCTGCATCTCCCCGTTACCATACACTGCTACGGTCTTTACCTGCCGCTTTTTCGGTCCTGATAGTTCCCCCACAAAGGCGTAATCACTCCCCAGCGTCCTGGCCAGGTGCTCAACCAAGGAAGTGAAGAACGCCTTCCCGGTCTTCGCTGATGCGCCGGTGGCGATATTTCTAAGCGTTTCCATCGCCTCATTACGCTCCAGCGCCCGCCCCACCTCAGTGCCCACATGGCTTATAATCTCCAGCAGTTTCTCATCCGGTTCGGTTTGCTGTTCGGCAAAAAATTCCAGCACGGCCACAACCTCTGCGCCTACCTTCACCGGGAATGCAAAGCCGGACCGGACCCCGATATCCTTGGCCACCCCGATACGAAGAAAATTCTTGTCTTTGACCAGGTCTTTGATCCAGGCCGGCTCTCCGGTGGCCAGCACCCGGCCCGGCAAACCAATGCCTTCAGCGAATGTCGTTTCTTTGGTCACCTTGAGGAAAGCCTTGTACTTTTTGGGATCCTTCAGGTACCAGATATCGCTCGGAACCAACCGGCCATCCTGCTCCTCATCCGGTAGATACACGTGCCCCACCGGCCAGCCGGTATGGCGGCATACGTGCTCCAGCGCCACCCGCACGGCGTCTTCAAAACAGGCCGCCTCGTTGGCCGCTGCCGTCACCGCCTGGAGCATTTCCAGATAGGACCTTTCCACCTGGAGAGCTTCCTCCACCTGCTTGTGCGCCGTTATGTCGGTCATTATAGCCAGGATAGCTCCGGCATCGCCGTACTCGATCAGTTTCGTGGCGATGATGGTCTCAATGCGCCGGCCGTCTTTTGTGGTCAATGTACAATCGTAGGGCTCCACGTCTTTGCCCTGTGAATGTTTCCGGTAATTGGACCTTACTAGGTCCAGGCTCTCTGCGGCGACAAGCGTCCGGAAATCGAAATCCGGCGCCAGGAATTCCTCCAGCGAGTATCCCATTACGATCTGGGATTGCCTGTTGGCATATACGACCTTGCCTTTCTGATTTATAAAGATCATGTTAGGTGATTTCTCGGCCAACGTGCGGAATTGCTCTTCACTCTTCCTTAGCGCTTCCTCGGCCTGTTTCTTTTCAGTGATGTCCCGGACTACACTGACTATGCCCAGGCTGCCCCCCTCGCTCTTTAAAAGGGAAACGGTGTGTTCGGTCGGGAAAACATCGCCGTTCTTCCGCTTGAGCTCAAATTCGAAACTCGCCGCTTCCCCCCGATCGAAAGCCGCCTTGATCTTCCGACCGAATTCCAAGAAATGCTTGTGATCCACATGTAGCTTCTCGGTTGAAAAGTCCTTCAACTCATCTTCACTATAACCGAACATCGCCTCACCGGCAGCATTTATGTGCACCAGTTTTCGCTTGGGACTGACTATAAAGACCGTTTCTTCCAGTGAGTTGTACATGCTCCGGAACCAGAGTTCGGATTCTATGAGCGCCTCTTCCGCCTGCTTGCGCTCGGTGATATCGCGGGTTGCGACTATAACATGAGTGACTTTGCTCTCTTCATCGTAATAGGGAATATAGGTGACACTGAAACAATGTTTGACCGGATAGTCAAAACCGAACCAGGCCTCATATCGGACCTGTTCTCCCCGAAAGCATCGGTTCAAATTTCCTTTAATGACCTCCTCGAATACCTCTTGGCCCCAGATGTCAGCAACCTTATGGCCAACGATCTCCTCCCTGGATTTGCCGTGAGCCTGACAATAAGCATCGTTCACCGCCTCGTATACGTAATCCCGGTTGATCAGGGTGAGGAAATTTGTGGAAGTGTTAACGATAGCGGCATAGCGGCGCCATACCTCCTCCGCCTGTTTCTGCTCGGTGATGTCCCGGTAGATGCCCATCACTCTCCAGGGCTCACCCGGTAATGCGATAGTACTTATATCAAGGTAGCGAACCTCTTTATCCTTTCTCAGGAGTCTGAACTCATATCTCGAGCGCACTTCCCGGCCCTTCCTTCGCGCTTCAGCCCGCTTCTTGATAAGCTGCCTATCATCGGGATGGATCAGGTCCATTAAGTCCAGCCCACCACCGAGCAGTTCTTGAGCAGCATAGCCGGTAATCCGCTCAAAGGCCGGATTTATGTACTCGAAACCCTCCTCCGCTATGATATAGATCCCTTCATCGGCAGTTTCCGTCAGAAGGCGATATTTCTCCTCCGAGCTCCGTAGCGCCACCTCCGCCCGCTTGCGCTCGGTGATGTCTAATAGAGTGACACTTATCAACTCTTTATCCAGTGATGCACCTAAGAGGACTTCCTTCTCTTCCCCGGTCTTTGTTAATAGGGTTACTTCCAAATTATCAACTTTACATGATTTCTTAAGTCGCGTGATAAACCGCCGGCGATCTTCAGGGTGCTTGTATCTTGTGACAGCGCCAAGGGTTTTGACCTCCTCGAAGGAATCATATCCAAATATTTTCAATGTGGCTTCGTTTACATACAGGATCTCGCCACCTATGGTAGTATGAGCGACACAAACAGTACTGCTGTTCACTATGTTGCGGTACTTTTTCTCGGATGCTCGCAGCTCCTCTTCCGCTTTCTTGCGCTCAGTGACGTCCCTGGCAAAATTCGCATAACCGACCAACTCTCCATCTGAGTTGTAGATGCCCGATACCCTTACATCGATGTAGCGTGTACCTTCCTCTGTTTCTTTCGTTACGGTGTAGCAGTGCTCTCCATGGCGGCGGACGTTCTCAATGGCCAGTTTAAATTGCTCCGGCTCCACCTTATCTTTAGTGTGCATTTCCTGGACCGTCTTTCCGATGACCTCCTCAGCTTTATAGCCGTGTAGTTTTTCAGCCATCGGGTTGTAATAGGTGATGCGAAAATCCAGATCGGTAGTGGAAATAGCATACTCTGTAGAGTTGCGCAAAATATTATCAAGGTACATTGTCTTTTCGGCCAAGGCCTCTTCCGCCCGCTTGCGTTCGGTGATATCTCTCAAGGATATAACGAGGACTTCTTCTTCTTCTTCTTCTGCAAGAAGTTTTCCAGCAACATCAAACTCAAGTATTAGTTTGGCCTTCGAGCCATCAATATCCATGATAACTCATCCTATCCCTGGTCCCTGATGGTTGCTTGGCGTGTGAGGAGCCTGTTAGCAATAGGTAAGGAGCCGGATATATCCGTAAACGAGTGCAACAACTCCTGCTCTACATGAACCTGCCTGGAGGTGAGGAAGTATCTCAGGAAAAGTTTCTCCTTATCGCGATAGTACTCAATCACGGGATTTTTAATGGAACTGTGTAAGTAACTTTGAATCCTTTTTCGCAGATTGCTGGACCTACCATAATAGATGATACGGGATGTGGTTTTCTGATATTTCAGGTCATGGCCAAGCGAGATCTCGTAAACCCCTGTCTTTTCGGGCAATACTCGTTTTACCTTTTTATTCAATGGTATATAATCAGAAAAGTACCTACAATATGGACTGTTAATCTGAACAACATTGTAAGGTTGTATGTGAACCGAATTTCGATAATTGCAAATCGTCCTGACCGATACGTTAATTCCGTATTCACTTTTTAAAAGTGCCTGAATTTCCCGGTCTTTCATCCTGAGATTTTTTTGACGGACGACGTTTTCAAGAATGAGGGAATGGATCTTTTTACTGCTAGGAAAAAAGTCTCTCAAAAGATATCCTGTTCCGTTGAAAGATATCAAGGTGTTGTTTATCAAACGGCTTAGACGACTGATGTCCAGGTGTGGGAAGGAGTATATCTCGATAAACTTGTTTAGGGACATGGGTACTAGCGTCTTCAAGTCCTTAGTTACCCAAAACATTCTTTGGAGCATGAGTACCTTGTTTATAACATGGTTCAGGAAAAGATTTCTCGTCTTAACCCAATTCATGTAATGCTTCCATTTTACATCCATTGGTTCATGTAGTAACTGGAAATTCAGCTTTAAATGTCTCGGTGAATAAAAATGAAAATCATCTCCTTCAGCTACGACAACCCCGGTAAACTCATTCATTCTCTCCGGCAGTATTTTATTATCAACGTGACTGACTTCGTAGAAGGGAGCCTGCGAGGTCATGACCAGAAACCTATCCACGTAATCAATATATTTACCAATGTTCATTTCCAACACATTGGCGAAAATTAAACGGCCAATTGTTTTGCGATGAATAGGACTCAATTATTCGTCTCACCGTCAATCTCAATTAACCCATGTTTCACTTTTCCAACTCGCATTTTCAACTCGGACAAAATCTTTGTTCGAAGCGTATCTTCACTCATATTTAGTCGCGGTGCATAGAGGTGAATTAATCCGCCAAATTTCTCATTAGAATTCAATACATCGATTTCTTTATCTACCGTCAAAAGACTTTCCGGGGTTGAGTGAAATATGCTGCGAAAATTTTCTTCACTTGCCCGTAGCGCCTCCTCCGCCTGCTTGCGCTCGGTGATATCCCGGATGATCGCGACAAAGCTCATTCCTCCCTCACCAACAGATTGACCATAGGAGATCTCCAGCGGGATTTCCCCGCGATCCCGGTGGCGCCCGGTCCGCTCCCTCATATCCCAGTCCACATTCTTCTTTCCGGTCTTAACAAACTGGTCCAACCCCGTTTGGGCGCTGGGCCTGTATTTTCCCGGCATCAAGAGGGTTAACGACTGCCCAATCAATTCCTCCGAGGGGTAGCCGAACAGCTTTTCCGCCGCCGGATTGGCCAGCGTGATCAGGCCTTCCTCGTCGGCAGCGATGATAGCATCGGTGGCCGTATTAGTAATAGTGCGGTAGCGGTTCTCGCTCTCCACCAGCGCTTCCTCGGCCTGCACCCGTTTGGTGATATCCCGGCTGATAGAAACGTAATGGCTGATCTCTCCCGTGGCGGCCAGGATGGGGGTGACATTGCGCTCTTCGTAAAACAATTCCCCGTTTTTCCTCTTGCTGATCAGCACGCCTTGGTAATCCCGGCCTGAAAAAATGGTCTTCCAGAAGCGCTTATAGGTGACATCATCGTGTTCGCCCGCTTTCAGCAGCCAGGGCTTATTACCCAGCGCCTCCTGCTCGCCGAACCCGGTAATCGATTCAAAAGCCGGGTTCACATACTCAATCGAACCCTCTTTATCGGTGATTACCACACTGTCCGACATCTGCTCCACCACCTTGGAAAGTTTGCGCATTCTCCGCTGCTCCCGCTCATGGAGCCTCGCCAGCATCAGGTTCCGGCTGCGCATCACCTCGCCTAGCTCGTTGTTCGGGATGACAGCTTCGCTAATGATAGCGGCGCCCTCGTCCCCCTCCACAGACGCCCGGTTGGCCCGAATTATTCGTTCGATGGGAATGACCAGGCGCTGGGCCAGAAATAATACCATGACCGCCAAACCGATATTCAGCATACCAATAATGCCCAGGACTCTATTGCGGAGCTGCGCCACCGGAGCGAAGGCTTCCCCGAAATCCATCTCGGTGATCAGCACCCAACCGGGTTCATCGATGATCCTTGTGGCGCCACTGATCCGGTCGTGGTGGAAGTTTTCGTAGTCGCCTGTCATTTCCCGGCCTTCCTCCAGGGCCACTCGTACCGGCTCGGTATCCACTAAATAATTCAGAATCGCTTCCCCGTGGGCCCTCACATCCCCATGTATGACAGCGCCAGTGATCAATTGTTGATCCCGATTCACAAGATAGGTTTGAGCGAGTTGTCCTGGAATGGAAGGGAAGGTTCCGGCTCCCATGGCAGCGGCTCTGCGCCCGCTGGTGATATCGCTCAATACCTCGATCCGGATTCGATTGATCAGGACACCGCTTAATTCGTGCGTCACTTTATCGGTGAGGGGCGTAGAGACCACCCAGGAGTTTTGTCCAATCCGGTCATCAAAGAAAACATCGCCGATGTAGGTCTCAGTCTGTCCCCTCCGAAGGAATTCCGCCAGGGCATAGTCGTTCCCCACGTTGGCTGTCAGCGATGATGCGACGACCACACCACTTAGATTGGTGACAAAGGTCTCTTCGACCTCCGGCATGATCGACTGCTTGTTGACCGCCAGATGGCGATTCAGTGCCGCGATAGCCTCCTGGTGCCCATCCGGTTGCCGGATGATCTCGGCCAAGGCGTCCCGAATAAATCCATCGGAACTGAAATCCTGCGTGCGCCCTTTAAGGTAATTCAGGAACTCCAGCAGTTGAGTCTCCACACCGTCGGCCACCGTCTGGAGCTGGGTGAGAGTTCTTTGATGGATGGTAGCTTTTTCGTGTACAATCAAGCGCCAGCTCAGGAAGCCGATGGGAACTACGAAAAAAACTAATAGGATTATCAATAGGCGCTTGAAAATGGTCGACTGAATCGATCTGGCGAGCTCCCCCTCGGAGAGGTCCCGGTAAAAACTGGAAACCAGGGACTTAAGTCTTGATCCAGTCTTAAGCACCGACTTTATCATCATTTCGCTGATCCCCGCCACTGACTTCATGCTTGAATCGTTAACCTCTCTTCAGTTCCCTGATGATTCTGGCCTTAGCCTGCCGCTGGATTTTGCTCCAGCTTGTTCCCTCCTATCGCAAAACCAAGACCAGCTTGGACTTGGCCTCTACGTTCCGAATTGCCGGCGAGCCTCTGTCAATCCAGCTTGAATTGGCCGATCAGGCCATTCAAACTATCGACTTCTTTACTAAGCTGCTCCGCCGAAGACGCCAGCGTCTGGGCGCTGTTGGCCGATTCCTTGGCCACGGTGGTCACCCCTTCGATGTTCTTGGAGATTTCCTCCGCGCCGGTGCTCTGCTCGTTGGAGGCCGTGGCGATCTGTTCCACCGCCGAAACCACCTTATTGATCGACCCGGCGATCTCCTCCAGTGACTTGTCGGATTGCGCCACCAGCTCCAGCCCATCGCTGGACTGCCCCTGAATCACCTCCATGGAGGTGACCGCATCTCCGATATCTTTCTGGATGGCTTCGATCATGCTGCTGATCTCAGCGGTGGCGGTAACCGTGCGTTCGGCCAGCTTGCGTACCTCATCGGCCACCACTGCGAAACCCCGGCCGGCATCCCCGGCCCGGGCCGCCTCGATATTGGCATTCAGCGCCAATAGGTTGGTCTGGTCGGCGATGTCGTCGATCACCTGGATCACATTGCCGATCTCCTCCGAACGTTTGCTGAGCTCCTGGATCTGCTTGGCCGCTTGCTCCACGGTTTTGGCTACAGTCTCGAAACCGGCGACGGTGCGGGTAACCACCTCGCGGCCCTCGTCAGCCGTGCGACCGGTATGCTGGGCGCTCTCCCGAGTTTCGTCGGCGTTCTTGCTGGCCTCCAGGATCATGGCGCTCATCTGTTCCATGGTAGTGGCCACCTCCGACAGCTGCGCCTGCTGCTCCTCCGCCCCGGCCGCTAGCTGCTCGGATGAGGACGAAATATCCTGGACCGCCGTAGCAACCTGGCCCGAACTGGTCAATATTTTCTTCAACATTTCGCGCAACTTCAGCAGGAACGAGTCGAACAAGCGGCTCATCTCCCCTATCTCGTCCGTCGACTGAATGTTCACACTTTTGGTCAAATCGCCTTCACCCGATTCAATATCCCTGAGGACACTGATTATCTCCCCCAGGGGATTGGTGATCGACCGGGCCATTATTACGCTGAAAGCCAGTACCAGTCCCATGACCGCCAGGCCTAAAACCGCGTTGAATATGATGGCATTTCTGGCGCCGGCGGAAACCGCATCCGCGAGTTCAAGAATCTCCTTGGCCTGGAAGTCCTCTACGGTTTTCAGGAGATTTATCCGGGCGGTCGTAGCTTGAAAGACCTCCGGTCCGGTGAAGGAGAAGTTTCCCACATTGCGATTTTCCAACAGGTGGTTTCTGATCTCCGTGACCTTGTCCACCACGGCCCCGCTATGATTGGCATCAAAGGTCTTCCCGGCATCTTCCGAAGCAAAAGCCTGAAAATTGGCCAGGTAGGTTTGTTGGCCTTTCCACACTTCCATCCAGGCTTCAAGGCCCTTGGCGGGAATGGCAGTGTTGGTCGCGGCGGTGCCGGCCATGCGAGCCCTTTCAATCCCCGCTTTTTCCTTGCCGTACAGGAGATTATAATAAGCGGATACCGGTGTGGCCAGCTCTGAACCACCGGCCAGGATCACGACCCGCTTGAAAGTCTCGAACAGCTGAACTATTGTGCCGGTGTAGAACGAGATGGCTTCACCTTTGCCATGTTCCAGATTTCTGGTTTTCTCCTGTATTGATGCTATATCACGCATTCTGCTCAGCGCGGAAGACAGATAGGAATCGAATTCCGTGCCATACTTGCTGGCCTCGAAAGTGCTCAGAAATTCCAGAAGTTCCCCGTACTTTTCGGTGGAATTGCGGATCTGCTCGGGAAGTTCCGCCACCATACTCTTACCCGCACTGCCGATAAACACGGCGCTCATGCCCCGTTCCTTCTGAAGCTCATGGATCAAGGCGCTGGCCCGGACCGTGTAATGACTTAAGTCCACGATATCTTCCACCTCCGAACGGGTAGTGAATCGTTCCGCCAGGATAGTATACAGGAAAAGCACGATCGCCAGCGCCGGCAGGCCCGCCAGCAGCGCGATTTTTCGTGCTATGGGCAGGTTCGTGATAAACCCCAAACTACCTGCCTTTTTCTTGTTTTCCTGGGCTGTACTTACTGTCTTTTCTTTGTTTTCTTGGTCCGTCTCCATTGTTTTCTCCTTTTACTGTTCGATTAAAAGTTGAAAATGGTCAATAGGCCCAGTTGGTGGGGTTGCTCCCCTTCCAACTCTCAAACACCTCGAGGTGAAACGGGAACAGCCACCCACCAGTTTGATCCCTTTTTGGGAGCCGTAGGTGGCGGTCAGGTCCAACCCCGTCCCGATGGCGGTCTTGCCGAATACCTCCTGAGCCGTGGAGAACAAGCGCTAATCCAGCTTGAATTGGCCGATCAGGTTGTTCAAACTTTCTACTTCGCGGCTCAGCTGTTCGGCCGAAGACGCCAGTGTCTGAGCGCTGTTGGCCGATTCCTTGGCTACCGTGGAAACCCCCTCGATATTCTTGGAGATCTGCTCTGCGCCGCTACTCTGCTCGTTGGAGGCCGTGGCGATCTGCTCCACCGCCGAAACCACACTGATGATAGAGCCGGAAATCTCCTCCAGCGATTTGTCAGACTGGGCTACCAGCTCCAGCCCCTCCTTGGACTGCCCCTGGATCTGCTCCATGGAATCCACCGCCGCCCGGATATCGCCCTGAATGCTCTCGATCATCTTGCTGATCTCCGCCGTGGCGCTCACGGTCCGCTCGGCCAGTTTGCGCACCTCGTCGGCCACCACCGCGAAGCCCCGGCCGGCATCCCCTGCCCGGGCCGCCTCGATGTTGGCGTTCAGCGCCAGCAGGTTGGTCTGGTCGGCGATGTCGTCGATCACCTGGATCACGTTGCCGATCTCCTCTGACCGCTTGTTCAGTTCCTGGATCTGCTGGGCGGCCTGCTCCACAGTGTCGGCCACCGTCTTGAAACCGCTGACAGTTTTGGATACCACCTCCCGGCCCTGATCGGCGGTGTCACCGGTGTGCTGGGCGCTCTCCCGCGTTTCATCAGCGTTTTTACTGGCCTCCAGGATCATGGCGCTCATCTGTTCCATGGTGGTGGCCACTTCCGATAGCTGCGCTTGCTGCTCCTCCGCCCCGGCGGCCAGCTGCTCGGATGAGGACGAAATATTCTCCACCGCCGATGCTACCTCACCCGAACTATTGAGGATCTGTTTCATCGCGTCCTGGAGCTTGGCGCAACTGGAGTTAAAGGCCTGCGCCATAGCGCCGATTTCGTCCTTTGACTGAACATCGACATAGGCTGTTAAATCATTGGCGGCCAGGCGCTCGATACCCGTGACCATCAGATTGATGGGCTTGGTGATGCCTCTAGTGATAAATACCGCGATTATAGCAGCCAGTATAACCGCGCCTGCGCCCAAAACGATAGTCGTTAGTACTAATATGGAAATAGTGGCTTTTAAATCTTCGATATCCGTATCCAAAAGTACTTTCTGGTTAGCAACCATGGCATTCATAGCTCGTGAAATCGAGTTCGCCAAAGGGGCTGCATTTTGTTTTAGCCAGAAGTTCGCCAG
>CBDVAP010000079.1:0-13280 GCA_965372015.1 uncultured bacterium | reverse complement strand
CTGGCCGGATGTGAACGGGATCAAGCTGATTAGCGCTGGGGATACGAGCAATACCATTATCGATGGCGACTCAAGCGGTAGCGTGATCTACATGAATCCTGCCACCGCCATGATAGATAGTACCACGGAGATCCGGGGATTCAAGATCACGAACGGGAGCAAAATCGGAAATGGTGGTGGCCTGTTCATTAGTTCTGCCAGCCCGAGGCTTGCCCGGCTATGGGTTACTGGCAACATCGCCACTGATGGCGGCGGGTTTTACATCTCAGACAGCAACCCCACGCTGACGGAAATGACCGTAACTGGCAACACTGCTTGGTGGAATGGCGGCGGCCTTTACATCTCAGGCGGCAGCCCCACGCTGACGAACATGACCGTGACCAGCAACGAGGCCTGGCAGGGCGGCGGGCTATACATCAACTCTATCAGTGCCACGCTGACGAACATGACCGTGACCGGCAACATGGCCCATAATTCTGGCGGCGGGCTTTGCATCTATGGCAGTCCCACACTGACGAACATGGCCGTGACCGGCAACTGGGCCGGTGGTTCTATTTACTTCGACGGTGGCGGTGGGCTTTACATCGGTGGCAGTCCCACGCTGACGAACATGACCGTGACCGGCAACACGGCTAATGATTACGGCGGCGGGCTAAACATCCAAAACGGTAGCCCTACGCTGACAGAGGTGACCGTGACCGGCAACACGGCCGGTTTGGGCGGCGGGCTTTACATCAAATACAATAGCAGTCCCACGCTGACAGAGGTGACCGTGTCCGGCAACACGGCCAGTTCCAAAGGCGGCGGGCTTTACATCGCAGGCAGTAGTCCCACGCTGACGGACGTGACCGTGAATGAAAACACGGCCACTGATGGCGGCGGACTTAACATTTCCTCCTATGGCCCCTACTCTGCCAATCCCACATTGACGAACATAACCGTGACCGGCAACACGGCTTATGATTACGGCGGCGGGCTTTACATCAGGTCTGCCAGTCCCACGCTGATAGACGTGAGCGTGACCGGCAATACAGCTAATGATAAAGGCGGCGGGCTTTACATTTCGGGCAGCCCCACGCTGACGAACATAACCGTGACTGGCAACACGGCCAGTTCCGGCGGCGGACTTTACATCTCAGGCGGCATGCTAACAGACGTGACCGTGACCGGCAACACGGCCCATAATTCTGGCGGCGGGCTTTATATCGTATTTGGCAGTCCCACGCTGACGGACGTAACCGTGACCGGCAACACGGCTTCTTCTAACGGCGGCGGGCTTTACATCCACGTTGCCAGTCCCACGCTGACGACCGTGACCGTGACCGGCAACACGGCCGATTACGGCGGCGGACTAAACATCTTCCTTGGCAGCCCCACGCTGACGCGTACAACAGTGAGCAGGAACATAGGTGCGGGGCTTTACTTTAGCCATAGCACTGCCGCCAATCTGGTGAATGTTACCATAACCGGGAATACCAGCGGCATCTACGTTAGAAGTGGCGTACCCTCCATCGCCGGCTCCAACATCGCCTATAACGGCATCGGTGTGTATAACGCCAATGACACCACCACTGTTGACGCCGACAGTGTCTGGTGGGGACATTCTTCTGGACCATACCACTCAACCCAAAACCCAAATGGCCAAGGTGATACAGTAAACACCGTGGTGAATATCACACCCTTCCTCACTGAGCCGGATACAGCCGCACCGCCCATTCCCGTTCAAAATTTGACAGTAACTAATAAAGGTGACGGCTTCATTGATCTCACATGGGACGAAAGCCCCGTAGGCGATCTGGCAGGCTACAGGATCTTTTTCGATACTGATTCAAGCGGATTCCCGTACGCAGATACCGTCGACATGGGCAATTCGACCTCGGTTACGCTTTCAAACCTGGAACCCGGTCTTACCTATTTTATCGCCGCCACCTGTTATGATACAGATGGTAATGAGAGTTGGTATTCCGAAGAAGTCTCAGCCGTAGCCACCCTGGGCGTGAGCAGGAAAAATGGGATTCCTTCCGAATACGCTTTGCATCCCGGCTATCCCAATCCCTTTAATCCCTCCATAACATTACCGTTTGACCTCCCCGAAGGGGCTCCCATCTCTCTGGCGATCTACGACCTGTTGGGCCGGGAGGTGATCCGCCTGGCCGATGGTGACATGACAGCGGGTTACCACCAGGTTGTCTGGAATGGTAAGGGTACTGATGGTCGCACCTTGCCAACAGGCATCTACATCGCCCGCCTGGTAGCGCCCGGGTACTCTAGGTCCATCAAGATGGTTCTGTTGAAATAGTACCTAATGATACTCGTTGGGACCCCGCCAACCCCGCCATCGGTGGGGCCGTGAATTAATATTACTCCTGTAACATCCTGTAAATGCTGCAAAAGCGGTGACTGTTTAAACTAAGATCAATCGGTTGATCTTAGTGCACTATATCTCTGGTGAGTGGCAGTTGGTATACACTTAAACCCCGAAAAGCTCTTGCGTCAGCCGGTGCGGGAATACTGGTTCTGGCCGCTATGTAACCCTGGCCGTCCCTTATGCATCCTACTAAAGGCGGTATAGCCTTTGCCCATCAGGGCGGTTTGGGGATAACTTCGTAGCGCGACTAGAAGGATTTCTTTTCATGTATGTGAAACAGGAGGAGCAAGCCTCATGGGCGCAGAAATGATTGAGCTCTCCACAGAGAACTTCGATCAGCAGGTGGTGTCGTCCGACCGACCGGTCTTGGTCGATTTCTGGGCCGAATGGTGTGGTCCTTGCCATGCCATCGAACCGGCCTTGAAAGAAGTGGCGGCGGAATATGAGGATCGGGTCGTGGTGGGAAAACTTAACGTGGATGAACACCCCACTATTGCCTCGCGTTACGGTATTCGAAGCATGCCCAGCATTCTCCTTTTTCATAATGGCGAGGTCAGCAACCAGATTGTAGGCGCGGTGCCTAAATCGAGTATTACGAAACTCCTGGACCAACTGATCCAGGCATAAACAGGAAAAATGAAAAAGCCGCGAAAGGTAGTTATAATCGGTTCCGGTCCGGCTGGGCTGACGGCGGCCATATATACGGCCCGGGCCAATCTGCATCCATTGGTTTTCGAAGGCGTCCAGCCTGGGGGTCAGTTAATGATCACCACCGAGGTAGAGAATTTCCCCGGGTTCCCCGAGGGAGTAATGGGGCCTGAGATGATGGATATGTTCCGTAAACAGGCGCAGAAGTTCGATGCCCAGACCCTTTTTCAGCATGTCACCCGGGTGGATTTTTCTTCCCAGCCCTTCAAAATCTGGGTGGACGAGGAGCTCACCGAGGCAGAGGCGGTCATTATCAGCACCGGCGCCACGGCCCGTATGCTCGGGCTGGAGTCGGAGTCCCGGCTGCTGGGACATGGCTTATCGGCTTGTGCCACCTGCGATGGATTTTTCTTCAAAGGCAAGTCAGTTATGGTAGTAGGCGGAGGCGATTCTGCCCTGGAGGAGGCCGGCTTTCTTACCCGCTTCGCATCCAAAGTGACCATCCTGCACCGGCGGGATGAATTGCGCGCTTCCAAGATTTTGCAACAGCGTATTTTCGATAATCCTAAGATCGAGGTGCGCTGGAACTCAATTGTGGTCGATTTACTGGGCGACCCCGCCAACGGGGGTCTGACCGGCGCCATCCTGGAGGACACCCGCAGTGGGGAAAGTGAGGAATTCCCGGTTGACGGTGTGTTCCTGGCCATCGGCCATAACCCCAATACGGAGCTGTTCCAAGGCCAGCTGCAACTGGATGAAAAGGGGTATATCATCACCGAAGGTAAGTCGTCCCGTACGTCGGTACCGGGAGTCTTTGCCTGCGGCGATGTCCAGGATGCGGAATATCGCCAGGCAGTGACGGCTGCCGGCTCGGGGTGCATTGCCGCCCTGGATACGGAACACTTTCTAGAGGACTTGCCTTAGACTCGAGCCGGTGCTCGGCTACCTGTTTTTCGCGGCACGACAATAAGTAATCGTGCTGTTAAACTGCATACAGATCGACCCTTCAAACGGGCGGCGTTTCCGCTACCGGCGGGGTGCGTGGGCATGAGCGTGGACGGCCCCCGAATCGACATCCTGATGGCGGGGAACACCTTGCCGGAGCTGCGCCGCCGGTTCGGTGAGTTCCACCAGTGGTACCAGGAACGGCCCAACCGTCCCGCCCGCTACCGCATTATCACACTCTTCGACGGAGAACCACTGCCTGATCCGACCCAGTCCGACGGCTGGATAATCTCGGGCGCCTCAGACTCGGTCCACGATGGCTTGCCCTGGCTGCCGGCGGCCAAGACGGGCATCGCCCGGGCGGTGGAGAGCGGACATGCCGTTTTGGGAGTGTGCTTCGGCCATCAGCTACTGGCCGTGGCCTTAGGCGGTGAGGTTCAATCCAATCCCCGGGGATGGGAACTGGGTTCGGCTTTTGTCGAGCTGACGGAGAGGGGCGCGGCCGACGCCATTTTCAGCGGCTTCGAAGCGCGCTTCGCGGTTTACGAGACCCATCAGGAAAGGGTGATCTCCCTACCACCAAGCGCCGAAACCCTGGCCACCAATGGGATGGGCTTACAGGCCTTCCGAGTGGGAACTCGAGCATTCGGAGTGCAGTTTCACCCGGAGTTTAACCTACCAATCGCCCGCCTGTACGTGGCTCTACGAGCTAAAAAGGGGATCCCGGCCAGCGGTCCGCCCGACCCCAGAGCTGATGATAGCCGGCGGGTGCTGGACAATTTCATAAAGTTTATTAGTAATTAGGAGTACCTATGCAACAACCGATTTTCCAGATTCAGGATTTGAAGGTCAACGTGAAAAGCAAAACCGTGTTGGCTATCGGCAATTTCATGATCCATCGCAGTATTATCTATACCGTCACCGGCCAACCGGGCGCAGGCAAGTCCACCCTGCTGGAGGTGTTGGCGGGGGTTCGGCGAGCGACCGGCGGAATTGTCAGCTACGACAGCATCCCCAACTCCAGTGCCGAGTTTCGCAGCAAGCTGCGGGAGGAGGTCTGTTTCCTGCCCCAGCTACCGCGCAAAGCCCGGGGCACGGTGCTCAAGTACCTGCGTAAAGAGATCACTATCGCGTCATGGTCAACCGATTCACTGGAAGACCGGATCAAGGATATCTCCAAACAGATGTCCCTGGGGGAGAAAATGGAGCGGCTGGTGAAGACCCTGTCACCTGGCGAACGTCGCTGGGTCGATCTGGCCATTGCCCTGGCCAGTGATTCCAAGGTGCTGCTGATCGATGAGTTGGAACAGCACATGAGTTACGACGAGTTGGATTTCTTAAGGCGTCAACTGCTACGAAAGTGCAATTATGAGGGCATCACCGTAATCATGTCCACCCTTAACCCCACGGTTTTTCGGCGGCTGACCGGTGTATCGGTGACCCTTGACCGGGGCCATATCGCCATGATCCGGTCGGTGCGGGATGGTGGCCGATCCCGACGGCCACCGGGTGCCGGCAATGGTGGTGGCAGGACTCAGGGGGATAGGCCCGCCCGGCGGCGGCGGCCACCCAACCGGGGGGGAGCGAGCCGTTCCAGCCGGTCCGGTTCGTCCAAATAAGGCGCCCAGCGGGTCATGGTCCCGTTAACGCTGTACTGGAGCCCTGATTTTCTTAATCACCGTGTCAGTCCCGGGCATCCGGAAACCCCCTCCCGGCTGGAGGCCGTTCAAAAGGGTCTGGTAGCCACCGGACAGTGGGACCGCCTGGCCCGGGAAGAGGCCCGGCCGGCTGACCTAACCGAGCTGCTGGCGGTGCATCCACAGGGCTATCTGCTGCGTCTGGAAGCAGCGGCCGCAAATGGACCGGCGACTATTGATTCGCCCGATACGGAGATTTCGCCCGGCTCATGGACAGCTGCGCTGAAGGTCGCCGGGGCCGGGTTTCAGGCTGTGGACGCGGTTATGGCGGGAACCACCCGAACGGCTTTTATACTGGGCCGTCCGCCGGGACATCACGCCCTGCCCGAGCAAGCCATGGGATTCTGCCTGCTGGCGAATGTGGCCCTGGCGGTGGAGTACGCCCGCCACCGGCACGGTCTGGAGCGGGTGGCGGTGATCGACTGGGATGTTCATCACGGCAATGGTACCCAGGACATATTCTATGGCAGCGACCAGGTCTTTTACATCAGCCTGCATGAGTGGCCACTGTTTCCCGGCAGCGGGGCAGCCGAGGAAAAGGGTACGGGCCGGGGAAGGGGATTTACCCTTAACTTTCCCCTGGCGGCAGGAAACGGGGATAGCGAATACCTGGGCATTCTGGAAGGCCCGGTAACCGAAGCCCTGTTGAAGTTCCGCCCGCAGCTGATTTTCATATCGGCCGGTTTTGACGCCCATGAGAGTGATCCCCTGGCCCACATGAATGTCACTACCGACGGCTTTGCGGCTTTTTCCCGCACTGCCGAGGAGTTGGCGGCGGAAGTCTGCCATGGGCGAATCATATCATTTCTCGAAGGCGGGTACCATTTGGAGGGGCTGGCGGAATCGGTAGCCGTCCATCTGGAAGTTCTGGCCACCAGCAGGTGATTTGGAGGTAGAGCAATGCGAAGACTTAATCGATCTCGAAGCAACCATATTATTGGCGGAGTTTGCGGGGGACTGGGGGATTACTTTGACATAGATCCCGTCCTGGTGCGGCTGATCTGGCTGATCCTGATCCTGTTTGGCGGCGTAGGACTGTTTCTGTACCTGATCGCCTGGGTGATCATACCGATGGAATTGGACAACGCGGGGCAGGTAGCGACTGAGTCAGCCGGCTATAGCCGCGGCCGGCTCTGGTGGGGACTGGCCCTGGTACTCATGGGAGTGTTTCTGTGGGGCAGCCAGTACCGGGTCATCTACTGGCCGATAATACCAGGAGTTCACCTGCATTCCCGCGATTTCGTCCCACTGATCCTGGTGCTGGTCGGTGGTTACCTGCTGCTAGCCTTTGGACGGGGGCGGAGGGCGGCCGATGAGGCCGGGGTGCGGCGGCTCTACAGAAGCCGGACCGACCGTAAGATCGGCGGCGTCTGCGGCGGTTTCGCAGATTATCTGCAGGTCGATTCCACCATGGTGCGGGTACTGTGGGTGGCCGGATGCTTCTTTTACGGAGCGACCGCCCTGCTTTATCTGATCCTGATGGTCGCCCTGCCCGAGGAGCCCGATCTTAAGGGCAAGCATAAACTCCCGGCCAAGAAGAAGAAAGCGTAGTATGCTCAAATT
Organism: uncultured bacterium; assembly: GCA_965372015.1. Lineage (GTDB taxonomy): Bacteria > Fidelibacterota > Marinisomatia > SCGC-AAA003-L08 > TS1B11 > JACZSB01. The sequence continues at coordinate 6,059 of CBDVAP010000079.1, read as the reverse complement.
CGTGCTGGTGATCCTGGACGGCTACGGATTACGGGCAGAGCGGGAGGGCAACGCCACTATACTGGCCCGGACCCCGGCCCTGGCCCGGTTGCTAGGGGAGTTTCCCATGATCGAGCTGCAAACCTCCGGCGGAGCAGTGGGGCTGCCGGAGGGCGTGATGGGTAATTCCGAGGTAGGCCACATGAATATGGGGGCCGGCCGGATCGTCCGCCAGGACCTGGTGCGGATTAACGAAGCTATGGCCAGCGGTGAATTCCAGCATAACCCGGTTTTGCTGGAGCAGCTAGCTGCGGTGCAGGAGCGGGGGGGGGCGTTCCACGTACTGGGCCTGTGCAGCGATGCCGGTGTGCACAGCCACTTAGAACACTTCAAAGTTATCTTGGAAACCGCCCGCACGGCCGGTATGGAGCGGCTGTTTTACCATGCCCTGATGGACGGCCGCGACACATCTCCTTCGGCGGGCGCCGGCTACCTGGAGCGGGTGGAGGGCTGGCTGGCGGAAACAGGTGTGGGCCGGATTGCCAGCGTGGTGGGGCGCTACTATGCCATGGACCGCGACCAGCGCTGGGAGCGGATCGAGCGGGCCTGGCGGATGTTGACCATTGGCGATGGCGAGCGTTTCGGCAGTGCCGCGGAGGCCATTCAGGCTTCCTATTCGGCCGGTGTGACGGATGAATTTGTCACGCCTAAGGTCATCGACCCTAAGGGTATAATTGCTGAGGGCGATGCCCTGTTGACAATGAACTTCAGAGCCGACCGCATGCGGCAGCTGGCCGCTGTTTTTACAGACCCCGATTTTAACGAGTTTTCCCGGCAACGGCTGCAGGTGGACTTGCGTTCCATGACGCAATATGCTGATAACTTCAGTTTTCCGGTGCTGTTTGAACCCGAGCAGATCGCTAATATCCTCCCGGAAGTACTATCGCGGGCCGGCTATAGCCAATTGCGGCTGGCCGAAACCGAGAAGTATGCCCATGTCACATATTTTTTCAACGGTGGCGAGGAGAAACGCTTCCCTGGGGAGGACCGGCAACTGATACCCTCGCCCCGGGTGGCCACCTACGACCTGCAGCCGGAAATGAACGCCGAGAAAGTATGCGCAGTGGCGTTGGAGGCCATTGAGGGTGGCCGCTATGATTGCCTGATCATGAACTTCGCCAACCCTGATATGGTGGGACATACCGGCGATCTACCCGCCGCCATTACCGCCCTGGAGACGGTCGATGGGTGCGTAGGCCGGATCATGGCCGCGACCAAAGCACAGGGGGCGGCTCTGTTTCTGACGGCTGATCACGGTAACGTGGAGCAGATGATCGATCCGGACAGTGGCCGGCCGCATACGGCCCATACGACCTTGAACGTACCACTGGTGCTGGTATCACCCGATGGGAGCGCGGGGCTGGCCGGCAGCGGGAAACTGGCCGATATCGCCCCAACCATCCTGGCTTACCTGGGCCTGGAGATTCCAGCCGAAATGACCGGCACCAACCGGTTGGTCAGGATTGCCGCACATGTTGCCTGAGAGGTTTTTTGAGCTGCAGGAGGCCTTTGCCAACCTGAAGGTGGCCGTGCTGGGTGATGTGATGCTGGATACCTACGTGTGGGGCACCGTCTCCCGTATTTCGCCGGAGGCTCCGGTACCGGTAGTGGCGGTGGATAGAATTGAGCACCGCCCGGGCGGAGCGGCGAACGTGGCCTTTAATCTCCGGTCTCTGGGCGCCCGGGTCGAGCTGGTGGGCTTGATCGGCGAGGATGCCGCCGGACGTATGTTCGAAGAGACGGTGAGCAGCTATGGGTTGGAGCATAAATGCGTGGTAGACGGTGACCGGCCCACCACAGAGAAGACCCGGGTGATCGCCGGTTCTCAGCACATAATCCGCATGGATAAAGAGGTTATCCGGCCACCATCGGCGCGGTTGGAGGCCAAACTGGTGGAAACCAGCCTGCAGGCCCTGACAGGCGCCGATGCCCTGATTCTCCAGGATTACCATAAAGGGGTCTTCAGTCCGGAAGTCATTAAGCGGGTATGCGCCGGGGCAGCTCAAGCGGGTTGCCCGGTGTTCGTGGACCCCAAGAGCGACCATTTTGAATTTTACCGGCAGGTAGCCCTGATCAAACCCAACGAGCAGGAAGCGGCCCACTTCACCGGCCGGCCCATCCGGGACGATGAAGATGTCCAGGCGGCCGGGTCGATCCTGCGTGAGCGGCTCCAGGCTGAGGTGGTGTTGATCACCAGGGGCGCGAAGGGCATGGATCTGTGTGACGCCGACGGCTATCACCGGATTCCCACCAGGGCCCGCAAGGTGTCCGACGTCTGTGGCGCCGGCGATACCGTGATCAGCACCTATGCCCTCTCCGTCCTGGCCGGGGCCACTGTGCTGGAGGCGGCCACTCTGTCCAACTATGCCGCCGGAACCGTGGTGGAGGAGATGGGGGTGGTGCCTGTGAACCTGGAGAAGCTGGAAGGCCTGTTGCGGCATTATGCACCGGACTAGGGTGCTCCGGTACTCGTACGTTATATTGCTGGCCCTGCCGGCCATCATCTCAGCCCAAAACTTCGCCTACCGGACCGGTGATTGGCAGCAGCTGCCCGCTCTCAGCGAAATCACATCAGCCAGCCTCAGCGACCAGGGGCTATATTTCAGCACCCTTGACGGCCTGTTGTATTTTGACTATTTCACCCAAACCCTATCAGCGCTGCCGGAGCTAAATTTCGGCCTGCCGGGGCGCCCGATCTATCAAGTGTTCCATGACCGTTCCACGACGGGCCTGTGGATCGTCCATCAGCGCGGGGTGGCCTACCGGATGCCGACGGACGACTCCTGGCGCGAAGTGTCATTTACCGCGCTACCGGATAACTTCGACGGCCGCTGGGTGACGCGGGTCGGCGGCAATTATAATGGCATCTGGATCGATTCGGACGGCCTGTTCACACAGTTGAATTCGTTCACGGGCCAGTTTATGCGCACCACTCTTGCAACGCCCGCGCCGCCTATGGATTGGAATGTCAGCCGGGCCGCTTTTGATTTTGCCCCTGATTTAAGCGAGTGGTTTGGTAGCGGCGATTGGATTGCCACCATCCACGATTTCGTGGGGCCCGGGGGGATGCTGGCGGTGCCCACACTATCTATCCTTGATCAAGAGCAGCAGGTGTGGTTCGGTACGGACCTGGGACTGCTCTTCCGGGGCGATAGACGGATTCATCAGCTGGAACTGTTGCAGGCTGGGTACAGTCCCCGGAAGGTGACCACCATGTTACTGGACGGCAAACGGGTCTGGTTGGCCGACAACGCCTACCGCCGCACCGGGCAGCCGGATCGTATGCGGGAAGGCTTTTTCCTCACATCGTGGGACGAACAAGCCGGTCGCTGGCGGTACTATAGCGGGGTGGAGTCGGAACTGATTCGGGATGTGGGAGTGAATAAGATGCTGCGTGTGGGAAAGCGGTTGTGGCTGGCCACAATGGAGGGGATCGCTCTGTTGGATACCCGGCGGGGCACCTGGGGCTGGATCGGCAGTAATGAGGGATTATTGGATCCGGCCGTATGGGACCTGGCCCGCCACGGGGAATTTGTGTATGCCGCCACAACGGTCGGGGTGGAGAAGATCGATCCTCGGACTTTGAGGGTAGTCGTCGATACCCTGCTCACTTTTCCGCGCACCCAGGTGCTGGCATTGCTGAGCGATGGTACGGCCCTGTTTGCCGGAACCGTCAGTGGACTCTACGAATATAATGGGCGGCTCGAAAACCAATGGCGGCGCATCTCGGACTTAGCGGTCAATAGTCTCTGGAGTACCGGCAGAGAGCTATTCGTGGTGGCCAACAATCTGGTATTCCAGCGCAGGGCCGATGGGCACATTTTTGAACCGCTCGCTCTGAAAGCGCCGGATGGAGGGAAAATTTTGGATATGGAGGGTTATGGGCCGTACATTTGGTTGGCAACTTCTGCTGGGGCAGTGGTTTTTGATCGGAGGGACCAACGCCGGTTCACTTTCACCCGGAAAGACGGACTCCCATCGGAAATTATATATGCCTTGATCCCCACGCCGCAATGGGTTTGGTTTCTAACGAGGGAAGGCGTGGTTAGATTCAATTGGGGAGCCTATTTTGATTAAATCCAGTCGGATAACCTGGGCACTACTGGCCCTGCTATGCCAAATGGTCGCCGCTGGCGCGCAAGGCAGCTCCGGATACCGTGATAAAGCCGGGGATAAGAAGCTCAAACTGGCTTTGCAGGTCAGACAATTTCCCACCGTTGACCCGGACTCTGCGCTGATCAGGCTATATACCCGGATCACCATGAATCATCTGGTATTCATTCGCCAAGGCGACGTTTTCAAAGCGGTCTACGAGATCTCGATCTTCGCGATGGATGAGGATGAGAAGGTGCGCGCTACCAAGATATGGCAGGAAGAGGTGGTGTTGGCAGATTACCAGGAGACCAGGTCCGAGGAGCTGGCGCGTTATCCCACTACCATTTTGACTCTCACCCCGGGTGACTATCAGATCATCGCCCATATTACCGATCTGGCAAATCGCCGCCGCTATAGTACCACCGAGGATGTGACGGTCCGGCAGTATGCCGCCGACGAGCTGGCGCTCAGCGATTTTATTATGGTTTCGCGGGTATTCGGCCGGTCGGACCGGCCGGTGGATATTACCCCCCAATTCGAAGGTCAGATCGCCGACGATGTGGACTCTATTTACGTCTATATGGTGATCTGGAATCCGCTCGGCGAGCCGGTGCGGGCCACCTGTGAGTACACTCTGAAAGATTCTGAGAAGGAAATCGTAACCCACGAGGTTGATACCCTGGAGCTGAGCGCTAAGCTGACAGACTACTGGATTCCCATGGCCACAAAGCCCTTGCTTGACCGGGAATACATGTTGGAAGTGGAGGTGTCGGCGCAGGACTTGCAAGTCAGCCAGAAGTTTTCCATAAATATTGCCTGGACCGGGATTTCCCGCCTGATCAAGGATATCGACAAGGCCATCGATCAGACCCGGTACCTGGCGGCTCGTAGCGATTTGAAAAAAATGCGGGCGCCCAAGGCTAAAGATGAGCGCCGCGAGTTGTTGCTGGAATTTTGGGAAAAGCGTGATCCTACACCGGGAACTCCCCGCAACGAGCTGATGGACGAATATTACCGGCGGGTGGCATATTCCAATATCCATTTCCGCTCGTACCAGGCAGGTTGGGAATCGGACCTGGGCATGGTCTACATCATCTATGGCCCCCCCGATGATATTGAGCGGCATCCCTTCGATGCCCAGCGCAAGCCATACCAGATCTGGCGATATTACGACAAGGGCTGGAAGTTCGTTTTTGTGGATGTGAATATGTTCGGGGACTATCGCCTGGTCACACCCTTGTACCCCACAGGCCGCTGAGACGCGGATGGCCGGAGGGGATTCGCACCACAATTTCTCCTACTCCCGGCTGCAAACCTTCAAACAGTGTCCCGCGCAATACCGTTTCAGGTACATTGACCATCTGAAGGCCTCCGGCCAATCCATCGAAAGTTTTTTGGGCATCTGCCAGCACCAGTGCCTGGAGTGGCTGTACAGGGAACGAATGACGGGGCACGAGGTCCTTTTTGATCAGGTACTGGAGCGCTACCGGGCCATCTGGTCCGCTGGGTGGGACCAGGGTATCCGCATATTTCGGTCCACCTGGAGCATCGACGACTACTATCAGCTGGGGGTGCGCTCGCTGGCCGGGTTCTATCGCCAATACGCGCCGTTCAAGGAGCCGGTGGCCGGTCTTGAGGAATCGTTGACCTTCGACTTGGATGGCAGCGGCCGCTACCCCATGCGGGCCATCTTAGACCGGCTGGATCACCATGGCGGAGGACACTGGTCGATTCACGACTATAAAACCGGCCGGCGGGTATTGACCCCCAATCAGGCCCAGGGCGACCTGCAGATGAAGGTCTATTTCCAGGCGCTGCTGGCGACCCGGGAGGATGTGGACCAAGTGGACGTGGTCTGGCATTTCCTGCGCCACGGCCTGGAGGTGCGCTTAAGCCGGGTGGGGTGGAATTCCAAACGGATCATG
>CBDVAP010000078.1:0-13417 GCA_965372015.1 uncultured bacterium | reverse complement strand
TTCCTGGACGGTCCCATCACCGCCAACAACCCCATGGGCGTGCACCACGCCTGGGGCCGGACCTACAAAGACCTTTTCCAACGCTACCACGCCATGCTGGGCTGTGAGCTGCGCTATCAAAACGGGTTTGACTGCCAGGGGCTGTGGGTGGAAGTGGAGGTGGAACGGGATCTGGGGTTCACCAGCAAAAAGGATATCGAAGAGTTCGGCCTGGAGCGCTTTGTGGAGCTGTGCAAGGAGCGGGTGCGCAAGTACGCCGCCATCCAGACCCAGCAGTCGATTCGCCTGGGCTACTGGATGGACTGGGACAATTCATACTTCACCATGTCCGACGAGAACAATTATACTATCTGGCACTTTTTGAAGTTGGTGCACCAGCGGGGTTGGCTGCGCAAGGGGGAGGACTCCATGCCCTGGTGCCCGCGCTGTGGCACCGGTCTCAGCCAGCACGAAATGTCCGAGGGTTATCGCGAGATCGAGGACAAATCCATTTTCGTGGCCTTGCCCCTGGAGGGTCGCGAGCGGGAGTATCTGGTGGTCTGGACCACCACCCCCTGGACCTTGCCGGCCAACGTGGCCGCGGCGGTGGCGGAGGACCGGGAGTACGTGGCCATCGAAGAGGGTGGTTCTATCCTGTATCTGATGGAAGAGGCCATCTCCCGCACCTTTGGCCGCAAATATAAGCCCAAGATTGTCCACCGTGTCAAGGGCGCCGAAATGGTGGGTTGGACCTATGGCGGGCCGTTCGACGAGTTGCCCGCGGCGGCCGGTACCGAGCACCGGGTGATCCCCTGGCGGGAAGTGAGCGCCGAGGAGGGTTCGGGGATTGTGCACATCGCGCCGGGCTGCGGCAAGGAAGATTTTGGCCTGGGCCGGGAATTTGATCTGGCGGTTATCAAGCCCATCGACGAGGCGGGTATTTATGTGGCCGGTTTCGACTGGCTCACCGGCCAGATGGCACACGACGTGGCCGGCGGGGTGATTGCCAGCCTGAAAGAGAAGAAATTACTGATCAGGCAGGAGCAGTACCGGCACCGCTATCCCCACTGCTGGCGCTGCAAAACCAAGCTGGTCTACCGCACCGTAACGGCCTGGTATATCGTCATGGATGAGCTACGCCACCAGATCATGGAGGTGGCCAAGCAGATCGACTGGATGCCGGAGTTTGGCCTGGACCGGGAGTTGGACTGGCTGAATAATATGGCCGACTGGATGATCTCCAAGAAACGCTACTGGGGCCTGGCCCTGCCGATCTACGAGTGCGGCGATTGTGGGACGGTGACGGTGATCGGCTCCCGGGAGGAGCTGCAGGAGAAGGCCGTCAGCGGCTGGGAGGAGTTTGAGGGGCACACGCCCCACCGCCCGTGGGTGGACGAGGTCCGGATCGGTTGTCCCCAATGCGGCGCCGCTGTTGCCCGCATTCCCGACGTAGGCAACCCCTGGCTGGACGCCGGGATCGTGAGCTTCTCGACCATGCATTACAATGACGACCGAGCCTATTGGGAAAAGTGGTTCCCGGCCGACTTTATCACCGAGTCATTCCCGGGGCAGTACCGGAACTGGTTTTATTGCCTGCTGGCCATGAGCACCGTGCTGGAGAACAAGCCGCCCTTCAAGCGGGTGCTGGGCCACGCCCTGGTGAAGGATTCCAAAGGCCGCGATATGCACAAATCCGAGGGGAACGCCATCTGGTTCGACGAGGCGGCCGATAAAATGGGCGTGGATGTGATGCGCTGGATGTACGCCGCCCAGAACCCGGAGATTAACCTGCTATTCGGCTATGACAGCGCCGACGAGGTGCGCAAGAAGCTGCTGACCCTGTGGAATTCGTATAGTTTCTTTGTCACTTATGCCTCGCTGGATGCCTTCGACCCCGGAAAGCATACAGTGCCCCCCGACCAGCGGCCGGAGATCGATCGCTGGATGACCGCCAAGACCCAGGAGCTGGTGCGCCAGGCCCGGGCGGCCTATGAAGGCTACCGCACAGACCGCCTGATGCGGGCGGCGGACAGCTACTTGGAAGGATTGTCCAACTGGTACATCCGTCGCAATCGCCGTCGATTCTGGAAAAGCGCCAACGACCGGGATAAGTACGCCGCCTACAGCACTCTGCACGAGTCACTGGTGACCTTGGTCCAGGTGCTGGCCCCGGTAGTCCCGTTCGTCACCGAGGTGATCTACCGCAACCTGGTCTGCTCCTTAGATGATGGCGCGCCCCAGAGCGTCCACCTGTGCTCTTTCCCGGAATACCGGGCCGATCTGATGGATGAGGACTTGATGCGGGAGATCGACAGCCTGGTGCAGGTGGTGGCCCTGGCCCGCTCGGCCCGCAACAAGGCCAATCTCAAGGTGCGCCAACCGCTGAGCGAAGTGCTGGTGTGCGGCGACCCGGCCACCATGGCGGCGCTGGAGAAAAACGGATCGCAGCTGCTGGAGGAGCTCAATATCAAGGTGCTGCGCACCGCCGTGGCCACCGAACAGCTGGTCAGTTACGAGATTCAACCCAACCCGGCACTACTGGGCCCCCGTTTCGGCCGGAAATTGGAGCTTGTGCGGCAGGCGTTGGCTGATTTGGACCAGGCAGAAGTGCTGGCTCGATGGCGGAAGAAAGAGGCCGTGACTTTGGAGATATCCGGGCATAGCGAACTGCTCGAACCGGCCGAAATCATAGTCAATGAGCAGGCCGTCCCACCTTATTCCGTGGCTACATCGCGGGACATCGTGGTGGGTATCAATACCGACCTGACACCCGAATTGATCGAGGAGGGGACTATTCGCGACCTGATCCGCCAGGTGCAGAACATGCGCAAAGAGGCGGACTTGAGGGTTGAGGAACGGATACTGGTGGGCATCAGCGGTGACGGCCACCTGAGCAGATCGCTGCAGCGGTTCGAGGACTATTTCCTGGCGGAGGTGCTGGGAACCGGGCTGGTGGAAAATCTGGAGAGTCCAATCCATCAGAAGGTTGTAAATTTGAATGGCGTGGATGTGAGCATTCACATTGCGCGGGCCGGATCGTGAGGGATCATTATGGCAACTAAAACCAAATGGACTAAAAAAGAGCTGCAGCACTTCCGGCGGAATATTCTGGAGATGCGGGAGAAGCAGCTGGTGGAGATGGGTGCTCTCAAAGAGAATGCCAAGATTGCCAACGAGTCCTCGATCACCGGCGATTCCACCTATGCCTATCACATGGCCGACGCCGGCACCGATCAGGGCGAACGGGAGAAAGCATACTACTGGCTGGCCAGGGAGAACAGCTACCTCCGTTATCTCAATCGGGCCCTGGAGATGCTCGAGGACGGCACTTTCGGAATTTGCAAGGTCTGTGGCAAGCTGATTCAGAAAGAGCGTTTGGAGGAAGTACCGCATACCACCAGCTGTTTTGATTGTAAGACCCAAAGCGCCAGTAAGACCAGTTGATTTTTTAGTGCGAGCCTTATGGTACACTGCAGCGGTTGTGGTCCTGGACCAACTGACCAAGTTCCTGGTCCGCAGTAACCTGGAGCTGCATGCTTCCACGCCGCTACTAGGTAACCTGCTGCGGCTGACTTACGTGGAAAACAGTGGGATCGTCTTTGGCATCAGCGTGGGCACCGCCCTGCCGCTGTTCACGGGCCTCAATCTATTGGCCACGGGAATAATCTGTTATTACCTATACCGCGAGCGTGACAGCCACCCGGCTATGCAGGCTGCCCTGGCCTTGATATTGGGCGGCGCCATCGGCAATCTGGTGGACCGCCTGACGTACGGCCGGGTAGTGGATTTTCTCGATATAGGCCTGGGGAGCCACCGCTGGTACGTGTTCAATGTGGCCGATTCGGCGGTCAGCGTCGGAGTGGCTCTCTATCTGATTATCTCTATTTTCGTAGTCCCGCCGAGTGAAAACATCAAGGTGGAAGGTGCCTGAGCCGGCCGCTATAACCACCCTTGAGGCTGAAGGCGCCTGGCCGCGCCTGGACCATTTCCTGGTGGACCGGCTGTCAGGACTGAGCCGTACCCGTATTCAGGCCCTGATCAAGGGGGGCCGGGTGCTGGTGGACGATGTCCCGGTGATTAAGGCCCGGGAGCCGCTGGCGGGGGGCGAGCGCATCCAGGTGGATCTGCCATTAGAGCCGGACCCGTTGCGGGTGGTCCCTGAGGAGATGGCTCTGGACATTATCCATGAGGATCAGTGGCTGGTGGTGGTAAACAAACCCGCCGGCCTAGTTACCCATCCCGGGCGCGGGGTCAGCCGGGGCACGCTGGTCAACGGACTGGCGGGGCGCTTCGACCGGCTCTCGGGCGAGGGCGGCCGGTTGCGGCCGGGGATCGTACACCGCCTGGACAAGGGAACTTCCGGGCTGCTGGTGGTTGCTCTGTCCGACCAGGTTCATCGGGCCCTGGCTACTCAGTTCGAGCGGCGGGAGGTGAAAAAGCATTACTTGGCATTAGTGTGGGGCCGACCAAAGCCCGGCGGCCGGATTGAGGCCAACCTGGTGCGCGACCCGCGCAACCGGCTGGCTTTTACCACCAGCCCCACCGAGGGGCGCAGCGCCCTGACAGCATACAGCACACGGGAGGCTTTCGCGGGATTTACCCTGCTGGATGTGCAGCCCTACAGCGGCCGTACGCATCAGATCAGGGTGCACCTGAGTCACCTGGGGCATCCCATATTCGGCGACGATCTGTATGGCGGTGTGCGGCCGGCGGCCGGGATCGCCCCCCAACTGCGCGGGCCGGTCCGGGAACTGGGACGGGTACTGCAACGTCCGGCACTGCACGCCTGGCGCTTGAATTTCACTCATCCCGGGAGCGGGCAAGAGGTGGAATTCGAAGCGCCGTTAGCGCGGGACTTTAGTTTAGCATTGGAACTTTTGGGGCCGCGAACAGATGACTGAAAAGCCGACTGAAATCGCGTTGTTGGCCAAGGAGTACCTCCGTTACCTGGAGGATGAGCAGCGCTATTCACCCCGGACAGTGAGCGCGTATGGCCGGGACCTGGCGGAGTTTGTCGTTTTCCTGGAGGATTATGACCCTCAGCAGGCCCGGCAGCCGGCGCGCATTGACCGGCAGACACTGCGCCATTTTCTGGGACGACTGCGGGAACGGGGGTTGAGCCCGCGGTCGGTAGCCCGGTACCTGACCAGCTTGAAATCGCTATTCAAATATTTAAACCGCTCCGAAGCTATTCCCGCCAACCCGGCGGCCCAGCTGCGCACCCCGAAATACGCTAAAGCGGTCACCGAATTTCTCAGTGAGAATCAGGTTATGGAACTGATGAAGCAACCCCCGGAAGATACGTTGACCGGCCTGCGGGACCGGGCGATACTGGAACTGTTCTACGCCAGTGGCATTCGGCTGGCCGAGCTCACCGCTCTCACCGTGGACGATGTTTCTTTCAGTTCAAACACGGTGCGCGTGGTCGGTAAGGGCAACAAGGAGCGGGTGGCGGTGTTCGGTCCACCGGCCGTGGCGGCCTTGAAGAAATATCTAAAGGCTCGCAGGGCGACCGGTGAGCGGGTGGAATACCAGCATCCCTTGTTCTGTGGCCGCGGCCGGCAGCCAATCGCCAACCGGACCGTCCAGTTGCGGGTGCAGCATTACTTAGAAAAGGTAGCCGAAGCCCGGCAGCTCAGTCCCCACTTGCTGCGGCATACCATGGCTACCCACCTCCTTAACCGAGGGGCCGATCTGATGGCGGTCAAAGATTTTCTGGGACACGAATCACTGGCATCCACCCAAATATACACTCATGTGACGATGGAGCGCATTAAGCAGCAGTATCGGCAAGCTCATCCACATGCCCAATAGGCTGACCGGCAGGAGGAACTATCAATGTACGGCTTGGAAGAAATCGGAATTACAAATCCTGGTGAGGTGCGTCGCAACTGGCCGGTGGCCCGGCTGGTGGAGCATGAGCTGCGGTTGGACGGTGGCCGGATGGGTCCCCGGGGCGCTGTGATGGTGGATACCGGGATCTACACCGGCCGGTCGCCCAATGACCGTTTTATCGTGGATGAGCCCACTACCAACGACAAGCTCTGGTGGGGCCCGGTGAACCGCAAGGTGAGCGAGCAAGTCTTTGATCATTTGCTCAAGGCGGTGCTGGACTATTATAACAGTGATCCCAATGGGCGCGGGGTTTACCTGTTCGACGGGCGTTGCGGGGCCGACCCGCGCCACAGCATCAATGTGCGAATCCTGGCCAAGAAGGCCTGGCAAGCCCATTTCTGCCAAAACATGTTCATCCGGCCCACGGCGGAGGAACTGAAGACTCAGGCGCCGGACTTTACCATTATCAACGCCTCCGATGTGGTGGATGAGGACTGGAAACAGCACGGGTTGAACTCTTCCACCTTTATAATCTTTAACCTGGCCCGGCGGTTGGCCATTATCGGCGGTTCGGAGTACGGCGGGGAGATGAAAAAAGGCATCTTCTCGGTAATGAACTACCAGCTGCCCTTAAAGGGCGTTCTGGCCATGCACTGTTCGGCCAACACCGACAAGGAAGGCGAGCACCCGGCCCTGTTTTTCGGCCTGTCGGGTACGGGCAAGACCACCCTGTCCACCGATCCCAACCGGCCACTGATAGGTGACGACGAACACGGTTGGTCGGAGCACGGCATCTTTAACTTTGAGGGTGGCTGCTATGCCAAGGTGATCAACTTAGACCCCGAGGCCGAGCCGGACATCTATAACGCCATCCGCTTCGGGGCGCTGCTGGAGAACGTGGTCTATGACCCGGAGAGCCTGAAAGTGGACTATTCTGATGCTTCCAAGACGGAGAACACCCGAGTGTCCTACCCACTGGACCACATCGAGAACTCACTATTCGCCGGAGGCGGCGCCAGCATTGCCGGCCACCCCGATACGATCATTTTCCTGAGCGCCGACGCCTACGGAGTGCTGCCGCCGGTATCGAAGTTGAATACTTTGCAGGCGATGTATCACTTCATCAGCGGGTACACGGCCAAGGTGGCCGGCACGGAGCGGGGGATCACCGAACCCCAGGCGACCTTTTCACCTTGTTTCGGGGGCCCGTTTCTGCCCCTGCCGCCGCTGACCTACGCCCAATTGCTACGGGAGAAACTGGACACCCACGGCTCGAAGGTCTACCTGGTGAACACCGGTTGGTCGGGCGGCAGCGCCACCAGCGGGGCCCAGCGGATATCGATCCAGGCCACCCGGGGGATAATCACCAGCATTCTTACGGGGGCCATCGAGGAGGTGGAGTGTACCGAGGACCCGGTGTTCGGGACCCTGGTGCCCCAGTCGCTGCCGGGGGTTGACAGCGCCATTTTGCGTCCCAGGGGAACCTGGGCCGATGGACAGGCATATGATGAAACGGCGGGGATGCTGGCAGACAAATTCAAGGAGAATTTTTCCAAGTACACTGCTGCCGGGGAGGAATTGGCGCCAGCCGGTCCCCGAATTTAAGAATGACCAACGAAACAGTACCGAAACATAAGGAGACCAGTTTATGCCAAACGGAGTAGCCAGAGGCATTCGGATCGAAATAACAGCGCGCCATTTTAAAGCGCCGAAGATGCTGCGAACCTTTGTTGAGAAGGAGATTCGCAAATTAAACCGCTATTTTGACGGTATATTAGATTACCACATTATTCTGACTCACGAACAAGGTATGAAGGAGGTGGAGATTATAGCCCATTCCAAGAAACACAATTTCACCGCCTTTGAATCTGATCCCAAGATGGACCGGGCAGTGGTTCTGGCTGTTGAAAAGATAAAGGCGCAGCTCAATCGTTATAAGGAAAAGTTAGTGGAGAAATAGGCGGCCCTCAGAGCCTCAAAGCGACCCCCTTAAGATGCACTGCAAATGAAAGCGATTATTCCCATCGCGGGCCAAGGGACCCGTTTGCAACCCCATACACGGACCCTGCAGAAGGCGTTGCTTCCGGTGGCGGGCAAACCGGTATTGGAGCATATTCTGGCGCCCTTGCTGGAGGCCGGGATCACCAGCATCACCTTTATCGTGGGCCATTTAGGCGACCAAATTCGTGAGTTCATGTCCCGCTACGACAGTCTGCCGGTTACTTACGTGGAGCAGACCCAACAGCTGGGGCTGGGCGATGCGGTAAAACTGGGTCTGGAGGCGGTGGACGAGCCGGTGGTGATAGTACTGGCCGACACCATAATGGAGCTGGACTACGGCAGTTTTCTGGAAAACCACAACAATGTCATCGGGGTAGTCGAAGTGGATAATCCCGAGGATTTCGGGATTGTGGAGACTGCCGGCCGGCGGGTAGTAGACCTGGTGGAAAAACCCAGCGAACCGGTCTCCAACCTGGCCATCGCGGGAATTTACCGGCTGGCCAGCCAGATGCGGCTACGGGAGGCATTGGAGACCTTGCGGGCCAACCGCACCATGACCAGGGGGGAATATCAGCTCACCGACGCCTTGAAGCTGATGCTTGATAACGGCGTGTCGATCCGGACCGAAAACTTGGATCGATGGTTAGACTGCGGTACTAAGGAAAACCTGCTGAGCACCAACAGCTACTTAGTGCAACAGCTGCCGGGTGGGATGTTTGTGCACCCTGATTCCGGGCTGGAAGGCTCCACGGCGCGGACCAGCAGTATTATGGAAGATTGTATGATAATCGACACAATCATGGACAATTGCATAATTTTGGCCGGGGCGCAACTGCGGAACTGCTATATCCATGATGAAATTGTTCAGGCGGGGGCGCAGTTGAACGGCTACGTTACCGGCCGCTGATGCGGCGTCGCTCCCGAGGGCTACCCTGTGCACCGCCCGTTTTCACACCCCCAATGGGTACTTTCTGTCGAGAGGGTTCGGTTGAATAGTGCATCTAAATTGACTGCCGTGACGCTGCGATTGGTGCGGACAGGTATTTTAATCCTCCTATTGGCGGTACCGGGAGTGTTCCCGGGCGCACAGGAGAAGAGCACCGGCCAGCAACGGCAATACGACAGTCGGGCGCTGTCACATTACCTGGATGCTGACCTGGCCATGCTACAGGGCGAATATCGCCAGGCGGTAGCTTCCTACGAGCTGGCCCTGCGCTACGATTCCACCTCGGCAACGATCTACCTGGACCTGGCGGAAGCCTTGATGCAGCTCCACCGGCCGGAGCGGGCCAACCGGGCGGGCCGGAAAGCCTTGTTGCTGCAACCGGACGACCCGCTGGTGCATGAGCTGTTGGCCCGCAACGCCGCCGCCCGGGAGGACTACCCGGCCGCCCTGCATCATCTGGACGAGTGGGCCCGGCTGGACCCCACCGAGATCGATCCGCTGTTCCACAAGGCGGCCCTCCAGATCAAGCTAAATAAGATTAATGAGGCCATCGAAACCTACCTGCTGATTGCAGATCGTGATCCCGGCCAGGTACACGTGTTGCCGCGGGCCGGTGAGCTGGCTCTCTCCGTGGGAGATCTGGAGAGGGCATACCTGGTCTACCAGCGGCTGCACCAGCAGCAGCCCGATGACTTGCGGATATTAAGAACCTACGCGGAAATCTGCCTGCGGACCGAGCGCTATCAGGAAGCACTGGAAATTTATGAGCAGTTGTCGGCATCAGGGATGGCATCCACCGCCAACCGGCTGCAGTTGGCCTGGCTGTACACCCAGGTAGAAGAGCTGGAACCGGCCTTAGGGGTAATAGCGGCACTACTCGAAGAAGGCCAGCGCCAATGGGAAGTTCTCAGCACGTATGGCGGATTAGCCTCGGAACTGGGCAATTACCGGGAACTGGCCCGGGTGTCCCAGCTGATGCGAGAGATTTACCCCGATAGTGTCGGCGGCTACACCGGATTGGCTATCGCCAAGTCCTACCGGGATGATTTAAAAGGGGCCATCGCCGTGATGGAAGAAGCCGTCGCCCGTTTTCCAGCGCACACCGATGTGAATTATCTTCTGGGCCGTTTGTATTATGATGCTGACCGTTATAAAGACGCCGAAGGCCCTTTGCTGTGGGCTTTGGCACGCAGGCCCTCGGCCCGGTATATCAAACGGATCCTGGCCTCCACCTGGGCCAGTTTGGAGAAGTTCAGGGTCTCGGATTCCCTGTATGAAGTGTTGCTCTCAAGCGACCATGATGACCCGGTGACCCTGAATAATTATGCCTATAGCCTGGCAGACCGGTCCCACCCCGGCCGGAAGCAACTGAAGCTGGCCCGCAAAATGTCCAAACGGTCGTTGAAGCTGCAACCCGGCAATTCCTCGTTCCTGGATACTTATGGCTGGATATGGTACCGGCTGGGCCGTTATGGCAAGGCCCGCAAGTATATCGCCAAGAGCCTGGAGGCCAAGGGGGGTAATGCTATTGTCCTTGATCATTTGGGGGCAGTATACCTGGAGCTCGGTGACCGGGATCAGGCGGAGAATTATTTCCAACAGGCCCGTGAAATCCGGGAAAACGGCCAACCCACCGAAGTACGTGCTTCCGATGAATGATGAGACCATGACCTATTCGGTGAGCGCCGTGGTGCCGGTTTACAACGAGGTGGGCTCGCTACCGCAGTTACACCGGGAGTTGGCGGCTGTGATCCCGCCTGGCGACCAGGGCGAGATCATCTACATTGACGATGGGAGCGACGACGGCTCCGGCCCCGTGCTAAAAGAGATCGCTGATGGCGATTCCCGGGTTAAAGTACTCACGTTTTACCGCAACTACGGCAAAGCGGCGGCCCTGGCGGCCGGTTTCAAGACCGCCCAGGGGGAGGTGGTGGTCACCCTGGATTCTGACCTCCAGGATAATCCCGCTGAAATCCCGGCCCTGATAGCCAAACTTATGGAGGGCTGGGACTTAGTGAGTGGTTGGAAGAAGGTGCGCCACGATCCGCTGTCCAAGCGCTGGCCCTCAAAGCTTTTCAATTTCGTGGTTCGACTGATGACCGGCGTCAATATCCACGACTCCAACTGCGGCCTCAAAGTCTATCGTGCCGAGTTGGTTAAAAGCCTGGAAATCTACGGCGGCCTCCACCGCTACATCCCGGCCCTGTCCCAATATAAGGGTTTCCGGGTGACCGAAAAGGTGATTGAGCACCGGCCGCGGCTACACGGCAGCACAAAGTACGGGCGGGCCCGCTATTTTCATGGGTTGCTGGACCTGTTAACTGTAATGTTCCTGGGGCGCTATTTCCAGCGGCCACTGCACTTCTTCGGCCTGGCAGGACTAATCATATCCGGTATGGGTATGGGTATTTCGTTATACCTGGCGATCAACTGGTTTCGCGGCATCTGGATCGGCAACCGGCCCTTGCTGTTCCTGGGCATGCTGCTGATTATCGTGGGCGTGCAGCTGGTCTCGATGGGCTTGGTGGCGGAGATGTTTGTCCAGCGACGTCATCAGGAGATGGATCTGATCAAAAGCGCGTACTCGGCTGGGAGCGGGCAAGCCAATACTCGGGAAGAACCTATCACTTAGTATCAGTGTAATTGACCGGCCCTAACGGCGCCCCTCTAACCGTCCGCCAGAGCTTCGATAGTGTCTACCAGCGATGACCAGCTGAAGCGTTGTTTCTCCTCGGCGATCCGCTTAACCATCTGCTGTCTGTCAACGGTGGTAAAGAATTCAATGATGGCCTGAGCGAGGGCCGGCGGGTCATGGGGCGGCACAACCAGACCGGTACGGCCGTGCAGCACTACTTCCGGCAGACCGCCCACCGAAGTGACGATGCAGGGCACTTCATATTCCAGGGCGATGGAGACGATGCCGCTCTGAGTGGCAGTCAGGTAGGGCAGCACCACCACGTCGGCGGCAGAAAAATAGATCGCCACCTCGTCGTCGGGAATAAAGCGGGTGGCATCCACCAGATAGGGCGCCAGCACCGGATTTTCCATCAGGGCCTGGTATTCGGCCGGGTCGTCGTAAAACTCTCCGGCGATAATCGTTTTGGCTCCCAAGCGCTCCACTACCGCGGGCAAGGCCTCCAGGAGTGTCAGCAGGCCTTTATATTTACGGATATAGCCGAAGTAAAGCAGGACCGGTTCCGGCCCCAGCCCCAATCGCCGCCGGGCCTGATCTCGCGGCAGCCGGGGGCCGAAATTGGTGTAGGTGGGGTGGGGGTTGAGCTGGTAGCGCGCCGTCGGTTTGAGTGCCAACAGCTGCTGCTCGATAACGGTGGACATGGGAATGAACAGGTCGGTGCTGTTCACCAGATAGCGGTTAAGCAGCCGGTCACCGGGACGATGCTCGTGGGGGGCCAGATTATCGATAATGCACAGACTCCGGGTGACATTCCGGCGGCCCAGTAAGCGCATCACCGATCCCAGGCCGGGAGCGAAGTATGGCATCCAGTACTTGAAAATCACCAGGTCAGCCGGCCAGTCCGCCAGCCGGTGGTAGACCCGGTACCAGGAGATGGGGTTCAGGGGGTCGAACAAGCGCTCCTCAAAGGCCGGCTCAACGGCGGCGGTTTCATCGAATTGGCTGGTGCCGGGGAATAGGATGTTGGGGTATTGGCGACGGAAATTGATCACCCGTACTTGGTGGCGGGTGATTAACTGCCGGTACAGCAGCGTATTGAAGTGCTGGATGCCGCCTCGGAACGGTGGGAAAGGTCCCAGTTGGGCGATTTTCATCAGATGGGCAGCAAGCGAGTTACCGTCTCGAATAGTTCCGCCACCGGCAGCTCCCGCATGCACTCCCGGTCGCATTCCTGGGCGAAGTAGCAGGTGCAATTGGGGGGTTCCAGGATTTCACCCAGACCATAGAGCTCGAATTCGTGGCGGTTGAAAATGTTATTGAGCAGGACGATCTTTTTTTCCAGGGCGATGGCCAGGTGCAAGGCCATGGTCACCAGCGTCACTACCAGGTGGCACTGGTTCAAGAGGCTGATGAACCGCTCCAACGGAAAAGTTCCCAGATACAGGGCCCCCGAAGCGGCCTGGATACGCCGGTTGGCCTCATCCTCATCGGGGCCGCCCAGGAGCAGTACCCGGTAGCCCTGCTCCTGAAGCTGGGCTGCCAACTGTATCCAGTACTCTTCGGGCCACAGACGTGTCAGCCAGCGCCGGCCGCAGCCGGTATTCAGTCCCACCAGGGGACCACCGGCCGGCAGGGACCACGGTTCATCCGAGGCATAATCGGCTATAGCGTACTTTTCACCCTTGAAGGTTTGACCAATGATCTCGAATATCTCTGCGGGATATGATTTGGTGTTGGCCCGGCCAATATCGTCGAATAGCCCGGTGAGGAACTTTTTTTCGGCCAGCTGATCCACCGGGGCCGGAACACCACCGGATAGAATGAAGCCGTGCTTCTTATCAGCTTGCAGCCGGCCGGCCAGGGCGCAGGCTTCCAGATCCTTGTCCAGGTTGATGAGCAGATCAAATTTCACCTGCTCCAGGTAAAGAATGCTTGGGAGATCGAACGGGAGCCTCCGATCCACGGTATCGGGGAGGATTTCCGGCCAGCGGGTCAGCCAGAAGATCTGGCTCCCTGAGCCT
>CBDVAP010000077.1:0-13529 GCA_965372015.1 uncultured bacterium | reverse complement strand
TCGCTTTTCTCAAACGTAGCGACGGCTGCCGCCGGGATCCGTACTCCGCCGAAGTCGCGGTGATCGGTGAACTCGTAGTACCATGGCGCCTCAGCATATCCCTCGCCGGGAACCTCGTATAGGCGCGAGGGAGAGTAAGCGCGAACAATATCGCCCTGATCGTTTACTTCAAAGCGGACCATCACTTCTACTTCTCCAGCACGGCTGCGGATCTCAAAAGCATTTTCGCCAGCGTCGCTCCAGGCCAACTCCGGGCTGGAAAGTGCTAATTCAGGCAGCCAGTTCAACTCGCCCAGATTACGCACCAGTTGGCTGGTCAAGACCTCTGGGTCAGTGCGCGTTTTCATCATAGGGATCAGTCCCCACAGCCGGGCGCTACCCCAGCCCTGGCCGTCCAAGTGGCCATCCTCAGCAACGATTACGAATAAAGGCATCAAGCGTAGCCTGGCCCGCCAGTTGAATGAAAGCGGAGACGCGCTGTAGACACCGCTGGCCTTGAAAGGTATCCATTTGCCGCGAATCTCCAAGGCGCCTACTTATTCAATTTGGACGCTTGATGGAAGATCAAGGTCCGGGGGAAGGGCTCTGTCCAGCCAACGCTGGGCGGCGATGGGAAGAGCTGCGCGCGCGACCGATTCAACATGGCTGGCCGATCCCTGTGGTAGAATTGGCATCGTTATTATGACAATAACCGCTGCTACTATGGATAATCTCATGTTCGTCTCCTGCCACATGTCGGTATTGGTTTTGAGAACATTACCGCTATTGGGTTATCATCAGCGGCCTAAAATTGCCAGGTGTAACGGATCATGACCGGTGCCGCTGATACCAAAGCCGGGGTACCTGTATCGTCCACAGCGTTGATATCAGGTACTCCGCCATCTCTCATCCAGTTGGTTGTGAAATTGATAAAATTGAACCACGTGTGCAGCGACACAGCCAGGGGAAGGCCACCTCGATCGTAGGCATAATCAAACAGCACCGTAGCGATCCCGCGATTGATGAAATTGCCCACAATTAGATCACTTTTTCCGGCGGCAAGGTCCATTGGTATATGGATAGCGGGGAAGAGAAAGAAATCGTACAACTTCGCCCGTCGCGATCCAAAAGTGGTTTTCAGCTCCTCATAGACCACTCCTCGGTATAACACTTCTTCACCGATACCTGTGGCAAGATAGTGCAGAGCATTATTTGCCGTCACCATAGCGAGGCCTGCGCCAACGGAATACTCCTTCCCATCGATGTATGCCTTCTTTGTCTTAAGAATTGAAGTTTCAGAATCGCTAATTTGTACCAACTGACTCCACGCTATGAGCCCGACTGGAATTAGGAACAAGGGCCGTATCAACTTTTTAACTGGATGGGCGCCATTGCGAGCTCTTTCAGGCTATAACCTATCCAATCATCTGTATAGACACCCGGCTCCGCATTATTGCGATTGATCTTATACATATGATAGGAGGAGTACCAGGCCGTCATCATATATAGATTGACGGCGGTTTTGGTAAATGTATACTGATTCCGAGTGGCATAATGCGTGCCAAGGAAGATGCCTTCAGCAATCGAATATTTCTTCGCCAGCCCGGGATTGACCTTATACATGGGCAGATGCTGAGTCCCAATGATGGTAGGCATCCACCAAGGCAGTTGTGCATTAGCGAGATCGGTGCTATCGAGGAACCCGATTGAGTTCGCTGTAATAACACTCACCGACGCCGACATGAGTGGATTTCTCAGTACTTCCTTTCGGGTGAGGCCCGTGCCTTGGGCAGATGAAATGGTTGGCAGGGATGCAACTAAGATTAGGGCGACGATGGCACTTATTCTATTTTTCAGCATGGATAGATCCCTTATGATTTGGCAAAACTCTATAACGGGAAGACGAAGCCTCCATCCCATCGGCATGCGTACGCTCAGTCAGCTCCAAGAGCACGGCCATCCGGCGGTTGGCAACTGTTCTGTTAAGCTATTTATATTTCAGGAACGATGCGCTTATTTGGTTTTCGGGCGCGCTGGAGTTAGGACCAGTGGTCACGTTTGACCTACCTACTCCGGTAATCAAAATAGCATCTGCCCCTTTAAGCTTAGCTTCCTCGATCAATTTTGCTTGGATTACATCATTGTCGGCCATTACACCGCTACCAATTGCATGTCCAATTATAGTGTACTCTCTCCCTATGTCATCTTCAGAAAAATAGGTGTCAACGCTCGTAGTTGGATCGAATGAATTCCCAACATAATTTACCGTTGCGCACCCTAACGCCAAAATCGTGATAAGTGCAAACACACTACTTAATGCAAATTTTCTTTTAGACATGGCTTCACTCCTTCGTTTGTGGTTATCTGTCTATTATTGTTAACAATAAGAATGCCATTGGCCTTCGCGGCCGAAAGCTAAGCGAGACAATCTGTACTTCCAAGGTTTTGTTCACGGAACCCCGCAGAAAGCGGGCAAATCCCGCCAACGGCGGGTGCCTCATCCGAAGCATCCTTCGGTTGATCATTTCACACCGATCCAGCAGGGATACCAGTACCCCGGACGCGATTGAACCCCGCAGATGGCGGGGCGAACGCGTGACCTACGGTGCGCCAGCAGGCCCATCCGCCCACTGGCGGGCTAAGAAAGGTCGTTGCGATATCGACGGGGGCAGGTGGCCAGTGTGCAATAAATGAGCAATCTGCGCTCAGTTTGTTGCTCTCCCGTTGTGAAATACAAAATGAGGTAGGAAAACGGGGCAGAGATTTGACCTAGGGTGACTAGTGGTGACCTATCTGCATGAAACAGAAACATGTTTTGCCACCATCATTTTGTGCCCAAATCCTAACTTACGAACTGGTACAGCTTTTGGGGGGTAGGTCAGTCTCTGATATCGCTGTTGTTCAGCCTGCAGAAATCTTTTCGATTGCAGTAATCGTGTACTTCGTCTTTTTACCTCGGATTTCAATTGAAAAATCTTCATCAATCCTTTTACCGGATAGAGCGCGGCCAAAAGGTGAATGGTATGTTGCGATCGAGGGAAAGAGATCCAGCTCAAATTCGATCGGGCCTAATAGGAAATAGTCTTCGACCTTTCCTGTGTCCTGTTCATGGATTGTAACCTTATTACCAAATCCTACCTTGTCGTTTTCAATTTCACTATTCTCGATGATCTGGAATGGCGCATGGGATTGCATCAATTGTTTCTTATATATTACTAAACTCTGCGCCTCCTTGGCAGCGTGATATTCCGCATTTTCACGAAGATCTCCGTGACTAGCTGCATCTCTAATCCTTGATGAATTCTCTCTCATTAATTTTTCAAGAGTATTCATTTCCTCCACCAACGAGCGGTATGTATCCCGCAGTATCAATGTCGCCATAATGGAATTCCTATAATTGACCGGACGAAAAGCGATTAGTATTGGGAGTATGTGACCTATAAATACTAGTTGTGACCTGCCACCACCGTTTGGACCACTTAGTAAGTTAGTAAATGTGGTGATTGAAGGTCAGTGATTTTGTAGGGCAGGATATACACCACATAATATACCTTTTCTCCTGGATAATCGCCTCTTTTCGTTGGTAGGCTCCTGAATAGTAGGAGTTTTCTCCTGGATTTTTGGGTAGTTATTAAGAGCGACGGCTTAGAAAGTCGTTGGCCTATCGACGGGAGCGGGTGACAAGTGTGCAATAAATGAGCAATCTGCGCTCGATCTGTTGCTCCCCCGTCGTGAAATACAAAAAGAGGCAGGAAAACGGGGCAGAGATTTGACCTAGGGTGACTAGTGGTGACCAAATGAATCCTATTAAGCGCCTTAAATCCTCAGTCCACTTTGCTCCACATTGCTCTGACACCGAACGGTTTAGATAGTGTGGTATTCCTACCAAGCAATTTTTTGCATATCAGCATTGCATTTTGGACATTTGAAGCTCTCTCCCATGCCAAGAATTCCACCACGCTTTTGGCCGGTTCTTTCTAAGCAACTCAGACAGATTTCACTATCGCAAAGTGGGCATTTCCAGACGGAGTTTCCTAAACTTCCCCCTGTACCGCACGATTTACATTTGGCCATGAATCCATCCCTTTCTTAAGATTATAGCTCCTAATTCCATTTGACATTCAGAATGAATTACGATAAATAGATAGAATTTCCTAATTTTAAAAGAGGCTTCCTATGATCTGTTGTGTGTGGTGTCACTCTGTTGTATGAGGTGAACCCCATAGTCTTGTACACCCATTTACGATTCTTAGATGTAATCCTGCCATGTTGTTCATCAGGCCGCCAACTCCTTTATTGACTGACCGAAATATACCTGTTCCGGTGTCTGCCCGCCGAGCGATTGATGCGGACGCTCACGATTGTAGAACCTGATCCATTCCCTGATGCTTGACCTGGCCTCGGTCACCGTTTCGTAGGCTTTGAGATAGACCTCCTCGTACTTCAGGCTGCGCCACAGCCTCTCGATGAAGACATTGTCCATCCAACGCCCTTTCCCATCCATACCGATGCGGATGTTGGACGATTTGGGTACACCGGTAAACTCCTCACTGGTGAACTGAGCACCCTGATCGATATTGAATATCTCTGGTACCCGTAAGCCTGAACGGCCTCATTTAGGGCCTCCTGGCAGAATGCAGTATCCATACTGATAGATAACCGCTAACTCAGCACTATGCGGCTGTACCCCCTGCCATAGGCGGGGTGTCGCTACTTCGGGCTGCCCGGTGAAATGGTCCCCCAGGTCGGTTAGAATACGCCGCACGATCCTGCGGCTCTTACGGTTTATGTCTTGATTCAGACTTGCCGGCACCTTACACTTGAACTGATATAAAGCATAGGTACCCGACCCTTCCGGTAGCTGACGGATTCGTCACCGCTCTTGATGGAGCCGCTTCCGAGTGTGACCGGGAACCGCCGGCGTAGGCCGTCAATGATTTCTAACTGAGCATCTATTTATGATAGCCACAAAATCAGATCCCCGGCCCGCACTCAGTCTGATTATCCCCATCTTAAACGAGGGATCCAAAATAGCGGATGATATTCGGTCAGCTGCCGAATTCTGTCATGGCTATGGTATCACAACTGAAATAATCATCGCCGACGACGGCAGCACTGATGACGGAATAAATATTGCCAGGGAAACTGAAAGTCATCTACCGGAAGATATCAACCTGGTTATTTTGGAGAACAGGGAGCATCGCGGCAAGGGAGCTGCGGTACGCAGTGGAGTGCTGGAAGCTCAGGGCGAAATCATCATGTTCGCTGATAGTGGTGGGAATGTGGCTTGGGAATTCCTGATGGCGGGCCTGGATTTGATCAGAAATGGGGCCTGCCAGATTGCCCATGGTTCCCGGAAATTGCCTAAGAGCAATATATTAAAAAGGCAGAGTCTGCTGCGCCGGTTATTATCGATCGGTTTCCAACGCTTATCCCACGCGATCTTGCCACTACCGGAGGATCTGACTGATACCCAATGCGGATTCAAACTCTACACGAAAGATGCGGCGGAAACTCTGTACCGGAATTGTGTGCTGGAAGGCTTTTTATTCGATCTCGAAATTATCCTCAGCGCCCGAAATGCCGGCTTTGTGATCGTTGAATTCCCCATCGATTGGGCCTGGGACAAAGACAGTCGGCTGCGCTACGGCCGAAGTACGTACCTGGTATTAAAGGAGCTGGTTTTCCTGTTCAAGACCTTCGGGAGGTCCCGCGGATAACGGCAATTCCAAAGTGAATAAATCCTGCTCCGGCCCATATAACAGCAGTTGGCTGGTGGTAGCGATATCCTTCATTGCCGGTTGGCCTTCCAGTCTGGCAGCCGCCCGGCAGAATTTTTGGCAGCATCGTATAAGTAGCTGCTCTTCAATAAGCATGGCCGCCGTTGCCAAGGCATCCATCTCGGCCGCAGAAGTGCCTATTGTCCAGGTCGCCCGAACTTGGTTATCACGGGGGCCGCTGTAACTCGATGGTTTCTTGATATGGGGTCCTTTCAAAACCCCCGAGGCTCCCAGCGCCCGGTTCCGCAAGTTCAATCTCGCCAATATTCCGCCGTTTTCCCCGGGATGACTGATGGATAAAAGCCACCCTGCCTGGCCCTGAGGTGCATCCATAGCCAGCACGGAACTGCGTCCCCCCTGTAATAGCGCCCGCCGCAACTCCCATTCATTCAGGATATCGGCCATACAATCAAGGGCATAACCTTTCCCGATACCCCCCAAGTCGAGAGTGAGCGCCTCAGTCAGGTTCTGAATTTCCCGATTGCCGGGGTCCAGCCTGAATAGCTCCGGGATATTCGTTGTTCTTTCCGTAACAAGGGGGTCTTTTGTCCTGGGTTTGGCCCGATTCTGCGAGGCCCCGGTGCAACCTTCACCCGATAGATAGGCTACATCAAAAGCTCCTCCGGTCTCCCGGGTCATTTTCTGTGACAGTGCCAGGCAAGCATAGGCGTGCCGGCCCAAGATTAACTTTTCATCCCGCTTGAGCGCCACAATCCGGGAGATATCGCTATTCTCAAGGAAGCGACTTAATTCCAGCTCCACCTCGTCCAGGCTCTGAAAGCAGGCGGCAGCGGCTTGCGAGGCATATTCCTGCTCCACATGATCCAGGAACAGTTCGAATATGGTCCCCATGGCAAAGTGGGAATATTTATGCACCGAAACCGCGCCGGTTTTCACCAACCCCGGTCCCTCTTCGAGGTGATTAGAGGCCACTAAGGTTCACCTTGCACAACCATGGGGAGCCGATTATATAGGTCATATCTTATGAAGGTCGCAAGTGTGACTCCCGGGCGGAGAGCAATCGGAGCTCCAAACAGGGATGTATACATGGTTTTTTGACCGGGCGCAAATCCACTATATACATAATCCGCTATGTTAGCTTCAACAGAATCCTGATCGTTTTCTGTCATACATCCTATAATAACAGCGGCCGGGGCAATGCCCGAATCGATGGTTTCCCACCAGTAGACAGTAGAGAACCTTCGCAAATCCCATGGCAGGGGCCAGTAATCGTGCCCGGTGGCAATCACCTGAATGGGCAGGTCGAAACCGACAGAGTCAACGGCCGCAGCTTGATTCAGGCCGGTCACCAGCTTATCCAGATCGTGAGAAGTATGGGCGTAAACATACGGATTCAACGGGCTGGCGT
Source organism: uncultured bacterium (assembly GCA_965372015.1). Classification (GTDB taxonomy): domain Bacteria; phylum Fidelibacterota; class Marinisomatia; order SCGC-AAA003-L08; family TS1B11; genus JACZSB01. The sequence continues at coordinate 6,401 of CBDVAP010000077.1, read as the reverse complement.
CATATCTGGTCGTGGCTGCCACCATCTGCCAAGCCAGGTGGCCGAAGCCTAATAAAAGGATCCCGGCCAGCAGCAATCTCTGGCGATGCCCGGAATATTTTTCAAATAAAACCAACACCCCCTGGCCGGCCAGCAAAATCATACCGGCCAAATATCCCAGCATATTCCAGGGAGTCTTGTATGGAACCAGGGAAAATAATATAATTCCCAGGAATGTGTTCCATACCAGAAAATTGTGGGCCGTAACCTGGGGGCTTTTGGCGGAATTTCGTTGACGGTAAAAGTGAACCGCGCCTATAGCGCCTAAAACCAGGATCAGACCCTCGCTCCAGACCGGTCCAGAATCCCAGTGTGAAAAAATCAGCAGCCGGCCGTAATAATACCACGGTTTCACATGAGCATTTTCATGCAGGCCTCTCTGGAGATGGGTCCCATAGCCCTGGAGATAAGTGCCGATATTCTCCCAATTTGACCCAAACGCGGAAACGAGGATCGTGAAAACCAAGGCGACTATGAGGAAAAACAGGGGTACATGCCAGGGCCGGGCAGCCAGCTTCAGACGAGACAGTATGCCGCTCCGGCTCGGTGCAAGTGCCACGGTTGCAGCCAATCCCAGCCCGGCGGCCAGCAGGTATAAAAGTGCCGTCTCCTTGGTGGCGAACATCAGCCCCAGGCAAATCGCCCCGATCAACAGCCACTTTGTTGTGGGCTTCACCAGGTAGCGCATAATTGCTATAGTGAATCCCAGGTGGAAGAACACCAGCAGGGTTTCCATAATAAAATATCTACTATAGTACACCAGGGCCGGTGAGACTATAAATAGGGCACCGGAAAATACTAGCGCGAGGGGGGGGATACACTTATACAGCGCCCAGAGCCAGGCGATTATCAGACTGCCATAAACCACGGTCGCCAAGCGCAGGTGTCTGGGCTCTAGATCCCTGTACTCATGGATCCCATGCAGCCGGGCACTGATCCAGGCGGAAAAATGGAGCAGTGGGCCGTGGAAATCGAGGGGATCATAGCGGAATGCATATCCTTCCAGCAGTTCACCGGTCTTATAGGCATGCACCGCCTCATCGGTATGCATCGGTTTCCCATCAAGATCAGGGACCCTGATGGCGAAGGCCACCAGTACCAGTAGCGCTATTAGGAGGTTGAAAACCTGGCGGTTGAGCATTACTCCACCGGTCGGCCGTATACTTCCACCTCGATGTAATGGTTTAATTCATTGCTGGTGTTCCCACTGCTGTACAGACGCACATATCTGCCAATAGTGCCTTTGGCATCCACCAGTCTGCCTTCCGCCGTTTCCACATAGTGTTTATCTGTCCCCAGCCCGAGTGCGGCGGAACTATCAAGATCGTTATTGTAAATGGTGGCCGGATCATTTTCGAAGGTGGAATCGCTGGCGATTTGAATAATCACATCGAAATACACTAACGGCTGCATGTGGTAGTGCCAAACGACCACGGCAAACAGTTCGCAAGGCTGTCCCAGGTCAATAGTCACCTGCTGCAGAAATGGCCCCAGCTCCACAAAGCTACCATCCGGGGCCTCCTTATCGCCATCGGTGACCATCTCCAACTCCCCGATTACCGGGAAATCATCGGAACTTGTGACCGGTTTGCCCAAAGCCAGGTTCAACGTTCCCGTCGGGGCCAGAAAGGGCGGCCGGGGCTTTCCCAGTGGTTTCTCCAGATTAGGGACCCGCAGATTTTGTGGTGTTCCTATGAACATTGGCTTGGGTAATTCGATTTCCAGTGGTACCAACTTTTCCTGGGCTGCTACCTGGGCATTGTTAAGAGACAGGACACTTAGCAGCACCAAACTAATTTCACGAAGGTGTGCATTATTCATTATTTGGCCTTTTCATTATAGAGGCTCACGGTGTATACCGGTTGGTCATCTCAAATCCGGCTGGATCGTATTATCTGTCGGGAGAATGCTCCCAGCAAGAGCAAGAACAGTATTGAGAACATCGTGTGCAGCTGGCGCAAAACAGCCTGTTCGGCCTGCGACACAGCCGTCGAAAACATGCCCCAGACTGTGGCCAGCAGGCAGATCGCCAGTACGGCCATGATCCAGAAAATACCGACGCTCAAGTACGTCCCGAAACCTGGGGAGGTTTTTGGGGAGTGCCTATCATGATCATTTATTAATTCCAGGGCGCGGCGCCCCATACTTCCAGCCCTCAGCATCAACAATGGGAGCAGCGCCAGAATGAAGAACGCTCCCAGAACCGTATGTAACATGACCAATCCATCCCTTAAGCCGACGTTGCTCAGCGGAACGGAGACGAATCCCGTTAATCCCAGTGTGATCGCCAAAGCAGTCACTATTCGGCGGAGCTTGCGATCCGGCTCGGAATATTTATCAATCACATCCGGGGATGATCCTTGGACTCTACCGCTTATCGCAGCTGGCCGGTCTTTCCAGGCAATGTACCCAAGAAATGCAGTGCAGCCAATCCCGCAGACAGCTATTGTATATTCAAATATCATTGCCGATCAAGGTTCCAACCGTTTAGGTGCATAGCTGTTCAATAATTTATCCAGGAGCTTAAAGAATATCAAAAGCACTACTGCCGAGATCAGAATCGTTCCCAGGATCAAGACCAATTTGAAGGCCGGCCGCATTAGAATCGTGCCATCCAACAAGTGGGCGTAGAGCACACTCGTGCCCATCATCTCAGACCTTGTTCGCTTGGCGCCCTGGACGGGATACCCCAGGGTGGCAGCCTCAACTTCGCCATAGAAAAAGGCGGCGCTCCCCGAATGGCAATCCCGGCATCCGCTCGCGCCCAAGGCCTGGCGGGCAGGCCTGACGGCATGGGCGATCGGCCAGATGTATGGATCGCCCGCGGAATTTGTGAAGCTGATCAACCGGCCATCCGGCTGCAATCGCGAAACCAACCCTGCGCTAACGTAAACCGGTTGCCGCTCACCCGGGAAAAGGCTGTCTAAACCTGCCAGGGCCAGGGCAACATCAATACTGTCCCGGGGCCAGCGGCTCTGTTCCAGTGTGCTGTCAAAAAGGGCTGCTCCGGCCCGCAACTGCCGGACCTGCTCTATTTGTAGCGGCTGAATCGTTTGCCCATCCATGAATCCCCAAAAGGCGGGCCAGAGGGCCAATTGGGGGGTCAGCATGCCATCGGCGCCCGGCAAGTAAACGGGGCCCGAAATGCCTGGCGGGGCTGAGGGGGCAGGATCAACGGAATGAGTGCCGAGGGCATGGGATTGGGAGGTTTTCACCCGGCGCTGATCGTGTTGTGGCCACGGACCGGCATGGCAGGTAGTGCAGCTGATCGTAATCAGATGGGAAGCGGGCATACCGGCATGGTCCGGCTCGGGAGCCCCGAAACGACCGGCCGGCGAACCGGCCGTCTGCTGACCTAAGTGACAACCACGACAACTGAGCCAAGCTTCCCCGGCGCTCTCTCCCTCATATCCTCGAATAATCTGATGGTCCAGGCCATTTCGGTGGCAATCCACACAACTCAATCCAGCTGTGATATGGATGTCAGCGGGAAGCGGTTCGAATGCTCCCGGATATTCGAGGGAATAGAGACTCGAATGGCAAGCATAACAGCGTTCGTTCGGAACCTGCCGCGTAAGATCCAGCAATACCTCATCTTTAGCGGTAAAAACATCCGGCCGGTAGCGAACCGTGGGAGAATTCTGATTCTCCTCGTCTAAAGGATGGGGCAGGAAGGGATCATATAATGGGGGCAAGTTATATGCCGCGCCGCTCACATCGACCAAACCACCGGCCGCAGTTGCAGCCCAGGCGTAATTCCCCAGGCGCATCTGGCGGTTGTATTCCGCCCGATCCTGCTTGAACGAGCGGTCATGGCAGGCCAGGCAGTTCACCTCAGGTTCCCCGGAGGTAAACCATTCGGGACGATAAACCGGTTGTTCGGCCTGCCAGTCCTCGCCCCATCCGCCGGGCATCAGTCCACCAAATTTCTCCAGAAAGTCCCAGCGGGAGAGGCCAAGATCTATCGGATGCACAATACCGGGCCAATTACGATATGACAATGGCAGCTGGATTCCCAGCGTCGTGTCTACATAGATCCAGGGTTGGCCGGGGCGACCCGGGCCTATGTCTGCCTGCCCGGCGTTGAAATGCCAACCCCCGGCGATTGCGTCATAATCATGGCACGGGTTGCAGGTCTGCTCCATGGAAAACGGCAAGGGGAAGTCGTCGGCTGACAGTATTTTCGCGCCCTCATGATCGATGAGGTCCAGGAGGTGCACGGGTGCGATCCGGCCGGAAAGGCCTCGATCACCGAGCTTGGTGGTAACGGCTGCTGAATCTATCGGTTCGGCAGCATAAATTGTCAGTGGATTCAGGATTCCCAAGAAAAAACCGGCCCACAGGCAGCCCAATAAAAAAGAGGATTGAGGCCGGGATATCAATGGGCGCTAGTTGGTTGGAATCCGGTTCAATTTCATCTGCAGGTTTGTTTCTCGGACGGCCGGGGCTTAGGCTTTAAATCTTGAAATCGGTGGAGCGGAAGGGGATCTTCCGTTCGTCGGCCACCGCCTGATTGGCCTTCAATACCGTCACCGCCGTTTCATATCCTATCTCCCCCGGGCAATTCAATTCAGCGTTTCCCCGGATGGCATCAAAGAAATTTTCCAGATGTGGCTTATGATAGGGATCGTTCATCTCAAGGGGCAAACTGTAAGCCGGTGGCGCCAATGTTTCCCGGACATCCAGCACCGCGCCGGTGGGAGCCGCTGTTTCCACCGGCGACTGGAGGTAACCCTTCTGGACCCACTGGTCCCAAAAGGGGGCCTGATCTTCGCGATAAATTGAGCAGCGGCCCGCGGATTCGGATATGTGCAAGGTCCCCCTGTCGCCCATAAAAGTTTCGAAGTATCCCCCATTCCTATTGGTGGTGATCACCTGGTAAAAAGCCCGCACAGTCCCGCTTCGGGTGCGGTATTCGTACAAAGCCTGAACATTATCATACCATTCATGGGTTTGGGGATCGTAATAGTCCGTGCCGCCCACCGCAGTCACACTAACCGGGCGGGCTTCTAAAAACCAATTGTATATGTCGATCTGATGCGAGCCCAAATCGACAACCGGTCCGCCTCCCAATCCCTTGAACCAGCGCCAGTTCCGAAATTGATGCATATCGGCAAAACCGTATTTTTTCAGGATCGCACTATCGATGGCGGCCTTTTTCGGCCAGCCCAGATCGGGCTGTACCGACCGATTCCATTGCCCGTTCACGGTGGTAAAACGACCAAATAGTTCCGCCTCGCGAATCAGCTTTTCATAACAGTGAATGTATCGAGGATTGCTCCGGCGCTGGTGCCCGATCTGCAGGAGGCGACCGGTGCGGCCTGCAGCCGCCACCATTTTACGGGCGCCTGCCAGTGTATTGGACATTTCCTTCTCACAATACACATCCAAACCGGCTTCTAAGGAGGCCACCGTCTGTTCCGCATGCCAGAAATCGGGGGTCGCGATGATCACGGCGTGAAGGTCCTGTTCCTCAGCCAGCATTTCCCGATAATCCTCATAGACCCGATGTTCGTGTTGATATTTCTGCAATAACCGGCTTACGCGCCGGCGGTTATAGGCCGCCCAGATATCACAAACGGCGATGATGCGGATTCCCGGTATTTTCAGGCAGGAGTTGAGCAGCACCTGCCCCTGCGCACCGGTTCCCAGCAAGGCAACATTCAATTTATCTGTTGGTGAGATGGTTTTTTTCGCACTTGCTAAGGTTTTTGATCCCAAAACGAGGCCGCCAACCATGGCTGCTGAATAGCGGAAAAATTTCCGCCTATCAATGGGCGGGGATTTGCTTTGGACCTGGTTCTCGTTAGGATGAGACATAGCAATAATACCCCGTTGGTCGAAAATCTACACACACCAATTGTGAAGAGAACTACTGTACCTGAAAGGGGCCGGATAGAAAATCGACTAGATTTCCAGCTTCCACCCGCTTCGGTATTCCCGCTTTACGAATCGATTGGCTTCCGGGAAATTTGTGATTTCCATCTTTTCACCATCCCATTCCAGTTTCCGATTCTCCTGTACCCGAATAGCTATATTCCCCAGTAGGACGGTCTCTGTGAAGGGTACCGCTACCTCGAAATCCGAGCTGGGGGTAGGCCCTCCTTTACAAGCGGCAATCCATTCCTGCTCGTGGCCCACATCAGTGCGTGGCAGGGTCTTTTCAGGCCGCTGGTATGCTTTCATAGCGGTCTCGGGCACTATCCGCGGATTGCGGGCGTAAGTATTGCACATCAGCATACCCTTATCGCCGATGAACAGGGCGCCACCGCCCTCATCACCCATTCTGCGGCCCTCTTCGATCCCGGCCGGCCTTTCCGGCATCAGCCCGCCGTCGTACCAGGAAAATTTTACTGGCGGCA
>CBDVAP010000076.1:0-13560 GCA_965372015.1 uncultured bacterium | reverse complement strand
TATTTTTCCCTGCTACGGGCCGGAAATTAAACCGGGGCGCGGTGCCCGCCAAAGTAATAGCCCGTGAAATCACTGGTCCTTGTAGCGGGGTAGGTACGGATCGACCCCTACCGGCGAGCCCTGGGTTTGGGGCGTGAACAGTTCCCGGGCCTGGACAGCGGCCAACAGGTAGTCCGGGCGGGGCAGGTACCCGTACTCCCGCAGGCAGGCGGCCGTAAAGATGATGACATACTCATTGCCGGTGGCCACCGCCTGGTTTCGCAGCTGCATCGGATCGGCGGCGGCATGATCGTGAGAATCGGCCGGTTTGGCCCGCCCGAAAACGGTGTACAGGGCAGCAACCAGCTGCCAGGTATAGCGCAACAGCAGTGTATTGGTGTCAGGTTCCAGGTAAGGTAGCAGCGAGCGTAATGCACTGGGGACGACTACCGCCTTGATGAAGGGGATCTGGATCTCCGGGAACTCCCGATGGGCGGGAAAGACTCGCACGAAGATTTCGGTGATCAGGGAAATCAGTTCACCCGGGTCAGCCGGTAGCGCCGTCAGGTTGATTACCCCGGCGAACGAGGTAAAGCCGCGCAGCCCCCTCAGCCCCTCGCTGATCTGCCCGAATTCAGGTAGGTCCTGCTGGTTTTGCCACTTGATAGCGGCCAGTGCTTCGACGGGTGCCAGTCGGCCGGCGCCGGCGCCGGCCGGGATGCCGGGCAGGTTCAGGTAGCGGGCGGCCCAATAAGCCAGCCCCTCGGCCAGTTCCGCCTTCCGCAGATTGCTGGCGCCACCTTCCAGGCTCCTAACGGCATGCGCGACTCGCAGCAAACCGTTGCCGGCCGCCCCCGCCAGACCGGGCGCCAAGCGGGGCACCCAGATATTGAGCACCACCCTCCAATCACGTTCCACTAACTCCCGTTGGAAAAAGGCTGCCCAGTCGCTGGCGCGCCCCATGACACCCAGCGCTGTATGGTAATTATGACGGGTAAGCATTTTGCTAGTAGGCTGGCGGCCCTCGAGGCGATGACGGTAGCGCTGTACCCAGGGCAGCACCGCATCCGGCCGGTCCAGTTCGATGAGGTCCATGGCCACCGTGGGACCGTGATTGGTCCGGCCACCGTATTCAGGATTGGTGCCGGTTAGAATCCGTAGGGCGTCGTCGTAGGCGGCTGACATGTGTGCTGCGCGCGGGCAGTAGATTACTTAAAGTTTTTCTTTAACAGCTCGTAATAATAGTGATCCACCCGGTGGCCATTGATCACCAGGTACTCTTTTTTAATGCCCACTTGACGGAAGCCGCATTTCTCCAATACCCGGATAGAAATGGGGTTATGCACCGAGCAATCGGCCTCGATACGCACGATGGCGGTCTTGGTAAACAGCTGCACCAGCAAAGTCCGGACGGCGGCGGTGGCATAGCCGCGGCCCCAGTGCTCAGGGCCGATGCTGTAACCCAGGCGGGACAGTCCGTGCTGCTGGGAAGATATCTCCAGTGTCATCCAGCCTACCGGTTGCCCGCCGGTGACCTCCTCGATAATCAGAATATACTCCCGGTCAGCCAATTTCCAGAAGTGCGGTGACTTCTGGCTATGGATGAAATTCAGAAACTGATCACGACTGAGCTGGGCAATGGGCTGGTGCTCCCCGATCTCGGGCTGGTTACGCCACTCGATCATCCTGGCGATATGCTTTTCTTTGAGCAGGGTTATGCGCACTTTAGGCGGGTGGCTGCCCTCGCTGGGTCCCATGCTATTCGCCCTCTACCATGGTAACCAGATTATCGATGAATCCAGGCGAAAGTTCCTGCAATGAATCGATGATGGCGTGGACCGGCGGCATATCCTCCTGGGGGACAGAGCCTGTGAGGGCAATAGTCCAGGCCCCGGAATCACGAGCCGCTTTCAGGCCATGAATCGAATCTTCCACCACCACCGTTTCATTCGGGGTTATCTCCAGCCGGCGCATAATTTCCAGGTACGGTTCCGGGTGCGGCTTGCTATTAGTCGTCATGTCCCCGCACAGTACCTCATCAAAAAATGGTCCCAGATGCAATTTGTCATCCATCACTTTATACAGATCGGAGGCAGTGGAAGTTACCAGACCCAGGCGGTAATGTCCCTTGATGAGCCGGTGCAGGCGGGTAAAACCGGCCATGAACTCCAGGTCCGTTTCAAACACCTGCTGGACGTACTCCCGGCCGCGCCGCCGCAGTTGCCGCAGCTGCCGGTTGAGGTTATAGCGCCGGCCTACAAACTCATAATAGGCATCCTCGGTCATGCCCCGGAAGAGCTTCCAGTCGTCCTCGGGGATAGTGACACCGAACTCAGCGAACAGGCGCACCTGGGCTCGCTGGTACAACGGTTCGGAGTCCACCACCACCCCGTCCATATCGAAAACCACCGCCTTGATCATCGCACCCGCGCTCCATTGGTGATCGGTTTATCAGGCCGCAGCAATTTCACACTGCCGTCCGGTTCATAGCCCCCCAGTACCAACACCTCGCTCTCAAAGCGGCCGATCTGTTTGGGGGGGAAGTTCACCACCGCCAGTATCTGGCTGCCCACCAGCTCCTCGGGCCGGTAGTGATCGGTGATCCGGGCGCTGGAGCGCCGGGTACCCAAGGCGCCGAAATCGATCTTAAGGTGGTAGGCCGGCACATTGGCATCCGGGGTCAGGGCCGCCGTCAGAATGGTGCCCACCCGAATGTCGAGGGAGGCGAAATCCTTGATATTGATGTTTTCGCTCATTATACTACCGCCAAGTGCTGGCGAATTTAAGCGCTCGGTGGCGCGGCGGCACCCTTGTCCCGGACCCTACCGTGGCAAACGTTTCCGCCCGGCTGTCTGCTTCAGCACCCTGCCGGGGTTGGAAGGCCTCGCGCCACCGATCGGACCCGGCCATCCGACCAGGTTGGAACCGGGGGCAATCCGGTAATCTTCCGCGCAGACCGCCCTCAATTATATTATATTGTGAGCCTCGGGAACAGAATTTTCCGGACCTTTGCCGGATAATCAACTCTCAGGCATAAGCTCTAATCGCATTGGGGAGGGAGATCAACTTTGAGGGCAAATCGACCGGCCTGGCACACCGGATCTGCTTTTCGAGCGGCGGTGGTTTGTCTGCTACTGCTATTGGCATGCACAACATCCACCAACCGGCTGGTATTGAAATCAGCCGCGGCCAAGGACATTATGCTCCAGGTGGCCAGTCACCGCGGGTCTCAGGCCGTACTGGTAAATTTCTGGGGTACCTGGTGCGAACCTTGCGTGGCGGAATTCCCACAGATCGTCGAATTGGCCGGTACCTACCACGATGATGGGTTGGCGGTCTACTTTGTTAGTGTCGATTGGCTGGAAGAAGCCAGGCGAGTGAAGGAATTTCTGATCGCCCACGGGGTGCAAGGGGTCAGCTATATAAAGGACGAAAAGGACAACCCCTTCATAAACGCTATCAATACCGAGTGGAGCGGGGCGGTGCCGTTCACCGCAATGTATGGCCGTAGCAACGGAGAATTGACCGATTACTGGGAAGGGGCGGCCTCCCGGGAGAAATTTGTGGCCGCTATCGAGGCGGCGTTGGAAAATTGAACTAACGGAAGGAGAAGTCTATGTTAAGACGCATGCTGGCACTATCAACGGTTCTTTTGGCCGTGGCTGTATTGTCCGGCGAGGAGCTGGCCCTGAAGGCGGAAATCCCCCTGGCCGATATGGAGATGCTGGATGTGAGCGGTGAGAAAACCACCCTGGGCGGGATCAAGGGTGAAGAGGGCCTGGTGGTCATTTTTTCTTGCAACACTTGCCCGTGGGTCAGGGCCTGGGAGGATCGCTATGTGGAATTGGCGGCCACCTACCAGGATCGGGGTATCGGGTTCATTGCCCTAAACCCCAACGCTGCCAGCCGCCGGAAAGGTGACGGGTATGCCGATATGCAACAGCAAGCCCGGGACAAGGGATACAATTTCTCCTATGCTGTGGATGAAGGCTCACGACTGGCCACCGCGTTCGGCGCCACCCGCACGCCCCACGTGTTCATCTTCAATGGTGAGGGCCGCTTGGTCTACCGGGGGGCAATAGATGATAACGCCTATGAGCCCGACAAGGTTGAGCAGGCCTATGCCGCCCAGGCCTGCGAGGCGCTGCTGGGCGACCGGGAACCGGTGGCAGCTTCCACCAAGGCACTCGGGTGCAGCATTAAATTTGCAAATTGACTGGGTAACGGCGGTAGTTCGGCAGGCTGGGTAGGGCATACGCCAATCATGCGAGCCATTCAAGCGGCACTGGCAATCATCGCGGTACTACTGGTGGTATCGAGCCGGTTGGTTGCCCAGACGGAAGTTTACGAGAGCGCCTACCGCGCTGCCTTCGCCGACAGCGTTATCACCACGGACGAGCAGCAAATACTGACGGCTATCCGGAATACCTTGGAGCTGGAGGAAGACATCGTGGTGGAGATTCACCGGCAAGTGGCTGCCGCCCCAACGTCGGGAATCACCTTTTCCCGGGCCGGCCGCCGGGCCATTATCGCCCAGAACATGATGCTGGCCAACGGCTTGTACGGTTGGGGCCTACCCTATGTATTAGGAATCGCTAATGCCCCGGTGGTGGTGGGACTGGAACTGCTCGCCCTGGGTGGAGGCTTTTACTTTTCCTGGCAGTACACCGAGAAAATTGACCTGCCCGAGGCCCGGGCAACCTTTCAGAACATCGGCAGCCTGGCCGCCATGGCCTCTATCTATCCCCTGATGGGGCTGGTCGGCTTCGACCGTTGGGCCAAAATGGACCCAGACGGCAAGTTGACAGTGAGTTACCTGATGGTGTCGATCCCTTTCGGGATAATCTGGTCGGACAGGCTGTACCGACGCTGGCAACCCTCGGATGGCCAGGCTTCGGCGGTGGTGAGCGCCGGTCTGGCGGCCGGTTTTAATGCCATGGTGGGGCAAATTCTACTAACCGATAACATGGACGATGTCGGGGAAGATTGGCTGCGTCTCAACAGCCTGCTTGTTTCCGGTGGTTTTATTGGCGGGGGCTATCTGGGCTGGAAATATCTCAACCGGTATTCCATCACCACCGGCGATTCATATTTTTACTCGTTCGGGGCCACCATGGGATACTTAACCGGACTCCAATTGGCATTCCTGCTTGATTCCAGATTCAAGGAAGGGCTGTTGCTGGTGACCGCCAGCATAGATGCCGGTATTTACGCCGCCCTGAAACTAAGCGCACCCTACGATATGACGGTGGGGGAGACAGCCATCATCAGCCTGGGCAGCATGGCTGGCTGGGCTTCATTTCGAGGGATTACCTTTATCCTGAATTTGGACCAATCGGCCACGATATTTGTGGTGGGCGATATCCTGGCGCGCCTGGGCGGGGCCTGGTATACTTTCCACCGTATCGAACCTCGCCGGGTTGCACTCGGGGCGCGGCAGACCACTGGCCGGCTCTCATTCTCCCCCATAGTATTACCGTCGCCCAGGGGACCGGTACCGGGGTTGAACCTGGGGATAAGTTTCTGACCGACCGGTTAACCATCCGCCTTTGTGGGCGAATTGAGTAGTAGTTATATGTCGAATAGCACGGGAGAAGAACCATGACCCGGCCGCTCGCTCGTCGGCTTGTGGCGATGGCGTCTCTATTGGCCGGCCTGGCCTGCGAACCTATAGTAACCACGTTCGAGGACCTGGAAGGCGTGGAGTACTACCGAGCCGTGAATATCCAGGCTGCTGATGCGGCCGATTCTCTAGTGGTGGTCACCTGGAACATAAAATATGGCGCCGGAGGGCTCGACTTCTGGTTCGACTGCTGGGGCGACCGGGTGCTGATGACCGAAAAAGAGGTGACGGAGAACCTGGACCGGCTGGCGGCTCACATAATCGATCTGGACCCCGACGTGCTGCTGCTAAATGAGGTGGAGGTCTCCTCCCGGCGCAGTGCCTACGTGGATCAGGTGCAATACCTGCTGGACGCCACCGCACTCAACTACGGTGTCTACGCTTCCCTATGGAAGTCCCAGTTCATTCCCTCGGACGGCATCGGCCGCATGAATATGGGCAATGCCATTCTGTCCAAGTACGAACTATCACAAGGTGAACGTATCGCCCTGGTGCTGCGGTCCGACCAGGACGCCCTGACCCAATATTTCTACCTGCGCCGCAATATTATCACCGCCAAAATAGAAAGCGTCACCGATACCGCCCTGTATGCCGTGGTGGTGCACACGGCCGCCTTCTCCCAGGATGGCACCAAGCAGGAGCATATCGACCGTTTCAAGGAAGAGCTGGCCCGTATTGACGGCGAGGGCGCACTGTTTGTCGGCGGCGGGGACTTGAACACGATACCCCCCAATGCCCAGAAAAAGGGAGGTCCCGGTGACGAGTTTGACGGTAATGCCTGTACCGATGAGGAATTCCAGGCCGATGACTATACGGAGGAAGTTAACTGGCTGCGGGCCCTTTACAGGGATTATGTTCCCGCCATTGATACACTGACCTACGCGGCCAATGAGAGCGATTATTACACGCATACCACCAAGTCCGATATTCCCTTTACCCGGAAACTGGATTACCTGTTCACCAATATCGGCGACGGCTGGGTGCCGGGTTCCGGGAATGTGCATACTCAGGCTATGGGAATCGGCCCGCCAAGATTGTCGGATCACGCCTCCGTTTCGGCGGTAGTAGTTGTGCAGGGGAGGTAGCTATGAAAAACGGAATATGGATTCTAGTTACCGCCATTCTGACCTCCGTTCAACTCCCGGCTCAACTGGCTGAAGGGGAATATTGGTACTCGGGGACGGCCAGATTACTACCGGAGGGCCGCAAGGTAGGTGGTCTTTTTGGGCCATTGCGCTACGGCCGATCGGAGCGGCTGGAATGGTCCCTCAATCCGGCCTTGGCCCTGGTGATACCGAATGTTTCAGTCAAACTGGCCCGGAAGGAGCTGGGCAACTGGCAGATGGTCTGGCGGATCAGCGCCCATTATCCCACGTTGTTGTTGCGCACCCTGGTCAGGGAAGGGACCGGCGGGGTGCTGTCCCCCGATCCCACAATACCGAAAGTCCCCCATTTGCTGTTCAGCCGGGGTGAGGTGCTGCTATCGCGGCGAATGGGCGCCGGTACCTTGGTAACCGTCAAGGGCGGCCTGGCGCTGGCGCTGAAAACCGGTGAATTCGACGCTCGCCACAGTATCGACCTACCGGTCATTTTTCCCCGTATGGCGGCTTACCGGAATGGCTATCAGCTCAACCTGGGGATCGATCTCTTGCAGGAGTTGGCGGTCATCAAGCGCCTATGGGTCGACGCCGACCTGTTCATCACTCCCGGGTTTGACCAGCCCCTGGCTTTCGAACACAAGGGCCTGACCGTGCTGAGTCGTAAGGGACGCCTGGGCCTGCTGGTGGGCTACAAGCTTACCTGGGGCCACTACCCGTTCGGGGCTCAATGGCACCTGCTGCCACTGGTGGATTTGCAGTGGACTAAGCGGCGTAAAGGCCAGAAGTAACAGCGCATGCCCATCAAAACCCCTCAGAAGCTCACTTTCGTAGTCAATCCCTTCGGCGGCCGGAAAAAGGGTCCGGCCATCATGCGCCAGATCAAGCCGGTGTTCGACGCCCAGGGGATCGAACTGGACATCATAGAGACCACGCATCGACGCCACGCCTGGAGCATCATCCAGGCCCTGGACCCCAGCGGTGTGGACGGCATCTGCGGCATCGGTGGCGACGGCACCTTGCACGAGTTGGTGAACGGGCTGCTATCACGGGCGGACGGGGTCCAAATACCAATCGGTATGGTGGCCGGGGGCAGCGGCAACTCGTTCATGGAGTCGCTCAAATGCCTGGATCCCATCGACGCCGCCCAGCGCATCGCCTACGGCCACACCCGCCCCATCGACGTGGCCTCGGTCTCCCTGGGGGGCGAACAGACCATCTACGCCTGCAATATCGTGGGCTGGGGCCTGCCCGTCGATGTGCAGCACACGGCGGAGAAGTTTCGTTGGATGGGCGGGGCCCAATATACTTTTGCCGCGGCCATTGAGGTGCTCAAGGGCAAGAAGCGCCGCGGCCGCCTGTTGGTGGACGGCGAGGAGATCAACACACGCTTTATATTTATACTGGCCTGCAATACCCCCTTCACCGGCCGCAGCATGCTCATGGCCCCCCGGGCGAAGATGAGCGACGGCCATATCGACCTGCTGATCGTGCGCAAGGCGCCCCGAGCCCAGGTATTGCGGCTGCTGCCAAAGACCTTCAGCGGCAGCCACGTTACCTCCCCCCTAGTGGAATACCGTTACGTGAAGGAATTCGCTTTCTTTCCCGAGGTGGACGAGCCGGTGAACATCGATGGTGAACTGGAAGGCAAAACCCCCATCCGTCTGAAAATGATGCCCCACGCGTTCCAACTGCTGATATAGGTTTTGCAGCTTGAGATTATGCCATCGTATTTTCGAAATAACTCGCTATGCCATTTATGTGTATCGTACGACAAAGGAGTAAATCATGTTAAAATTTGTGTGTTCGCCATTGATCAGGACAGTGTTTTTTACGCTGTTCATATTTGCTACTTCCGTTAAACCCGCGGTCAAAGCCGACGGAGAGGAACAGGCTTTAGCTCCACCACCCCAACAAGCTGGCAAGTGGGCCCTGCAATTTGGGATAACCTCCAACTTCACTCTCGGCTCTCTGGACGGTAGCATGATTTCTATTAAACGACAATATTCGAAGAGAGCAGCGATACGTCTTGGCCTCGATATTAAATCATCTGTTTCCAACAGTACGAGTGAACAGGTTAGAATGGATACAACCCAGTCAGAGCAGGCAGAGGAGCGACGGGAGCACAGTATATATTTAAACTCATATTACATGCATTACTCGAAGCGAAATGTAAATATGATTCCTTATATTGGCTTGGGCCCAAAGTTTTCATATTCAAATACTTCCACTACTACCGAAGTAAAACCTTTTAGCACTGACCGGAATATCCGAAATAGAAACCAATGGTCAATTGGCTTAGCGGGAGTTATGGGGGTGGAATGGGTTCTAACTGGTAGTATCGGATTGATAGCTGAATACCACATTAGTGCTTACTATGATCATATGCTACAAGAGGACTTGCGCAAGGATAATAGTATCACAACGGCCGGAAATATACGAAACATTGATACTTACCAGTTTCAATCCGGGCCAATACGATTTGGCGTATCAGTCTATTTCTAATAGAGGTTTGAATGTCCGATTATCGCGACGACATTCTGGAGGTACTCACAGACCAATTCGCCGATGATGCCCGCGTGCAGCGGGGCCTGATCTTCGGCCACCCCGGTTTCAAGCGCGGCAACCGGGTGTTCTGCTTCGTATATGACGACGGCCTGACCCTCAAACTCCCCAAAGCAGACTACGCCGCCTGCCTGGAACTGGAGGAGGCCGTGCCCTTCAGTCCCGGGGGCACACCCATGGGCACCTGGGTGGTGCTCACCTACCCCGATGCACCGGAATATCTGGATAACTGGCAGTGGGTGGAAAAGGCCCTGGCCTATATCGTGACTGACGAGGCCGCGCCGCCCAAGAAGAAGAAAAAGAAGCGCTGAACCCGGTTCCCGGCCCTACGTGGGCAGGTGCAGGCCGTTCTCCCGCAAGAAGGTCCGGAGGGCGTCTATATCCTCACGGTAGTGGTGAGCCTGGATACCCAGGGCCTGAGCGCCGGCCACATTCTCCTTAAAATCATCCACGAACAGCGCATTTCCGGCGGCGCACCCGGCCTTTCGCAGGGCCAACTCGTAGATTTCCCGCGCCGGCTTGCGATGCCCCACCAGGTGCGAGGCGATCACTCCGTCCACCTGCGCCATGAAGTTGTAGTCTGAATACAGCCGGGGGTAGTGCACCTCGTTGGTGTTGGTCAATAGGAACACCCTGACCTGGCGGCGCAAGGCGGGCAACAGGTCAACCACCGGGGTGGGCCGGCCCGGCACGCCCAGCCACAGCTCCTTAAAGCGCTCCAGCGGCAGCAGATGGCCGCCGGCGGGGCTGTGAAGAACCCGGCCGTGGTATTCCTCGAAAGTAATCTCTCCCCGCTCAAGGGCGTGATAGGCGCTGTTGTCCCGGTCCTGCCATAGTTGGCCGGGAGACAAACCTGTTACCCGGGAAAATTCGTCGAGCAGCGGCTCCAGGTTCAAATGGAGCAATACACCGCCGATGTCCAAAAAGACGGTGGTGATTTCCGGTTTATTCGCAGGCAATATTCTGATAACCTTTCAGGTGTTGCCCGGAGCTTACTACTCGCCACCAGCCGGGCGGGCCACATATAGCTGCAGGGCCGAGTCCGGGCCAAGGGGATGGCGGCCGTAATCGCCCCACTTTTCCAGCACTTGGAAACCGCACTCGTGTAGCAGGCGATCCATGGTATCGGGGTAAAACATACGCATGGTGAAATCGTAGCACAGGAAATCTGGCCGCCCCGCAGTGGAATAGTACCAGATGATCCGGTTGATCCCGGTTAAGGGATCATATTCATTGGTCTCAGTCACTTTGACAGCCTGGCCGTCATTGGGATCCGTATACTCCATGGTCGCAACACGCTGATGGGGGGGGCGGAAAAGGAAGAGCGGGTCCGGCACGAAGATATCGAGGGCAAAACGGGTTTGAGAATGGCAATGCTCACCCACGCAGTGCAAGGCGGCCTGGGCGTCATCATCGGTTAGCAGGTGCAGGAAAGCGTTGAAGCCGATGAAAATCAGGTCGAACGTTTCACCTAAGTGAAAATCGCGCATGTCCCCCTGGATCAACCGGACCCGGTCACCGTGGGGAGCCAGCTTTTCCCGGGCGCGTTCCAGGAACGGCGCTGATATTTCCAGGCCGGTATAATGGCTGTCGCTCTCCAGGACCGCCAGGGCCAGGCGCCCGGTGCCGGCGGCCAGCTCCAGCACCCGGGGGCCGAATTCGGCGGCCAGTTGCCGCCAGAACCGGAGATCGTCGGTTTTCCACCAGTGCTCGGCATCGTAGCGCTGGGCATCCCGGTAAAGGGGTAGGTCGTATTCTGAGGCTGGGGCCGGCATTGTCGAATTTAAGAGCCAGCGAGGGTTGCAGGGTCCGCCAATCACCGTCGGTTAGGGCTCACTTGCGGTCCCGGTCAAAGTAAAGGAACAGGCCAACAGGCCGATATTAATAGTACGGGATTTTAGTAGAAATGACCATACCGATCAATAGCTTCCAATGGTTACCGGCGCCCTTTAGAATGGGGGCCTTGTCCAATTCTCTGACTCGCTGGGACGCCACTGCCGAGCTGGCCGGCCGGCAATCGACCGAGGAAGTGACCGCCGAACTCTCACCGCTGCCCAACTATCTGTATCGGCAGGGTCTAGATTTTGCCCGCTCCCGGGTAAGTTCCTCCGCCAGCTCCGTGGAATTTGATCTGAATTATTCCGTGAGTTCATCGGAACAACTCACCGCCCGGGGCTATTACACCGAACAGTCTCAGACACTGGAAATATCCTTCTCTTTCACCTTCCAGCAGGAAGTATCCGGGGAGGACGGGGTCGAAGTGCGCACGTTCGAGGGGGAGCTGCACCTTACTCTGGAGCAGGTGGAGCGTCGAAGCATTACCCCCTATGTCGACCAAGAGGATATACTGACCTTCCTGCGCCGCCTATTACAGGATATTGCGGAGCTGGCCGCCGACGATGAGCAACACCTGGGCGGGGTTGTACTGACGCAGGAAGATTTCCTGGAGATGGTCAAGCTGGACAACGGCCGGCTGGTCACCAAACTGATGGCCTTAATCCAGATGACCGTCACCCAGGCCCAGATGAAACGGCTGATGGACGGCGGTGGGGACCTGACAATCCTGACACCTCAGCGGGAGGAGAGCGCCGGAGTGACCACACTTAGCTATTCGGAGCAAGTGCGCCAGTTCAGCCTCACCATACGCGCCATCACCGCCGCAACCGAACCGGCTTCCCTCGCTACCAGCCAACCGGAGCCTGAGGACGTTAAGCCCGCTACGGCCGAACCGGTAGTGACATCAGGCCACGAGGTCCCGGCTTGACTGGATAAAGGATCGAATCTTTTCAAGTGAGGGGGGTGCTTACGTTGGGGTGAACAGGGATGTACGCCTCGACCGGCACCCCGCTTTTTTACCCAACAAAATCGAAACGGCTCGAGCAGCGGCTCTCAACCCGCCCAAGCGATTACCACCGTTTCCGGGAAGTTACCCGGACTTGGAGCCGGCACTCATGGCAGCAGTGATAGTCGCCCGCTCCCGCTTAATCCGCTCCGGGTCGCCGCCCTTGTTCTCCAGGATATCCAGCACTTGCAGGGCTTGCTGGTAGAGCCCCTGAACCTGGTAGATGTCCACTAACGTGAAGGTGGCCAGTATGGGGTCCACGAATACGGCGGCGGTGGGATCGGTGGGGCCGCTCGAAAGTTCAGCCGGTGGCTCTGAGGCTTCTTCAGTGGACTGCCCTTCATCAGCGGGCTGGTCCTCTTCAACCATGGATTCGCCGGTAGGCTGCTCATCGGTAAGCTCCTCCGCAACCTCGGCTGACTCGGTCGGCGCCGGCCGGTCATCTGTGGCTTCCGTTTCAGCTGCCATCTCAGCCACCGGTTCCGGGTCTTCCGGTTCAGCCGGAGGTGCGGTCGTGGCCGTAGCGTCTTTCTCGGTAACTTCGGTAGCTCCCACCTCTGGTTCGATATCCAAGTCAACTGGTTCCGGTTCCACCGGTGGCAGTTCTGCAGATTCGTCGATTATAGCGGCCTCGTCCTCGATCTCGGGCTCTGCTGTAACCTCTGTGGCGGACAGCGGCTCGTCGGTCGGCGGCTCACCGGCTTCTGCAGCTGTTTCCGGCTGAGAGACCTCCTCAAAGGCCACCCCAGCGGTTTCAATTTCGGCCTCTACTTCAGCAACCGGATCCGCTTCGGTCTCGCCGCCAGCTTCCTCGCCTTGCGCCTCCAGTGACGGTGGGGCTACCTCCGCCTCAGGCTTTGACTCCGCTTTTGGGGCCGCCGGCGGTGACGACTCCTCAGGGGCATATTTGGCTGACAACTCCATCCGCAACTGAGCCAGCCGGGCCGCGATAGAAAGGCCGGGCGGCTCATCGTCAGCTGGAACCACCGGTTGTTCAGGTTGAGTGGGTGGTTCGATCTCGGGCTCGGCGGCAGACTCCGGTTCAACCGGCACAGGTTCGGCCTCCTCCGTATCCATTTCAGCCGTCAGTTCTCGCTCCAGGTCGCCCAACTCCGCGGCAATCGACGGCGCTTCCCCCTCAGCGGAGATTTCCGCCTCCACCGTCAGGGCATTATCCCCCAACACATTCTCAGGCTTTAGGTAGGTGGCCCAGGCGTCTTTTTCCTCGTCGCCACCCGCCGGCGCCATCTTGGCTGTCTCTGGTTCATCTCCTGGTGTCAGGTCCTCCAGGAAATCGGGTTCCAATTCATCCGCGGTCTCCGGGGGCTCGGCCGCCGCCACGGTTTCCGCTTCCGGCGCAGCTTCGGGCTCAGGCTCGAGGATAGGTTCTTCAACCACCGCCGGGGTGGTTTCCAACGTGATCTCAGCGCTGTCCGTACCCGGCGTTTCACCTG
>CBDVAP010000075.1:0-13636 GCA_965372015.1 uncultured bacterium | reverse complement strand
GCCACCCTGCAGAACACCACTATTTCCGGTGATGGTGTCCTTTTCACGCAGGAGGTGTTGGCCGATGGCGCCGACCTGGCCTTTGAAGTGACCACCGCCGGCGCGTTGCAGGTAGATGCCGTTCAGGTGGTACAGATTGGCTGCCTGTTGGCGCTCAGGCCCGAAGGAATTACTGCCGTCCAGTGGCAGGACGCGAGCGGCAATGAGCTCCATGGACAAGTGAATGGGGCTGTGCCGTTGAACCTGCCCTCAAATCACCTGGCCGGTTACGTGAAAAAGGGCATCGCAGCCGATACCACGCTCAGCGCCGTAATTCCGGCCGGCTACCGGATCCGCAGCATTATTGTAGAGGAAACGGCCGGTAACGCCATCACCGGAGGGCTGAAGATCGGTACCAGCGCCGGTGGCACCGAGGTAGTTAACGCCCAGGCGATAGGGGCCAGCGCCCTGGTGGATTGTGCCCTGGGCACTCGCCTGTTCAGCCTGACTGCTGCCCAGACGCTGTATGTTGAAGACGTGACCGCCTGGAATAGCGCCAGTATTGATCTATACCTGGAAATGGAAAGAATCAAGTAGGGTAATCGACCTGGTACCCGGATCGGCATTTCCCATGCGGTCAATTCCAGCGGCCAGAATTATTTGAACCATCAGCCGGACCCCTCCGTCCCGCATTATGACTGCTACTGACCCACCTCAAACCCGCAACTGATCCCACCTCCCCCACCATATCGCGGAGGGTCCCGGCCGGTTCAGGTCAAAGTTCCGGCTAGGGGGCAACAAAACCGGTGCGCTTTCAGTCTAACCAAAGATTGGAATGACATTTTCAGTTGCATTTGGGAGGCGTGACCGTGAATAACATCAGCAGATCACTAATAGTTCCGTTGGCCCTACTATCACTTTTGGCCGGGGCTGTCGTTCTTAAGGCGGGGGAAACCGAAACCAGGTCTTTCAAGGTGGGGGCCGGCGGCACCCTGACCCTGGATTCGGAGCGAGGCTCAATCGAAATCGTAGCCCGTGGCCGGAAGGGAGTCACTGTGGAGGTGACCAAAAAACTACCGCTCGACTGGTTCGGTGACCAGGATGACTTGAACGAATTCATAGTGGAATATGACCAATCCGGCGACAACGTTACTATCACCGGCCGTTTTCCGTATTCACACCGTTGGGGTGATCATAATCGCCGCTTGCGAATCCATTACAAGGTAACTGTCCCGAAAAAGTATAATCTGGACCTGGAAACTTCCGGTGGCTCCATCACAGTATCCGACCTGGAGGGAAAGGTTGACGTCCGCACCTCCGGCGGCAGTCTGGACCTGGGGGCTATCGACGGCCCCGTCGACGCCCACACTTCCGGCGGTAGTATCTCCCTTGACGGTAGTTCCGGGCGGACGGAGCTGCAAACCAGCGGCGGTGGCATAAATGTCGGCCGGGTAGGCGCTTCGTTGGAAGCCAAAACCTCCGGCGGCTCGATCCACGTGAAGGAGGTTCAGGGAGCGGTGGAGCTGGAGACCTCCGGCGGCAGCATTATAGCCACTATCGCCGAGCAGCCGAAAGGAGATTGCTCCCTGAAGACCTCCGGCGGCGGCGTGACGGTCTACCTGTCGAAGGATGTCAAGGTCGATGTGGATGCCAAGACCAGCGGGGGCAGCGTGAAGTGCGATATGCCCATTATGGTACAAGGCCTGCTTGGCAAGACGGAGGTAAAAGGCAAGATCAACGGGGGCGGGCCGGAGCTGTATCTGCGCACCTCGGGAGGCAGCATCAAGATTCACTCGCGCTGAGAAATATACATATCACCAACAAATTATGGGGGTCTTTCAGTCCAGTGCCACTGGAGACCCCCAACTTTTTTATCAGCATAAATTCCTTTACCTCTGCTGCTCAGTGGGTAGTTAGATTTGGCGCACGGTAAAACCTATGGACGACCTCCAATACCCTCATAGCCGCACCTGCCGGATTGTCTTACTCATTACAGTTCTATGGGGTCTGGGGGTACCATTGGGTGCACAGACTGGCTCCCGCACCGAGTATTTCCGCGATGAAGACGCATTCAAGCGGGCGATCAGCCTGTTTCCCTTCGAGATCCACGAAGCCGATTATCTGAAAGTCACCTACGACGACCAGGGATTCGTTCAGGCGCAGGCCTGGTATACGGCCGGGGATTCGCTGCTGAAAACCCGCACCTATGAGTACTGGCCGGACGACCTCTCCGTCAAGCGCATGCTGGAGCTGACGCCCGACAGTATTGTGGTGCGGGAGCTGCTGTTCGGCGACGAGCCCCGGTCGCGCCGGTTTATCGAGCACGTCTACGGTGTCGAGTTCGTCACCGATTTCCGGGACCGCTTTACCGAGGTGTTCTACGATACCTCCTTGGCCACGGTAGCCTTCAAGATCATGAGCACCCGCGGGAACCTGATCGGAGCAATCTTTTTAGACTACGACAGCCTGGGCTACTTGACCAATGAAACCTGGTTTCAGGGGGACGATATGCGGCGGGTGCGGGAGTTTCGCTACATTTTCCATCGGGAAACCGGTGAGCAGGAGGTGATCGAGCGGGGCCGGGAAGGGCAGGTGGTCAGCCACGTGCGGATCAAGACCGACCCCCATCAGCGGATACCGGCTACCGGGTTGGGAGTCGGTACCCGGCAGCTGCTGGATGGCTCGTCGCCATTGCCGGTAGCGGCTCCGCCCGATACGGCCGGTACCCAGCCGTAAACTGAGGGGTTGTCCCCCAGCCGAGCCTGGGCGGATGGTCCAGGAAACCAGCCTGGAGCATAAATTTTTTGCAAGTTGAGATGGTTAACGGTACACTGGACTTTACCGGACTACTGCCCGTAGATTGGAACCGGTTCGTACCATGTGCAATATTTCAGGTGCCAAGGAGCGTTTAATGTGTAAGCAAAAAAGTGTTGGTCTCGCGTTAGCCGGTTTGTTGATGGTGGGGGGACTTGGTGGGCAGAATCCGCCTCCGACTAACCTGGTAACCATCCCCACCGCCGGTTCGATGCAGCGCGGATCATATGAAATCGAGATGCTGATGCAGACCGGTGGCGGCGTTCTGGCCCGTCTCGGGGTAGGTATCACTGACCAGTTCAGCCTGGGGATGAGCTACGGCATCCAGCAGTTTATCGGCGATCAGCGGCCCACTGTCAACCGTATCATGCCCGAAGCCCAGCTCAAGTACCGTCTGTTCGAGGAGGGCTATAAAATGCCGGCCATATCCCTGGGCCTTGATACCCAGGGACGGGGCAACTTTCAGAGCAAGGATGTTCGGGATACGACCTTTGCCGACACCGCAGCCGGTGTTTACAATTATAATACTACTACCTATGAACGATACGAAATCAAGGCTATCGGGTTGTACATAGTGGCCAGCAAGAATTGGAATGTCCTGGGCAATTTCGGCAGCCACCTGGGGTTGAGTAAAAACCTGCTGGAAGGCGACGACATCGATGATGACATCAACCTCTTTTTCGGGGTGGACAAGGACCTGGCGGCCAATTTCAGCATGTTCCTGGAGTTCAACGCCGCCCTGGATGACAATGGTTACATGGATAAGCGCTCCGACCTGGAGGGTCTGACCATCGGGAAGGGGCATGGCTATTTAAACGCCGGATTTCGCTGGCAGGTGGCGCCCTCGTTCTATATGGAAATCGATTTCAATGATATTATGATTAATAAGAATAAGATCACCAACGATGTGGAGATCACCAATATCAGCCGGGAACTCAAGGTGGTGTTCAACGAGTATTTCTAACAGGTGGAGAGTAGAGGACAGGCAGTGCGAGCACAGATTACCTTAACATTGGTGACCTTGTTAGTCGTCCTTGGGCAGGCGACCGCCCAGGAAGCAGTGGATGTGACGGCGACCGGGGATACCTGGCAGCAGATCGACGATCTGAACGATGCCAGCGATTTCGACGGCGCTTTTGCCCTGTTGAAGCCGATGGAGGCCGAGCATGGCGCCGATGTGGAGTACCTGTGGCGCTTGGCCCGCCACCATTTCAATGTCTCGGACAACACCAGCGATGAAGCGCTGATTGAAAAGGAACTTTACCGCGGCCTGGAGTTTGCCCAGTCGGCCCTGGCCGCCGATTCCGGCTCCTCCTGGGCGCACGGTTATTACGGCATCCTCATCGGGCGGGTGGGGGAGATCGAGGGCACCAAGCAGAAAATCACCAACTCCTACGCCGTGCGGGACCATACCATGCGGGCCATTGCCCTGGATCCCGGCTATGACGGCTGGCAGCATGTCATGGGGCGCTGGCACTTCGCCCTGTCCGACCTCAGTTGGATCGAGCGCACGGTGGCTTCCATCGTCTACGAGACACCGCCGGAAGCCTCTTTCGAGGAAGCCGAGCAATATTTTGTCAAGGCTTCTAAGTTGGCCCCCGATGATATCAGGCATTTCCTGTGGCTGGGCAAAACCCGGCTGGAGCTGGGTAAGGATGCCCGGGCCAGCCTGGAGCAGGCCCTGGCTTTAGCGGCCAAGTCCGACAGCGACGCCATCCTTCAGGAAGAAGCCAGGGATCTGCTAGAATAGCATCCCGGCCCAATCCCCCTTAGCAATGCCGGACCGACAGCTGCGTGAGAAGCGCCTTAGCGGCGCCAACGTATTTTGTGGAGTGCTGCTGGATGTGTGGCGGGACGAGGTGACTCTGTCCGATGGCAGCGCCTCCGTACGCGAGTACATTCGCCACCCCGGCGCGGTGGTGATGGTACCCCTAAAGGACGACGGCCGGTTGATTTTCGTGCGCCAGTTCCGCTACGCCCCGGGGCGGGTGATGGTGCACCCGAGCTGCTCCTAAAGTGGGTCGGATCTGAGGGGTCCGGTTTTTCATTCTATGAACTCCGACGGGGCAAGTTTATCCTGGTTTTCAACGGGGCTGCGGCTGGCTGCTGACAAGGGAGTGGGTGATTCGTCCCAAGTAAAGTGCCCAGGGCCCGGAGTTACGCGTTACGAATTGATAGTCAAGGATTCTGCGCATCGAGTATCCAGCATCAAGTATCCAGCATCCAGATAAGCTGAAGCAGTTCCTGATCAAGGCCGCTAAGCAACGAGGCTTCCAGAAGATCGGTTTCGCCGCCCCTGTGGCGCTGGTTCCCGAAGGTGAGAACTTCCAGGCCTGGCTGGAGCAGGGCCGCCAGGGTGATATGCAGTGGCTGGAGCGACGGCAAGCCGAGCGCACCGACATCCGGACCTACTATCCCCCGGTAAAGACTATCGTCTCCCTGGCCATAAACTATTTCACCGGACAGCCATCTGCCTCTGCTACTGCCACTGCCACTGCTACTTCTTCTTCCCCCCGCTGGTCGAACTACGCCTGGGGTGACGATTATCACCGGCTGATTAAAAAGCGCCTCAAAGCCCTGCTGACCGACTTGGCGGCCTTCCCGGGGGTGACGGGGATCGCCTGCGTAGATACCTCGCCGGTGCTGGAAAAGGCCTGGGCCCGGCGCGCCGGGCTGGGCTGGCCGGGGAAGCACACCAACCTGATCACCCGCGACTACGGCTCCTGGGTGTTCCTGGCCGAGCTGCTGTTGGATGTGTCCCTGGAGCCCGATCATCCCTTCGAGGAGGACCTGTGCGGCAGCTGCACGGCCTGCCTTCAGGCTTGCCCCACCGGTGCCCTGGATCAGCCTTACCAACTGGACGTTCGGCGTTGTATATCCTACCTGACCATCGAGCATCGCGGGCCATTCAGCGAGGAACAGGCCCGGTGGATCGGCGGCTGGATCTATGGCTGCGACCTGTGCCAGGAAGTGTGCCCCTGGAACATCAAGTTTGCCCGGCCAACACCTGAGACCGCCTTCCAACCGAGGGAGTTTATCAGCAGCTACGATCTGGAACGCTGGCGCCAGGTGGACGCCGGTGAATGGGACCGGCTACTGCGAGGCAGTGCCGCCCGGCGGGCCGGCTATGAGGGGCTTCAGCGTAACCTCCAGGCAGTGGCGGCCAATCGGGCCGAAAACAGGTAGTCTCCCGGCGCCGAACGGCTCCCTGCCGGGTAAAGCGGTTGACAACCTCGTAAGCCTGCTCTAACTTTCTGTAGCCTGTTCCGGCAGGCGAAAAAATGGAGGGCAAATCAGATGCCGACTATAGGTGTATGTTTATCCGGCTGTGGCGTCTACGACGGCGCCGAGATTTATGAATCGGTAGCGACGCTCTACCACCTGGAGCAGGCCGGAGCCCAGTACTTGGCCCTGGCGCCCGATATCAACCAGGCTCACGTCATCAATCATATAACCGGGGAGGAGATGCCCGGCGAGACCCGCAATGTGCTGGTGGAAGCCGCCCGGATCGTCCGGGGCCGGATCAACGACATTGCAAAGTTTGGGGCGGACGATATGGATGCCCTGATTTTCCCCGGTGGGTTTGGCGCTGCCAAAAACCTTTCTACTTACGCCTTCGACGGGGCCAAATGCACGGTCAACGCCCAGGTGCAGCGCCTGGTGCAGGAAATGCTGGCCGCCCACAAACCGATCGGGGCCATCTGCATCGCCCCGGCAATGCTGGCCAAGATCCTGGAAGGTTCCGGCGTGCATACCAGGCTGACTATCGGCAATGATCCCCAGACGGCCCATGATATCGAGGAGCTGGGCACCAGTCACGTGGCCTGCGCCGTGACCAGCCATATCGTTGACCGGGACAACAAAATCGTCTCCACCCCGGCCTATATGCTGGCCAATCGGATCGGCGAAACCTGGGTTGGTATCGAAGGCCTGGTAAAGGAGGTGCTGGACCTGATTGCAGCTTGACCCGGGAGCGGGCCGGCCCTGGCGCGAGATTATGACCGACACCACATCCATAAATTTGTCCGGCAAGTTGATTCTCAGCCCAAGCCAACGATGAGTTCCATCGACCAATTACTGGAAACCTTCAGCGGCACCACTCCCATAATGCCTCTACCTGATTTTGTCTTCTTCCCCCATACTGTGCAGCCACTCCATATCTTCGAGCCCCGCTACCTGGAGATGTTGCAGGATTGCCTGGCCACCGAGCACCTGGTAACCATACCGCTGCTGAAGGAAACCAAGGCTGAAAAGACCGGCCAGCCCCCGCCGTTTCATGAAATCGCCACCATGGGCTACATCAAACGGGCGGAACGAATGGAGGATGACACCTACCAGGTTCTGGTGACCGGGCTGGTGAAAGTGCAGGTGGTGGAGGTTGAGTCCACCAAAGCCTACCGCCGGGGAGCGATTACCACGGTCCCGGAGTTTAGCCACGTGACCGACAGCCAAAAGAAGCTGCAGAGCGCACTACGCCTGTTCCAGACTGTTCTGGAAAAGGCACACTCCGGTTTCGACCTGCAAATATTCACTGAGGAAGGCATTTCGGTGGAGATGACGACCCACAGCATCATCAGCGCCCTGCCGATCGAGCCCGCCCAGAAACAGAAAATGCTGGAGCTGCAGTCCCTGGAGCTGCGCGTGGAAATCCTGATCAACTTTCTGGAGAGCGGCCTTCACAGCATGGAGGCCCTCAGCGTCTTCAACCCCATCCTGCCGTCTCACCCGTGGTGGAATTAAGAGGTTTCGAGTTTCGAGTTGCATACACAGGAACGAAAGAGGATAGGATAAATGAAAAAGATACTATTCTTCTGCTGTCTGCTACTCTGGTCCTGCCAGAATGGTCCTACGGAAAGTGAACCAGGCGCCTGGCAGGTTGTGCGTGAATCTTCGGGAGACATTTATTACTCAGCACTTCATTTTGCGGACCAAAACCACGGCTGGGCGGTAGGCAATTCCGGTACCATCATCCATACCACCGATGGAGGCAATACCTGGGAGTATCAGGAAAGTGGTACCGGGCATGATCTGCGGGATATACATTTCATTGACAGCCGAATCGGCTGGGTCGTCGGGGACAGCGCCACCATACTCCGCACTACAGATGGCGGCCAGTCGTGGCAACCGCTCACCATCAGCGGTGATTCAACGCGAATATTTACGTCAATCCATTTCACTGATGAAATGACGGGCTGGCTGGTGCATAATCATGGTGAGATACTGGGTACCAAGGATGGCGGAGCCACGTGGGAAGTGCAGGCCAGTTGGGAAAGGGGAGGCACCGCACTGCTTTCAATAGTGAGCAACAATGTAGGCTACGCGATTCCTCTTGTAGACAGTCTTTCGCTAAAGACTACGGATGGTGGCGCACACTGGCTTCCTATTTCCAATCAGCGTTTTCGGTGGGAAACTGATCTGTTCTTTATTGACGAACAGCACGGCTGGGTTTCAAATAGCAAGGCGCCCAGCAGCTTATGGGAAGACTATGCAAATGTTTATCGTACCTCGGATGGTGGGGCAACCTGGACCTGTATAGATACGCTGAACGAGAAGCATTTAACTTCGATCTATTTTGTGGATGAGCAGCTGGGATGGACAGCCGGTAGGCATAAGATTTTTAATACTACCGATGGAGGCCAGACCTGGGTCCAGCAGGTCTACGAGGAGGAAATCTTTTTCGAACGCATTTACTTCACCGATGCCGAGCACGGCTGGGTGCTGAGCTGGAGGGGGTCCATTTACAAGTACGCCGTGCACTGACCGACCCCTACATCCACCCCACAAAGTCCACCACCGCCGCCAGGCCACAGGGAACCGGCGACGATTTTCCGGCCGAGAATCGTTGGGGCCAAGTTGAGAAAAAATAAACCCCAAACCTGAGGCTCGGGGCTGTCGTCTTAACAACCTTCAATCCGTCAGCTGACGGAGAAATCAACATTCAGCAATCAACATTCCCTAGTCCGTCCACCTGATGTTGATGCTCCCCAAGCCCACCGAGGCATCGATCCGGATAGTGGGCCGGTCGGGGTCATAGTCAGAGCTGCGGTAACGGCTACGGCCTATTTGCTCCAGGCCGTGGGTGTCGATGGAGGACAGGAAGTTCTCCTCGGCATCCAGTTTAACGTTATAACCGCGAGGAATTTTCAGGGTTACGCTCCCCAGCCCCACATTTATATCCACATCCATATCGTGCCGGGACTCGCCCCGGAAATCGAGGGTAGCCTCCCCCAGGCCACAATCGAAGCTGAGATTATTTGTCCGGGCGTTGGACAGATTCAGGGCGGTTAGTTCCCCCAGGCCGTTATCGACCGACAGGTGCCGTAGTTCCACCCCGTTCAGGGTGGAGAAATTCAATGTGGTTTCTCCCAGTCCATTAGCAAGGGATAGCTCCCGCACCTGCAGCTCCCCCAGGTCCAGGGAAGCCTCCCCCAGGCCGCAGGAAAAGTCGATATCCAGCGGCACCCGGGTAGTGAAATAAATTTCGCTCTCCGGGGAATCGAAGGAGTCATCCAGGCTCCAGCCTCGGTGGCGGCTCTTGGTAACCAGGCGGAAATAGGCCCGGTCACCTTCCACTTTGTATTTGGCGCTGGGGCGGATGGAATCCTCATCATACTGCATGTAGCCGGTGACCGCCTTGGCCGGATTGCCTCGTTCCACGCTGATCTCACCAAAACCGAATTCGATCTCGATCTCCATGCTCTTGACATTCTCGCCGAGAGTCTCGTCGACTGTCAGAATGGTCCGTTCGTCCCCGGCGGTGGCTCGGGTAAGCAGTATGGCCAGGATCAGGGCTGGGAGTTGGTGCAGATACCTCATTATAGGTCCCTAAAAGTCAAGCAGTCGTAAATACACGGTCCAATCGCCGGACAGGCCCCCTTCGGTGCTGAGCGGCTTGTAGAATTCCAGCAGACTGTCGTCATCATTGCTGATGCCAATCCCCACGCTGTGCCGGCCGCCGTTCTGGAGCTCATCGATGAAGTCAGCCGAGAGCAAATTGTTCGAGCTCCTCCAGTTATTGCCGTAATGCCAGCTCAAACGGTATATGTTGTCCCGGTCTCCGGAAAGCATAGTGATAGCCACCCGGAGTAGTCCATAATGATTGCCGGGATCGAACGACTTGTACCGGTATCCGCCCACCGAGCCGATGCCACCCAACGGCGTCAGGTGCTGCCGGCCGAAATCATCAGTACCGGACACCACACTACCGGCCCGGCCGGAGGCCCGGATGCCAATCAGGCTGTGCAATGGCAGGAATGTCTCGAACGCTACATCCTGCCGGGTGTAGTCGAAGTCGGACTGGTCCAGGCTTTGGGTATAGCCCAGGTCGGTGCTGAAGGCCAGCTTCCGGTGGAACAGGCCAACCGGCCGGCCCAGCGCCAGCCCTACGCTCAGGTTCACATCCTGGCCCTGGGTGATGCTCCAGGCTTCCCGGAACTGCTTGTCCCCGCCGAATAAGCTCCATTTGACTGTGTTAGCCAAACTATCATGGGTCTCGCTCAAGTATTGGATCCGCAGCTTTGAGAGCCAGGGACCGTTCACGATGATCGAGCCGCTGACGCCCTCAGTCTGGTACCAATCATACCAGTCCTCGTGGATCAGTAAGGCGCCCAGTAAATTTTCCAGGGGTGTGACCCGCCAGATATCATCATTCTGCGGTTCCCGGTGTCCCTCGACTACCAAGCCCAACCGCTTGTTGAACAGATACTCTCCGATTGCCAGACGGCCATACCACTGGGAGGGGCCGAAAGCGTGTCCCAGAAACCCGCGTATGGTCAGGCCGGGGATTCCCTCGGTGTCCGGGTGGAAGGGCACATAAAGGGCCACACCCTCGCTGCGGTTATAGCGAAAGACCACTTCCTCGGGAACTCCGAGATCGGGGTGCACCCGGCTGTAGCCTCCACGAAATTCCCAGCCCTGCCAACCTTGGCGGCGATGGCCGTGATGACGGAATGGGCTCCAATCGTCATCCTTTCCCCAATCATCATCCCAGTCAACTTGGTTCTGAGACCAGTCCAGGCTGGTGTCCTGGCCGAAGATTTCATTGGCCTGCTTGCGGGAGAGACTCACTTTGCCCCGATTGACCTCCACCACCTGGCCGGTGACTTTGGCGCCCGGGTCGCGGACGATCTTGCCCCCCAGGGCGAAGATGCTCCCCTCAATCTCGGCAGTCGGCAGAAGTCTTACCTCTCCGCCCAAAACCGTGATCCGCCCGGTGACCTTGCCCGCCACCGTCAGGTCGCCACCCACCAGGCGTAACGAACCGGAACGCACTTCCCCTTCCGGGATCAGCAAGTCGCTGAATATCTTGATCTCGCCCGCAGGATCCACATTAACCTGGCTGGTGTCCATTCGGGCTGATGGCTCCCGGGCCCATAGGTGGCCGGCGACCATGAAGAAAATGATGAGCGCCCGGCCGGTAGCATTAAGTAGTATACGCATAGCTAATCCCTTCCACGCACGATCTCTATCGTGCCGCTGGTGGTTTCAATTTCAATGGTATGATACGGATCATCCACCCTGTAAATCCCCAAAGTACTGCCGTCTTCATTCAGCAGGTCGAGTTCCAGGTTGCCTTCAAAGTGGTGGGCTGCATAGCGCGGGGAGTAGCCGTACAGCCGGGCCTCCACCTGGACCGGCTTGTTGATATCGTAACTGACGTAAATATCGCCGCTGCCGGAAGTAATTCTTGATTTTTGGTCGCTGGGGTTCTTTAAGGTCATCTCTTCAATAGTAATGTCGCCGGCGTTGGTCTTGACCCGCACCAGGCCGGAGACCCGTTCCACCCGGATATCGCCGCCCCGGGTTAAAATCACCAGGTCGCCATCGGTGTCCTCGGTGTCCACATCGCCCCCGCCAGTGGCTACTTCCAGATTGCCGACCAGGTACTCTACAGAAATATCGCCGCCTTTCGACATGACATTCACAACAGCCGTGATGCTCTGCAGGTCAATATCCCCACCGCCGGTCTTGGCGGCCACCCGGTCGCCGGTAATGTTCCTTAGATCGATTCCGCCGCCGCCGGTATTGATATCGAAACTGCCTTCGGAGCTGACCATTTCTACGTCCCCGGCGCCAGAGTTGACGGTGATTTGGCCCTTGGCGTGGCGGGTTTCCACATCTCCGGCTCCGGTATTCAGTTCAATCCGCCCCTCAATATAAACCGCGTCGATATCGCCGGCGCCGGTCTGGACCTCTATTTTCCCACTGCAGTTGGAAAGCCCGATATCCCCACTGCCGGTATTTACCAGTAAATCACCCACCAAGTCCTTCAGGTCCACATCACCGGCGTATGCTTTGACCGCCACGCTGAAAGGCCGGGGTACCTGGACGAGATAATCGAAAGACATATGCCGCTGTTTCCGGGTTGTGGGAGTAAATCGGTAGGTGGCCGGTTCGTTGGGGATTTCGATAATCAGTGCGCCGGTTGACAGGGTTATTATCTGCCGGGCTTCATCAGGGCTCGCCACACCCTTGATCCGAATTATTTCACGTATTTCCAACCGTTCCCCGTCTGTGCCCAAAACCGTTACGTCTCCTTGCAGGTCCACCATGATCAAGGACCCGTTGGCCGAGGCCTGGAGTGAGTGGCTGATGACCGACTGGTACTTGCCGTGAATCCAGTCCGGCTGGGGCACCTGGGGTGGTGCAGGCGGTGCAGGCGGTGCAGGAGGTACCGGGTCCTGGGCTACCAGGGGCAGGGCGAGGAGCAATATGGCCGAGAAAAGTTTCATTATTACTGTGAATCCAGGCTTTCGTCGTCCAGGCCATCGGGTGCCTCGGAAAGCACCTGGTAGGCCTGGTAACGCACGGTTTCAATGGGGTCCATCCGGGACACCAGCAACAGGGCTGAGCGCACCGATAGGTCGGTCAGGAAATAGCTCATATTATCCACCGCGGCTCGGCGCACACCTTCGTTGGCGTCTTCCAGCACTGTCTTTATC
Source organism: uncultured bacterium (assembly GCA_965372015.1). GTDB lineage: Bacteria > Fidelibacterota > Marinisomatia > SCGC-AAA003-L08 > TS1B11 > JACZSB01. The sequence continues at coordinate 902 of CBDVAP010000075.1, read as the reverse complement.
AGGGCGTCTTTCACCAGCGGGTGCTGTACCCCCCGCAGGCTCTTGATCACCGAGGTACGCACTCCCGGATTCTCGTCGGTCAACAGGGCCGAGACCAAGGCCATGATGGTGGATTCCTTTTCTCCCAGCCGGGAGCTGTTCCCCAGGATACGGGCCGATTGCAGCCGCTGGCCCGGGTTGGGGTCCTTCACCAGCACGTATTCCAGGGCCGCCAGGATATCTTCCCGCTCGGCGGAGCCGGTCAACTGCATCTTGTGACCGGTAGTTATTATCAGTTCGACCGGGTTGTCCGGGTCGTCGCTCAGTCCCACATCGATCCCCTTCACCTCACCGGCGCGGATCATCTCGACCAGATTCACCTGGGGAGCAGCGCTTTCGCCACTGGCCGCTAGCTGCGCACCGGGAACAACCGGAGCCTAGAGCAGGAATCGGCCCACCAGTATCCCTACCAGCGCCGCAGAGACCAGCGCCAGCGCCGGCCGGGCCGCCACCCACATATAAGGCAGCTCCTCCCACCACAGGTTCAGGCGTTCACCAATCCGGCGCCACAGGTGGCCTTCCTCAGCCACTTCCAGGGCGCCCATCAGGCGAAACCGCTGGTCGCTCAACCACTGCTGGTCGATCTGGTAGACCGGTTTGATCTTCGAGAACAACTCCTGGAGTTGATCGTCGGTCATCAGGGGGTGGCGTGAAACTCGTTTAGGCATAAGCCGCCAGCTCCTTACGCAGTTTGAGGGTCGCCCGGTGCAGGTAGCGCTTGACCGTACCAGTGGTCAGACCCAATAAGTTAGCAATGTCTTTGATCTTGTGGCCCTGGTAGTAGCGCAATACAAACACGGTTTTCTGCTTCTGGGGCAAGGCATCCACCTGGGCCAGAATCTGATTTTGTTGATCGGTGCGCT
>CBDVAP010000074.1:0-13735 GCA_965372015.1 uncultured bacterium | reverse complement strand
CCGAAGTTGACGTAGCCCCCCAGCCGTGGTTCGTCGATGTACAGGGCCGGCTCGATGGCCATGGTCATCCCCGGCTCCAGCAGGGCAAAGGCTCCGCTGCCGTAGCGCTCCGGCCAATCCGGCATGGGCAGGGGACCGATGTCATGCACCTGCATCCCGATGGGGTGCCCCGTGCCGTGGGGGTACTCCTCGTAGCCCCGGCTTACCAGCAGCGACCGCCCGGCCTTATCAACCTCAGTGGCCGGCACACCCGGCTTGATGGCTGCCAGGGCCGCCAGGTTGGACGCCTTCACATCAGCCCATAACCCCAAAACGAAATCCGGTGCTTTCTGCTCCCCCTTACGCAACACGTATGCCGTGCGCTGGATGTCGGAACTATAACCCCGCACCTTGAAACAGATATCGGCCCGCAGCAGGTCCCCGCGTTGGATCACCCGGTCGCTGGGTTCCGAATGGATTCGCATGGGGCCCACCACGATGTTCATGCACGACTCCTCCATCCCCAGTTCCTCCGCCCGGCGGCGCAGGTAGTCCGCCACATCCTTCTCGGTAGTCTTACCGGGCTTGATTACTTTACTGGTAAAGGCTTCCCGCACAATTTGCTGGGTTTTTTCGGCCGCCTCGCGCACGGCGGCGATCTCCGCCGGCAGCTTCCGGCTGAACAGTGACAGGATCAACCCCTCCGAGGATGTGAACCGCGGGCTATACTCCGGCAACACCTCCACCAGGTAATCGAACAGCCCCGTCGTCAGGCCGTCCGCCATGGGTACGTCCCGGGAGCGGTTCACGGCGATCACCGCCGGGTCCAGCTCCGCCATAATCTGCTGCAGGTGCGGCCGCACCCCTTCCTGCTTATACGAGATCACCGTATCGTACAGGGCGCTGTTTATCAGGGGCGTAACATCGTACGAGGCAGCGATGGCTACCCGCCGGTAGTTGCCCTGGCGGTCGTGGGCGAACAATAGGGCCGCCCGGGCCACCATATGATTGCTGCCCAGCTGGCTGAGCAATGGATCGCTGGCCCCCTCCCGGGTGAACGTCAGCCAGCAGTCGATTTTCTTCGCCTTGAGGATCTGCGGCAGCAGCTCGCTGAGCCGTGTCCGGCGCACGGCCGCCAGGGCATCGGCGCCCTCCTGGGCGGACAGTGATACCATCATGATTACTCCCAGTAGCAGTATTGATATTCGCACGTTGTTTCCCCTCTGGTGGATTTGCAGTTAGGGGCGAAGTTACCCCAATTCCCACCAGGAATGCCGGGTGGCAGGGGGAAGAGCTGAGGCTGGTTATTGCCGGAAGTAGATACAGCGGTCCGTCGGACCGGGCAACGCCCACGGAAATAAAGTGCCGGGTGCCGGCTATTTAATCAGTATAGCTGGGCAATCTTTTGGGCTGCCTGCTACTAGACCGACTCGGCTGATTGCCCGCCGGCAAAGTAATTATACAGCCAGGCGATAACGGCCCCGCAAATTGCCCCGTCGACCGCAGCCCACAGTAGGCCGATGACGCTGCCCACGGCACTGATGCTATAGCCCCGATAGACCCGGGCTATTATTGTCGGTTCGCCCGTGGCGCCATCCAGCACAATGACCCACCAGGTGATCAGAAACAGGCCTGTCCCGCACAACAATGCGCCGGTAATGGCACAGGCTTTGACGTTCAACTTCATTTTGAACCCCCCAACTTTGATGTTGACTGACGATTGTGGGAGTTTAACGATTTCAAGGCCCGGTTCAAAGACCCTTTAGTCGGATGCTGGAGTCGCGGCCGGCCCACCGCCAGGGCGACCCGTCAACCCCAACCTACGGATTGAGCCAGTAGGTGAACTTGAGCAGCAGGATGTTATCGGGGCGGCGGCCGAACAAGGCTCGCGTGTTCGGTCCCGGATCGAAGGCGCCGGTATATTCGTCGTTGTCCACCCGCTCCTGGGTCCAGGCCAGGTAGAACACCGACCCCGGCCGGAATTCCCAACGCAGCACGGCATTGACTTTCAGCGACTTGAAGTTGAAGTCCCCGGTACCGAAGTAGAGCGTATCGGCCGGGCCGCCTGGCCCGTCCGGGTCGGCGCTCACCTCGCGGGCCTCCTCATCGATGCTGACCGTGGACTGGCCGTCATCCCCGTAAATATTGAACTTGAATGTGCCTGATTCGGCCAGCTCCTTATAGTCGAAATAGTCGATGGCGAAGATTAACGGCTGGGTATACAATTGCAGGCTCAACGTGGGTGAGAAGGTGAAGTTCACTCGCGTACTGAGCGATAGGGAGTGCTGCACTACCTCACCGAATATGTAGCGCTGGCCGTGGGTGTTAGTGGCCGTGGGGTCGGAGAAGTGGTCCAGGTAAAAGGCTTCGGTCTCGTCGTACATATACTCCGGCGACACCTGTACCAGCAGCCGGGTGTTGGGCTTCCAGGTAATGCCGCTATTGAGCGACCAGAAGCGCCGGGTGCTCCGCCCGTATTGCAGACTGCCGTAAAATGACAAATCCTTACGCGAATCGGTGGATACCGACCAGTTGATGAAGTAGGCCCGGGGGTGCTTGGCCCATACCCCGCCCCGGGTAATATACTTATCGTTGTACTCTGGAAAGTAGCCGGCTTCGAATCCCAGGCTCCAGTAGTTCAGGAACTGGCCGTCGGAGAACAGGAAATACCCGCCGCCATAGGGAGTGCCACCGAAGTCCCAGTTCTTCACAAAGGCCAGCGCTATAAAGGAAGAACGCAGGATCTTACCGGGGTCCTGATTATGATACCCCCCGGCCACGTGCCAGTTGATCTGGTCGGCTTCGTACTGAAAGCCCAGCTCGCCCACGTCGAATCCGGGCGAGGTGGCCGCCAGCCCCGAGTTGAAGACCACGTCCCCCTTTTCCTTGTTGATATACAGCCGGCCCGCCATACCGGTCATGGCGGTGGCATTGCTGTCCAGCTCCAGGTGGCCGGCATCAGGGCGGTCCAGGTAATGTGGAAAGGAGCCCTGCCGGTCGGTCATCATGGTCCGCTGGCCGAAAATCCGGGTGCCGCCCAGCCAACCGCTAACGATGTAGGTCCCCTCGGGATCCAGGGTCACCCAGCCATCGACGCCCCCGGCCTGGGCGTTGTGCGGCAGTGTTGATCGACCGTTGGCCGTGCGTAGGTCGCGATAGGTGGACGTGCCGAGCAGGCCCAGTCCATGCCGCCCCTGGCTTATCTCGCGTTGCAGACGTACGACCGAATAGTTCGCCAAGGGCTCAACGGTTTCACGGAACCGGTTGCCCGCCGAGTCCAGTCGTCCCTCCTCTCGGCCGGTGACCACATTGGCCAGCCCCAACGACCACTGGGGATTCAGTTTACCGGAAATTTTAGCCGCGCCTAAGATCGAGGTGTTGGTCGGTATGGAGCTGAAGTCATAGTCCCCGGTAGGCTCCAATTGCGGCGGACGACCGGCGCGACGTGAGTAGAAGAAGGTCGGAGCGCCATAATTAAAGGACCAATTGTTAGTGGTCCCGCCATTGCCAAACCCGAAAATGCTGGCTCCCTCGACAAAAAACGGTCTTTTTTCCTCGTAGTGGGTCTCGAAATAGCCCAGGTTGATGACGGCCGGGTCGACTTCCACCTGGCCGAAATCGGGGTTGATGGTGGCATCCAGGGTCATGCTGCTGGTCAGCCCCATCTTTATATCCAGCCCGGCCTGCCCGAAATAGTTGCTGCCGTCATTGAAAGGGTCGCCGCTTTCCGGATGCAGGTACTCCGCCCGGCCGGCGCTGTAGGGCAGCAGTTCCAGGGTGCTGGGTCGCTCGATGCCTGCAATGCCGGTCATATGGGCAAACCATGAAACATCCCCACTTGAATTCCTGGGCACCATCACGTAATAATCCAGTTCCTGGTTGCGCTCGATCCAGCGGGCAAAATTCATCCCCCAGACGTGCTCTTCCTTTTTTGGGAAGCGCAGCTGCGAAAATGGTACCTTGATCTCCAGGTTCCAGCCTTGTTCATCCACGGTAACGGCGCTTTCCCAGACCCCATCCCAGGAGTCGTCCGTGAAGGCATCGTTGGAAAAAGTGCCGTCCTCAATGGCGCCGGCGGCGTTGACCCGAAAATAGAAGCCGCTGCGATGGTCGTGCCAGGGGTCCACCCCGAATATGAAGAAATCGGCCGAGGTATCCTCATCCCGCCGGGCCAGGCGCCGCACGATGGAATCCGGGGCGCTATCGTAGAGCCGGGCGGCTATATACAAGGCTGACTGGTCATACGCCACCCACACCTCGGTGCGCTGGGTGGGCTCTTCCCCCTCCAGCGGGTCGCGCTGGACAAAGTCGGTCAGCCCCGGCTCCCCCCAGGCCGGTTCGTGCAGGTACCCGTCGATGGACACGGCTGCGGTCAGCCGCTGGGCCTGGAAATCCTTGGCGTAGTGGTCGGCCTGGTCCGCAGCCTGTGGATAGGCCATAGAGACCAATGACAACGCTAGGCCGAATCTATATAGCCGCATGATAATTACCGTATTTTATTTCGATTGCTCCCGCCGCTCCCGATGAATTAACCACCGGCCTCACAACACCAGGAAGCCTTGCGTCCCGGTCAAAATAACTAGCGGCTGGATTTGGCACCGTTCGTTAGTAAGACGGTAATCACCGGCCTTTGGTTGTCAACCGGCTTGATTATTGGCAGGCGAGTTTCAAGTCCCGGGTTTCTGGTTCCGAGTCTTGCCCTGAATCCCGCCATCGGCGGGGGAGCAGAGCCGAAGGGTCCTGGTTCCCAGTTTCGTTCTTCCTTGGCGTACTTTGCGCCTTGGCGGTTTCTGTCTACTAGCCCCAAACCTCCAGTCCCCAGCCCCTAGCCCCCAGAAGAGGGCAGCGTCATCCTGATCACCGTCTCCCCGGGCTGAGAGGACACCAGGCGCAGCCGGCCCCGGTGGATGTCTTCCACGATGCGCCGGGTGAGACTCAGCCCCAGGCCCCAGCCGCGCCGTTTGGTGGAGAATCCCGGCCGGAAGATGTTACGGCGGTCGCGCAGATTGATGCCGGTCCCGTTGTCCCAGACCTCGATGATGCTCACCGGCCGGCCGCGGCGGTCGCTCCCCGCTTCCACCTTGATCCCGATCACCCCTTTCCGTCCCTGGCAGGCGTCCAGGGCGTTCTTGATCAGGTTCTCCAGGGCCCACTGCAACAACGTCTCCGCGCCTCGTACCCGGGCGCTGCTGCCGCTGACGGTGATGGTGGTATCGGCGGCCTTGGGCAGGCGCTGGCGGAAATAGGCCGCTGAGGATTCGGCCAGCAGGTATAAGTCCCATTCCTCAAAATGCGGTAGGCTGCCGATCTTGTGAAACCGGTCGGCGATCTGCTCCAGCCGGTGGACATCCAGTTCCAACTCGTCCAAGGTCTCCTGATCGGTGGAACTCCGGTCGCGCAGCAGCTGGGTCCAGCCCATCAGGGCCGAGACCGGCGTGCCCAATTGGTGAGCCATCTCCCGGGCCATGCCCACCCAGATCGAACTCTTCTCGCTGTTGCGGATCAGTGAAAATCCGGCAAATCCCAGCAGGATAAATAGCGCCGCCACTACAATCTCCACGAACGGCAACCACTGCAGCCGGCTGACCACGGAACTGTCCCCGTAGTGGATCCGGGAGATCAACCGGTCGCCATAGCGCACCTCCACCGGCTGGTGCCCCCGGTCCATGCGCCCGATCAGCTTCGCTAAGTACGCTTGTTGGTCCCCGTCGGTCAGGGACGAGTCTACCCGTACGTTCCGCCAGCTCACCGCCCGGCCGTTGTCGGAGGTTACTACTATGGGAAACTGTATCTGCTGGATCACCTGGTCGAACACGAAGCCCAGGTCCTCCGAATGGGCCTCGGTGGCTACCTTACCGATCAGCTGGGCGTAGAAATCCAGCAGTTTGCGTTCGTTGGTCTGCAGGTCGGCCACCAGCGACTGGGTATACCACAACAGCGAAATCACAATGATGACCCCCAGGGCGAACAGCCCGGCCTTCAGATTGACGGAATAGCGGTAGAGGTTCACGACCGGAACCTGGTGATTGCCGCTGGAATGAACCCCAGTATGACCGCCAACAGCGCCAGCCGGCTGATCCAGCGGCCCCATCGCAGGTCGGCCGGCTCGAAGTCAAGGGTCACCGTGTGCCCCCCCGGCGGGATCATCACCCCCCGCAGGATGGTGTTCACCGGGTAGATTGGCACCTCCCCGCCATCGATCCGGGCCACCCATCCCGCCGGATAATAAATCTCGCTCACCACCAGCAGGGCCCGCTGCTCGGTGGCCACCTCCAATCGAATGTGGTCCGACTGCCAGGCACTTTTTAAAATCCGACCGCTACCGCCAATCAAGCTGTCCGCCCCATACTCATCGGAAATATACACCACCGCGCTGGGGTCATAATTGGGCTTCATCAGCTGCTCGATAACCTGCTGTGCGGACCCCCCCACTGCCACCTGTTCGGGGAACCAGGCCCGCTCCAGAAAATTATGATACTGGTAGACCACCGCCGGTCGATACTGACCACCGCTGTACAGATTACCAACCAGCACCTCCTCGAACCGCGGATCACTGAATCGTTGCTGGCCCACCAGGTATTTCACGTTCAACATCCGCAATATGCCACCGCTGCGAAATCCGGTGGTTTGCATGAAATGGTCGTAATTGGCCAGCTTGGCGGGATGATAGCCGGCAATGGATTCGATCCCGAAAGCCGCCCAGCGGTTATCGTTCTGCAGGCCGCCCAGAGGCAGGATACGGAATTTACCTGGGGCGGAAGTGAGCAAATCGATTACGGGATCACTGCTTAAGTACCGGCTGACAAAGGCCCGCGGCTGGAGCACCGCAGCCCGCATACTGCTGGGCGGCGGCTGGATGATCAGCCGGTCCACCCGGCCCAGGTCGAGGACGGTCAGGATCGCCAAGCCCGCCAGCAGCCACCGCCGCCTTAGAGTGCCCTTAAGCCACAGGTAGCCCAGCGCCACCGCGCCACCGGCCACCACCAGAAACCATACGGCGTCCATCCGGATCATGTCCAGGCGCAACTGCTTGACCTGATCGGCCACCTGGGCCGAGACACCCCTGGGCGCAGGCAGGCTACCCCCCATCATCCCCGGCAAGGCGAAGAAAATCACCGTCAGGAGTGCCACTGTCCCGGCGGCCCATAGGGCGTACTTTTGCTGCACCTCAGGCTTCAGGCTTTTCAACCGATCCAACAACGAGTCCAGGCCCAGCCCTGCCAGTATCACCACGCTGAACTGGGTCAGCACCAAAATCATCACCGGTACCCGGAACTTATTGAAGTAGGGCATGAAATTGAAAAACAGCCGGTAGACGAAAAAATTATGCCCTAGGCTGATGAGATATGCCAGGCCGGCCGCCGCCGCCAGGGTCCAGGTCAGCCAGGTGCGCTTGATCGCCACCGTCCAAACGGCCAGGGCCAGCAGAATGACGCCCATGTAATTGGGATAATCGGTGAAAGGCATATCACCCCAGTAGGTGACGCCGCCAAAACCGTAGAACGAGGGCAGTATGAAGGTCATGGTTTCGCCGAAACTGAAGGACCACATGGTAGCGTACTCAAAACCGGTGCCGCCCCCGGCCCGGCCCCCGCGAATGCTGGAGGGTCTAGAATTCGGCACGGGGCTCAGCACGGCCGCCGCCAGTGCCAGCCCCACAACCATAGCCGCTGCAAAAAGCAGTACAAACCGGATAGTGCCCGCCTGGGATTGTTGCGAATCACGCCACCCCTTGACCACCTGCACCACGAATAATAGTCCCGCCAGCATGAGGGTGTAGTAGGCAATCTGGGCATGCCCCCGCTGTAGTTGCAAGCCCACCAACAGGGCCAGCAGAGCCGCGCCGGCGACAGTGGTGCGGTCATACAGGCGCAACTGGGCGTAGATCACCCACGGGAGATACACTAACGTCATCATCTGACTGCCGTGACCATGCACCAGCATTGTATTGATGTAAGGCATCAGCATAAAACCGAGGCCGGCTAGCAGACCGGCGGCGAAGGAACCCTTCAAGTGCTTCACCAATAGATAGCAACCCACACCCCCAAAAATGAGGTGCAGGATATAGATCCAGAAGCCCGGGAGCCCTATGGCAACGATAACACTGCCGATGATAGTCGGGAAATAAAGATGCGAAATATTGGTGAAGGAATGATAGCGGGGCATCCCTGAGAAAATAGTAGGTAGCCAGGTCGGCTCCTCCCCGGTCTGGGTCTTCAAGGCCTGCAAACCTTGCCCCAATGCCGCCGGGGCTAGGAAATCCGGCCCACCAAAGATGTAGCCCCCGGTTAGCACCTTAAAGTACAATCCCGCCGGTAACGCCAGGCAGAGCAAAAGTATTATCAACCGTGGTTTACTTACCGCATCATACCAGCTTTTCAAGATCGCCACCTTTCGAATTTTCGCTGGAAGGCCCTTAGTAATGCCCGGTCATCTGGTTCCAGGCTCAGGCCATATAGCGCGCTAAAATATACACCGGCAAAGACATAGCTCCCCAAAAGCGGCTGATAATAGAGTGCAAACCCCGCGCCGACCGGAACCAGTAGGGCCGGCAGCCGGGGTCGAATTTTCCGAAATGAGCTTGGGTTCAAAAAAATCCCCTTGCCAACTTACGACGTACGGCCGCCAGCACCTCTCGGTCGGTCTCATCCAGACGAAGCAGATACAGGGAAGCGGCATAAACACTTACGAAGACCACCGCTCCCACCAGCAACACGGCCACCGTGTGCCAGTCAAATATAAACTTGTTAGCGAGGAAACACACAGTAAAAGTGGCCACCCCAGCCAGTAGCGGCTTGGTATATTTCCAGGTGAAGGGATGAATTCGATGCAGAGCCCACAGCTCAACCAGGCGCAGCAATGTTAGCGGCCCTATTGCCGTTGTGGAGCTCAGCGGAATAGCGGTTAGGTACAGCACTTTGTCATCTGATTTTCTTGGCTCTAACCCAGAGGTACCCCTTTTGACCTTGTTCATAACTTAGGTTCCCGTTAAAAAAAGATTTGTATTGATTTTCAGCGGATCCCTGTTTTGTTATTCGGTAAGATTGCACATCCAAATTGTTTAGTAGATTTTTTTTAATGATCTTCTCGTTTAGCGTTTGGGGTTCGCAGTGCGTAACTGGCTCTTCAAGGTTAAAGCTGCCGATAAATTCTCCGCCAGGTTTTAAAACCCTAATTATTTCACTACACATAGCGGAAAACGAATCAACATGATCAATAGCATTTAGCGTAAACATCACATCAACAAAATCCGATGGCAACGGAATAACTTTTTCAGTAGACTTTAAGTATATCATTCCATGAGAAGTAATATTGTCCGTGAACTCATCGGAATAACGGTCAGCAAGCACATCAATACCTATTCGTAATGATGCGGAGATTGCCCAGACTAAGCTGCCTCTGGGGCCACAGCCAAAATCAGCAACAACCTTTCCTTTTAGAAAGCCATCGTCAGGCTCTTCAGCCATCGATAACATTAGTCGCTGGTAATAAAGGTAATGAGAATTTTCAAATGTTCCATTGTCAATTTTGAGCCGGTTTCTCCAGAAAGATAGTTCAGAAGCATATTTTTTCCCAAATCTGCTTCTTATTGGTCGTAAAATTGCTTTTCCTAGTTTATTAATTGATCTTGTCAATCTTTCTGGTATTTTCATTTGATTCCCTCTTTTTTTCCAGATAACTTTTATTAGGCTGCATGTTTGCAGTATTTCAACATCTCTTTAGTCAAATATTGCGTTGGAATATAGCAATACTTCGTTAGCACTTCATAACATTGTATTAGCCCCGGCAGTGAAGTGCCTGGTTTCAGCATTTTACTCCACCTGCTTGCTGAAAAGACACAATCATTGATTTATACAAATTCTCTTAGGTACTCTTCATCAAGTCGAGAGTATCACCTATGCTAGAACGTGTACTTCTTATGGCGGGACCACAGGTTCAAAACATGCCCTTTTTCAGATTACGACGTACGGCCGCCAACACCTCTCGGTCGGTCTCATCCAGACGCAACAGATACAGGGAAGCGGCATAAACACTTACGAAGACCACCGCTCCCACCAGCAACACGGCCACCGTGTGCCAGTCAAATATAAACTTGTTAGCGAGGAAACACACAGTAAAAGTGGCCACCCCAGCCAGTAGCGGCTTGGTATATTTCCAGGTGAAGGGATGCATTCGATGCAGAGCCCACAGCTCAACCAGGCGCAGCAATGTAAGCGTTCCTATTGCCGCCGTAGTTCCCAGGGCCGCACCCAGTGGACCGTAGCGGGGAATCAGGTACAGATTTGCCAGGACATTGACCACCAGTGCAATAGTATTGTTCACCAGAGCGGTTCTAGGATGTCCGGTCATTGTCAGGGCGAGAGCACTGCTCATCCCCAGCGACAGGATAACCTGTGCCGGGGCCAAAACCTGCAAGACTGTCCACATTGCCAGAAAATCCGCACCGAAAACAAGCATCACCTTGGGCGCATACAACAACAGGAAGAGGAAGGCGGGCCAGGTAACGGCAAAGTTCCACCGGCCGACCAGCCGCAGCAAATCGTGAATCCTCGATTTCTCATTCCGGGCATCGAAGCCCGAGATGATAGGTGCCAGGATCCCGCCTAAGGAGGCGGTAAACAGGGCCATCATGCCCGCCGTCCTGACCGCCGGTAGGTAGAGACCTGTCGTCTGGCTATCAGTAAGAATACCCAGCATTATAATATCGCTCCAGTGGATGAGCATCGTCATGACGACGGCCAGCACTAAGGGGATGGAAAAGTGCAGCAGTCCCGCATCGGGAGGCTTGACGGCTTTACGGTGAACCGGCACCAGTCTCGTCAAGAAAAATAGAGCAGCTCCCACCGAAACGACCTGTGAGCCGACGACAGCCGCGGCAATAGACCATAAGGGACCTGCCCACCATACCAGCATCGAAAAGGCTAGGCACAGGAAAATCGGTGGGAAAATGTGCAGTGCCAGCGCCGGATGTTTGAGCACCTTGAAGCCCTGGCTGGCTCCGGCCGTGATTTGCGCCACGACCATGAGGGGGATCATTAGAGCGAACCAGATCATCAGCCGACCCAGGAAAGGGTCCCGGGCATGGAAGACACCTGTGCTGATACGCCCGGCGCCCAACACAAGTACGAAAGCCACCACCAGCCCGCTCAGCAGGCCATAGGCGAGCGCCCGTCGGATTGTGGCAGTGGCCTCCTTTGTGCGGCCCAGTGCGTGCAGCCGCCGAACACCAGGTGCATTAGGTAAAACCAGAATATGGGGATACCCACAGACGACATCACGCTTGCGATATGTTCCGGGAGGTAAAGCCGTGAGATATCATTAAAAGCATGCAAGGTTGGCATACCGGAGAAAATACCCGGTTGCCACAAGAGATGCTCACCAGTCTGTTCCTCAATGAGTCTCATCCCCTCACCCAAGGCTTTGGGTGTGAGGTAATCCGGTCCGGCGAATACATAATCGCCACCGGCTGGTTTTATGTAGAGTATTAATGAGAGAGTAAAGAGTGCGAGTATAGACAGCAGCATCGTCCGCTGCTGGGTACTATCCTGGAAAGACAAGGTCACCACCTTCCGTAATCAAAGTCATTTTAGGCGTTATGCTGAGTGGAAATTAAAACCCGGCCGGAACGCAAGGCCATTTTTATACATGGGGTTGGACTGGTAATACATACTCCGATCTGAATAATCGCTTTAATTCAAATAATTGCTTGAGGCTCCGCCGTAGTCGTGGGTGATATCATCATTCTTGGAAGGCATATGGCGAAACAAGTAAATTCCGTGAGGAGTTCGAGTGAGTTTACCGTAGCGAAACCACCCCAGACCAATCTTATGATATGAAATAGCTGTGGACATCTATTGAAGTGGTTGCACTCCAACGAGCGAAACACTCAGACCTCAGATTTGAATTACTATTTCACAAACATTGATCATCAAGACATCGGATAAAATTTATGGGTATTAATCAATACGGCAGATGGCTTCGACATGTAACAAACAACCGCAAGGAGATTCATGGATTAAGATTTACTACCACCTGGAGGTGCAATTCCAAGTGTACTACTTGCTCGATATGGAAAATGGAAGAATCCCAGGATCTAACTGTGGAAGAGATTGACAAATTCACAAAATCAAAGTATTTCTCAAATACTAAATATATTACACTGAGCGGTGGAGAGCCGACTCTACGTAGTGACCTGCCCGATCTAGTTTCAGTCCTCCATAAAAACATCCCCAGTGCCGGTCTGAATTTGACCACCAATGGGATTAATCCGGAACGTACGGAAAAAATGTTCCGTGAGATAAGAAAAGCCAATCCAAACCTCAGCATCGATTTGGTTGGATTGAGTTTGAATGGGCCGAAAGAAATTCATGACCTGACTCGCGGTATCCCCGATAATTTTGAAAGAGTCGTTGAAACCTACGAGAGAATCAAGGACTTAGTCCCTGTTGCCTTTAGTTTCACTTTTTGCAAAGACAATGTCGATCATTTCGATTGGGTTCAAGATTTTGCAGAGCGGAACGGCACCTACGCCTATATCTGCTGGACTGTGATGAACCAACGGTTCCAAGTAAGTGAGGATGATCTGGTATTCTGGAAGCCGGGCATGGAAGACGTAATTGCCGCACATGTAGAGAGAGTCTACAAGAACAAAGGATTTCTGCACAATCTGGTTTTCTTGCCTGCGTATGTAACCAGCTCATACTTGTATGATTCTATCGTAAATAAACGCAGTATGCCTTGTTACGCCGGCAGACAGATTGTCCATATCGCACCCGAGGGTGATGTGTATCCCTGTAACTTCAAGCTGAGTGATGACCGGATAATCGGGAATCTGCGTGAAGATAATTTTGACGATATTTGGGAGAGCATGCCACAAATTATACTAGACGAAATCGATGCCAAAACGTGTATGTATCCTAATGGCCTCTGTGGTGATTCCGATATTCTTCCCAGCATTAAAGGCAATCCACCGGAATTGTTAAAATGGTACCTCAAGAAGATCTTGAAAGGTGAAAAACTCATTCAGATCTCTAATTGATGAAGCGCAAGACCTACAATCGATTCCATCTCCTATTTGATGGGCTCTTGAAACTTCGCCTCCCGGTCCTGTCGCGCCTCATCATTCAAAGCATCTACGATGATGAGTTCTATGATGATGCCAACCAGATGAAGGTGAAGACTGCTGAACAAGTTGCAAAGATCATCAATTCCTTCTTCAGGTACGATACTCTCTTCGATATTGGATGCGGCATGGGGCTATATATCAACGAATTCCGCAAAACGGGAAAAACCGTATTGGGCTGCGACTACAGCGACGCAGCCGTACAGATAGCCCCACAGGAGGTAGAAGTCTTTAAGGCTGATGCAACAAAACCGATCCATATCGACAAGACATTCGATTTGGTTATGTGTTTTGAGGTTGCGGAGCATATTCAGACCAAATTATCACCGCAATTGATTACAAACTGCACCTCTTATGCAGATACCGTTATCTTCACTGCGGCCCCAGTTGGACAGGGAGGCGTTGGGCATATCAATGAGCAGCCGTACGATTTCTGGATCGATTTATTTGAGAATGAAGATTTCCAATACAACCGCTCGCTCTCAGAATCAGTGAGAAATAAAATGCAGGATAAAGACATAGTTCCCTGGCTGGCGAATAACTTCATGTGCTTTGAACGCCGTAATCCCTGATAAGCCCCTATTCATCTACTATGGATCCAGTTGTAACAGTCATCATGTCGGTTAACTCGGC
>CBDVAP010000073.1:0-13961 GCA_965372015.1 uncultured bacterium | reverse complement strand
TTTTCATTGTCTTTGACATCACTGGCTGAACTGCCCCCGATGGACAGATGGCCGGCTGATTCCCGTCACATTGACGCTCGCATGAGAACGTCATCTATCCGGCCGTTGAAACCCAATTATTGCAGCGCGTGGACGGTACTAGGGCCGCATGAACCCATATAAAAATCTAAGAGGCCTGCTTGCTGAATTCAAGGTTTTACTTTTGATTTTTCTTAGCGGCCGGGTCAGAGGCAGCAGCAGGCTTACGATCCCGCATCACCCCTCTTGGTTGGTCAAGGAGCCGGGGCCTGGATTGAAATTGCGATTTCCTCTGTTCACGCTATTAGTAATAATTACTAGACTGTGCTCCTCGAGCTAAGTGGTTTGATTACAATGGTTATTTATTGGTTTAGGCGGTAAATGGAACTACATTCCAGCACGGGTACAGACACAATATAAGGTTGCAACGGCCCAGTGCATTTCTCAATAAATGATAGTTAAACTGACAGCATGACGTATTATATTATCGTAGTTAGTGAGGAGATAATATTATCATGAGAAGAAAAACATTGATAATAATCACAATTTCTGCCGTTTTACTCATCATAACATTTTGGTTCGTTTATAAAAAAGTTGGACCGGTGTATCAAGAGATACAAGCTGCGAAGATTCCTAACTATGAGATCGGTGAACATTTGGGTGCCGAGACATGCGGCGATTGCCATGAGGAAATTTACACCCAGTGGTCTCAAAATTCAGCCCATGCAGTAGCGACTACCAACAAGCCATTTCTCGATTTCAAGGACAAGTTTACCGGCAATTTCGCATTCAATGCCATGATGGGTGAGCCGATGTGCTATGCCTGTCACGGGAGTAAGGAAGTCAACGAAGGCGTAAACTGCGAGACCTGCCACGGAACGGTGATCCCGGAAGTATCTATTGAAGAAACGCACGAGAAGAAATACAGCCCTGGACGTGCAAGGATGAAATCAGCGGACTTTTGCGCTAGTTGCCACACCATGATAAGCCCTTTTTCAAGCGATCCTATATTGTCACTTTACTTTGAATGGCAGAAAAGCGAAGCCGCTCAAGAAGGCGTTACGTGCCAAGGTTGCCACATGCAGCCCCGGGGAAACGATGAGCCATATCATGGCTTTGACAGTGCCTCACGGAACAGTGCAATGTACCGCGATGTATTGAGTCTCCATGATATCGAACTCAATTTCCCGCGCTTAAACGTAACGATCCAAAATCACGTACTGGGTCACGCAATTCCCGCAGCTGGTCCTTCACGCATCCTTGTGCTGGAGATGTCACTTTTGGATTCCGATGGAATTGAGGTTTTTAGTAATGTTCATACTTTTGGAAAATATTATCATCTTATGCCATTAATGGGCATTATGCCAAATAAACTCAAAGAAAATAGCCAGTTGCAAAGCGGTGAAACGCGAGCTTTAAGTTTCACTTTGCCAGCCTCCACAAAGGGGAGCATCAGCAAGGCCGTGTTTAAGTTGAGATTTTACGATGTCTCAGATGATCACCAGGGTGACATTACCACGGCACACTGGATCAGTGAGCCGTTTTTGATGGAGGAGGTTAATCTCTAATCTTTTTAAGAGAGGAATGCGACTCGTTAGGCCGCTCGTTCGATAGTAGAGGCTTAAAGGCTTTTATGCGCTAAAGCCCTTTGCGGCTGATATTTGCAGTATGCTGCGAAGGCCAATCACGCTACAAGACAAACTATAGCCCAATACCGCCATCCGCTGCCACAATCCGCTGGTGGACTTCTCCTCCCAGCTGGCGGCCCCTTAGCGTTCCCTTCGTGATCTTAGCGGCTAATCTTGCTCTTCCGCGCACCAGGCGAACGACAGCACTCAACAAATTCCTTATATTTCTCCCGCTCTTTGAAAATTTTACCCTGAGTTGGTTGGATGGGCTAACCGAAGGGCGAGTTGATGTTCCTGCCCTCGCCTTTAGGAGAGGGACCTCGCGCGTGAGAAGGGTGAGGTGTCCGGTTCCGGTATCTGCAAATGGGCTCCGGCATCTAACAGATATTAACCTCTTCATTCTTAATATCTTATACTCTTATTTCCGCCCTTTGTGTCCCTTTGGCCCGTCTGAAGGCGGGCATTGTGGTTTTTTCTTGAAAAACTTATGGTATCACCGCCCCCGTCGGTGAGGGTGATCCTTTAGTGACCCTTTAGTGGTCCTTTTACGGGCCTATCGTGGACCTGAATGGATCCTAAATAGGCCCTACCGTGAACCCCTGGCGGCGCTGGTCACGAGCCCGGTTGTTCAGGCAGCAGGCTCACTCCTCATCATCACTAAACGCATACACCAGGTCGGCGGCCAGGACATCCGGCAGGTTCTGGATCGCCTTTAATTTCTCAATCTCACCATCCACGCTCTCACCTTCGACCGTGATCACAATCCGCCCCTGCTCATCAGAGAAGAAAACGTCGCACAAGCCACTTTTCTTCAGCGCGGCCATCACGGATTTGACCGCCGCCGGCTTGGCACGCACCACTATGCTGGAAACATTCACGATTGGCACAGCCTTGGGGTAAATCCGGATCGCCGCCCGTCCACTGGCGACCCTGACTGCTAGTCTTCCTCGACCCCTTCGTCGCGCACCTCAAACAGGTTGGACGCATGCCGGCCCTCATCCGTCCGGAACTGAGGCTGGAAGGTATTCTTGACCAGTTCCGGTGCGTCGGCGTTGGGCACGTGGCACTGGGTGCAATTGTAATTGGCCGGGTTGGCATCATTCAGCTGCCGGTCACGCCGGTAGTCGTAGAAATGGGTCGGCGGCATGGCGGTGGCCTCAAAATCTTCGGCCTCATCGGGATGGTGGCACTCCAGGCAGTCGTTCCTGGTCCTGGTGATGGGCAACAAATCGGTCAGGCTGTGAGGGATGATGGGCGGCGCGTTTTCGAAGGATCGCTCCAGCAGTTGGCTATCACCCGGCTCGATGTCGGTGTACCTGGTACCGGGGGTTTCAGCCTCGGTGTCCAGCGGCTCGTGTCGGTAGCTCAAGTCAGTATCGGGGATGTCTCCCGCTGAACCGGAGTCCGGGCTGCAGCCCATAACGAGCAGCATAGCCACTATCCCGATCCCCACAGCAATTCGATCACGGTGATTGATTGACATACTAGTCACTCCTTTTACCTCCACCGGTCAAACCCGGTACACTTTGACGGCGCACTTCTTGAAGTCGACCTGCTTGGATATGGGACAGGTGGCATCCAGGGTTACTTTGTTGATCAACACCCGCTCGTCGAAAAAGGGCACAAACACCATGCCCTCGGGCATGCGGTTCCGGCCGCGGGTAGCCACGCGCACCTTCACCCGGCCGCGACGGCTCTCCAGCCATACCTGGTCGCCGTTACCGATACTCAGGCGGGTGGCTTCCTGGGGATTCATGTAGCACAAGGCCTCCGGGACGGCCCGGTGCAGTTCGGGTACCCGCATGGTCATTGTGCCGGTGTGCCAGTGCTCCAGGACCCGGCCGGTAGCCAGCCATAAGGGGTATTGCTCGTCGGGCATTTCCGGTGGATCCATGTACGGCCGGAAGAAGATCTTGGCCTTGTTTTTCAAGGAGGTCTTGCCCCCCGAACCGGGGCCGGTCAAGTCCCCCTCCGGCAGGGCCTTCAGGGCCGGTCCGTAGAAGGCGAACTGCTTGCCATCCCCAAGTTTGCGGGCGTACGGGTCGTAGTCGGTATTGAATCGCCAGGGGGTCTCCTTGCCGTTCACTACCGGCCAACGCAGTCCGCGGTTCTGATGGTAGGTGTCGAAATCAGCCAGGTCGTGCATGTGTCCCACACCGAAGGTGCGGTACTCCTCCCAGAGGTATTTCTGCACGAAGAAGCCGTAGCCTCCAAAGCCGGCCACTGCTCTTGAGTCCCCGGCGGCTTCGGTATTGAGGAAGCCGTCACCCACCGGGTCCGGCCAGGCGTACTGCCGGGCTTCACTATTGGCAAACAGCACATCGTAGAGGGTAGCCTCGGGGCCGTGCCCCATGCTTTTTGCCTCTGCCAGCACGTCGGGTAGAGTCAAATCCTCGTTTATCTTCCAGGCTTTCCAGACTTCGCCGAGTTTAAAGTGCTTGGAAAACTCGATGTACTGCCACAGGTCGGGCATGGCTTGCCCAACCGGGGTGACCTGCTGTCTCCAGTGGTGGGTCCGGCGCTCGGCATTGCCATAGGCCCCCCATTTTTCGAAAATCATGGCGCTGGGCAATATCAGGTCGGCCACCTTGGCGGAGACGGTGGGGTACACCTCGGACACCACGATGAAATTATCCATTTTCCGGGCGGCCTCGATCCAGTGATTGGCATTGGCCGTATCATGCCAGGGGTTGCACACCTGCACCCAGCTCCATTTGATTTTGCCATCCTCGATGTCACGCAAGATCTTGGTGAAGTGCGAGCCCACCTTGGGATTGAGCGTGCCGGCGGGGATCTTCCAGTTCTTCTCGGAGACGGCCCGATGTTTGGGATTGGCCACCACCATGTCCGCCGGCAGCCGGTGAGCGAAAGTGCCCACTTCCCGGGCTGTCCCGCAGGCACTGGGTTGCCCGGTGAGGCTGAAGGCGCCGTTGCCCGGCTTGGCCTGCTTACCCAGCAGCAGGTGAATCATATAGGCCTGCTCGTTTACCCAGGTGCCCCGGGTGTGCTGGTTGAAGCCCATGGTCCAGAAGGAAACCACCTTCCGGCCTTGCTCGATGTAGAGATCAGCCAATTGCTTTAATTTGGCTTTGTATTCGTCCAGCGGCTCGTTCACGTCCCCCTTGGAAAGGCCGGCCACGAAATCGAGGGTATAGGGCGCCAGGGCCTCTTTAAAGTGCTCGAAAGTGATCAGCCAATGGGCGCCCGCCTGCCCCGAATGCTTCATCTCCATGGTGTCACCGGCCTTATATCCGGCGTATCCCAGTGTCATTCCCTCGCTGTCACTAACTACCTTGGTTGTTTCCCGGGAAACGGTATCCTTTTCGGCTTTACTGAATTTCGGGTGGTTGGAATTGCCTCGCATACCGTAGCCGATATCGACGTGGCCGGTGGCGAAAACAGTATGATTGTTCACGAAATCCCAATCAATGGCTTCCGGATGTTCGTAGACAATTTCACGGGCGATATAATTCCAGATCGCCAGGTCGGTCTGGGGCTTGAAGATTATCTCCAGGTCGGCTAGGTCCGAACAGCGATTTGTGAAAGTCGTAAGGTTGACCACTTTTGCCCGTTTCGGGTTCGAAAGCCGGCGATCGGTGACCCGGGACCACAGCACCGGGTGCATCTCCGCCATATTGGCGCCCCACAGGATCATGGTGTCGGTCATCTCGATATCGTCGTAGTTGCCGGAGGGCTCATCGATGCCGAATGTCTGGATGAAGCCGGCCACAGCGCTGGCCATGCAGTGGCGGGCGTTGGGATCGATATTGTTGCTGCGGAAGCCGGCCTTCATGAGCTTGGTCATGGCGTAGCCTTCCTGGATGGTGTACTGGCCCGAGCCGAATACCGCCACCCCGGTGGGCCCCAGCTCCTGATAATATTTCTTGAACTGCTCGGCCATCACCTCAAAGGCCTTTTCCCAGGTCACCGGCCGGAACTTGCCCCGTTTGTCGAACTGGCCCCGGGCGTTGACCCGCAGCAGCGGTTCGGTGAGCCGATCGGCCCCATACATGATCTTGGCGTTGAAATAGCCTTTGACGCAGTTCAGGCCTCGATTTACAGGAGACGCCGGGTCTCCCTTCACAGCCACCACCTTATCATCCTTGGTAGCCACCATGATCCCGCAACCGGTGCCACAGAAGCGACACACAGCTTTGTCCCACCGCCAGCCGCCTTCCGCCAAGGCAGCCTGTTGGGCGGCAGCTTTGGTGATCGGGATCCCGATGGCAGTGGCGGCACCCACAGCCGCCGCCATTTTGATGAATTCCTTCCTCGATACTTTCATGGGCACGATACCTCCGATCTTTGTCTCTCTGGCAGGGCTGATAATGACTTCAAGTCTGAATCTCCTATTCCCAATATTGTGCAGCAAGCGCGGCCGCAGACTGCTCACCGGCAGCCATTGCTGTGCCATCCGGGACGTGTCCGATATGCTTACTCGACAACGGCCTATCCTTAACCGGATCGAGGCCTACAAGTCTAAATTTACAGGCACACGCGATGAATATTCGGTAAAGTACGATCCTCGCTTGGATTGAAGGTAACCCGTTATAGCGTGTAAATCAAGTTATTCGAGTCGCTCGGTTGGAGCCGCTTGATCCATATTACACTATAGTGGGCG
The DNA here is from genome assembly GCA_965372015.1 of uncultured bacterium. Taxonomy (GTDB): domain Bacteria; phylum Fidelibacterota; class Marinisomatia; order SCGC-AAA003-L08; family TS1B11; genus JACZSB01. Next base: position 7,694 of record CBDVAP010000073.1, on the reverse strand, counting down.
TGGAACCATCACCTCCGGGTTGGGCCTTTAGAACGTGGACTCCTTAAACTGGAGAGTGGCTTAGATGTAAATTCTGCCTGAACCGCAATGCATAGGGAACCGCAGAACATGAGTAAATGGGGACATAACCATCCAACCGCGTTCAAGGCTCGGACAGCATTTGAAGCACTCAAGGGCGATAAAACGCAGGGTGTATTCAGTTTTGGAATTATTTTTGGATAGAACTCATCAATCTCCTGGCAGTCAGACACCGCCACAGGTATATTTCTTCGAGTCAACAAATGGGTTGGCCGCTTAATGAATCACATCGCAGGATTACATCTAAGAATCGAAAAAAAGTGTTAAAACTATGGGGTCCACTTCTCGATATCATGAATCGTTGAAGAACCTAAAACCGGCGGAGGTCTATCAAGGGCGAGGTCAGTGGATCCTGGTTCGGGGTAAAATAATCAAGCGGAAGACGCTTCAGATGAAGCTTAAACAAAACCCTGGACACTCGCCGCGTCGCTCTCTATTTTTAGGCCTGTTCCGAATATGATTTGAAAACCTATTATCAGCCATGAGTATTTGTTTGGAAGAATAAAATGGAGTATTTGAATTGAATATACGATCTAGAATCTCAACAGTACATAGCGGGAGCACCTATTTGAAGATCACAAACCCAATATCATTATTCTTATTCTTATTACTTATATCCTGTAGTAAGGATATTCAAGATTTTGAGATCAAGAATCTTAACGACAATACGATTAGTATTCTAGGCCATCGTGGCATGAGTAAAAACCACAAATATCCAGGTAACTCCTTCGAATCCATAGAAACGGCAATACAATTGGGAGCAGATGGGTCAGAGATCGACGTTCAGATAACAAAAGATAGTGTTTTAGTAATTTTTCATGATAAAAAATTAAATAAGAGAACAAACTTTTCAGGAATGATAAGAGATTATAATTGGGCCGAGATCGATAGTTGCATTTATCGACACTCCGGTTCAGAAAGTATCTATATTATTACAGTCGAAGATCTTTTCAGTAGAATCCCTAATGTTCAGGATTACTATTTTTCCTTTGATTGCAAGTTTTACCCCGTGGGGGAAACACTCGATACTTACTTTCGGCAATTTGCTTATGCTGTCGAGCAGGTCATTGATAAGCACAACATGCATAACCAGGTAATGATCGAATCTGAAAATGTTCAATTCCATCAAATACTTAAGCAAAATGATGTCCAAGTTTTGCAATTCATTGTTTGCTCGGAAATAACCGATGGAATTCGTATTGCAGAGCAGCTGGATTTATATGGGATAGGCAAGGGATCGGCAATTACAAAGAGCGATATTGAATTAGCTCATGAAAAGGGATTCAGAGTTATGACCTGGATTCCCAAAACTAAAGGGGGAAATGTGAAAGCAATTCGAAAAAATCCGGATTTCATTCAAACTGCCAAGCTGATCCATCTCCTAAAAATATTTGGGAAATATCGGAAGCAAATCCAATAGTAGTTTACCCCAATGGTCTCCATTTGTACTTTTGCACGACGAAATATATGTTAGATATTCACAAATTTAGTTGATTCAGAAGACCTATCAATGAGCAGCAGGTGGCAAAACTACATCCAAGAGTTAATAAGGCTGCTGCAGGTCTACATTTTCGCGGTTGTTTACTTAGGCTTATTCCGGATAGTCCTGATTATCTATTTCAATGACAAATTAGATGGCAGCACCAACCTTAGTGATGTATTCCTGGCGATTACCCATGGATATCGATTTGATTCTGCCGTTGCGACACAGTTTCTACTGGTCCCTTTTTTGGCCAATGCAGCACTAACACCTTTTAGCCTAACGCGTTTGAGCGTATCTTTGCGAGCAGGATTTTCAGGTTTCATGCTCATCGCCATGTCAATGGCCTTTGTTGTTACTATTCCTTACTTCCAGGAGTACGATAGTCAATTTGACTATTTCTTGTTTGAAATCCTTTACGATGATCGCTATGCAATCATGCGAACAGTTATTGATGAGTATAATTTATTTGGTAATCTGATGATTATCGCTGTGGTTTCAATTCTCTGTATTATTCTACTCAAACAATGGCAGAAACTCTCTTTCACACCCGTTTTGCGGCTTCTTACTCAATCAAATAACCTGTTCGTGCGGAGTGTTATAGCAATACTGATATTCCTCATAACCTTCGCTGCAGCACGCGGCTCGTTTAGGTCAAAACCTGCCATGAGAAAATGGGCCGATGCGACCACCGATATCTTTCTCAATAAAACAGTGATGAATCCGCTAAAGCATCTGCAATATGCCTATAAAGATTTTAAATCCATAAATTCTTCAACTGCTGGAATTCGGAAACTGCTGGGAGATGTTCCAGTGATGACGGCAGCGAACGAATATTTTTCCATGGAGTTACCCGATGATCAAGCAGGCGATCTTTCAAATTACCTGCTACGGACAGCCAGCGGCAACCACACCAAGATGCCAGATCATATTTTTCTTATTGTTATGGAGAGTTATGACTCTTGGCCACTGATGACAAGATACAAGTCGCTGAAGATCGCTGAAAGCCTTAGGATCCTTGGTGAAAACGGTATTTTCTTCAACCACTTTCTGCCTGCTGCAAGCAACACAATGGGATCCCTTTCAGCAATTCTTGCAGGAATCCCATACACCGGGGTAAACATCAGCAGAATTGCAGCAAGCATACCTCCTTACATCACATCCACCCCTGGTATATTTAAACGATTAGGCTATAAGACGAGGTTGTATTACGGTGGTTTTCTCTCTTGGCAAAACATTGGGAATTTTTCCAGGGCTCAGGGAATAGACGAGATCCTTGCTGCTCCCAACGTCGAGACGGGAGGATCGGATGGGGTATGGGGCGTAGAGGATGAGCAACTCTTTGAATTTGTTCAGGCCAATACCATTGCAGGAGAGAAGACCTTTAATATTATCCTGACAACAAGCTATCACCCTCCTTATAACATTGACGTTAAAAGCAAAGGTTTTCCGTTAGACGAAATACCAGCAAATATTAAGTCCGACCTCGACGTCTCAATACCGTTGAATCAGTTAGGACATTTCTGGTATTGCGATAAGCAAATTGGCAACTTTGTGGAGGCAATCGAAAAGGTGCATCCTTCGTGCCTTTTTGCCATGACCGGTGATCATTATGGACGAAGATTTCTAAATTCTCGCCCATCCATTTACGAGCATTCCTCTGTACCGTTTGTTCTCTATGGTAAGAAATTCATTGCACCGCAAGGAACAAGCAATCCAACCCCTGGCAGTCATATCGATATAGTGCCGACAATCGTTGAGTTGATTGCTCCGGCCGGATTTCAATACCACAGCTTCGGCAGATCAATGTATAACAAAGACATGAATGGCACTGAATCCAGCCCAATCCGCTTCGGCATTGGTTACCAGACAATCGTAACGGAGAATTTCATCGCTAATCTTAAAATTGAAAGGAACCCAGCCCCATTGCCCGATATTGACTTCGTCATTAATCGCAACCTTTTCAACGACCTGGAGAAAAAGCATAACCAACTTCTCGGGCTGGGATGGTGGTTAATATTCAGGGGTCAAGTCCTCGATACGACCGCTGTACCAAATTAGGGCTGGCGTCTTGGCGCAGTCCCATCAAAGATCAGCATGTTTGGCGCTGGGAAAGCGGTATATGTTTTTCACCTCAATGAGGAATTGCCTGGCGGTGGTATTCTCTTTAATGACTGGCACGGCACAGATAACAAAAACCCCCGGGTGGATAATTCCGCTCGGGGGCCTTGTGCTTTAAGTCAGACTATTCGTACCGCAGGGCGTTGATCGGGTTGGATACCGAGGCCCGCAATACCTGGTAGCTGATGGTGATCAGCGCAATCACCAGCGCGCCCAGGCCGGCGACCAGGAAGGTCTGCGGCGGGATTTCCACCCGGTAGGCGAAATCCTGCAGCCAGCGGTTCAGGGCGTAATACCCGACGGGTAGTGACAGCCCCACCGCTACCAGTACCAACGACATGATGTCCCGGCTGAGAATGATGAATATCTGTGCCACGGAGGCTCCCAGGATCTTGCGGATGCCGATCTCCTTGGTCCGCTGCTCGGCGGAGAAAGCCGCCAGCCCCAGCAGTCCCAGGGAAGCGATGAAGATCGCCAGGACGGTAAAGACCGACATAAGCGACTTCGTGCGGACTTCGCCTGAGTACAGTGTGGCCAGCTGGTCATCCAGGAAGACATATTCCAGGGCTTGGTCGTCGGCAAAGCCTTTCCAGGTCCGCTCCAAGTATTCAAGGGTGACTGCCAGGTTGGCAGGATTGATCTTTGCCGTTACGTATGCACCGAACTTCATTTGGCCACCCCAGATCGGCGTACCCATTGGGAAAATGACGAGGGGCCGGACTTCCTTGTGCAATGACTCGTAATGGAAATCATCGATGATCCCAATGATGGGCAGGTACAAATTGCCATCCTCAGGACCTTGTATTATAATCAGGTTCCTGCCTTCCGCGTCGTCTTCAATACCATAGGCTCGGGCAGCTGCAGCGTTAATGACGACTGACTGGCTATCGGTGGCAAATTGGGTATCGTAGAAGCGGCCCTCCACCATCTTGATATCGTAGACATCGGCAAAGTTCCAATCGGCGAATATCATATTTAACAGCTGATGGTTTTCACCGTCCTTCTTGGCGATGGAGAAGACACTGCTATTCATGCCGTTCCCGTCGCCCGGAATGACCGTCGAATTGGTCACGGCCAGGATATTGGCATTGTCCACCAGAGCCTGCTTGAACGCTTGAATGTGGGCACCGATATCATCGGTACGTTTTATCACCAGCATATTATTTTTTACGAAGCCCAGCGGCTTGTTTTGCATGTGATTGAGCTGCTTTGTGACCAGTAGGGCTCCACTGAACAGCACAATGGAAACGGTGAACTGGAAGATTACTAGCCCGTTACGGAGCTTGGAGGCAGTGCCGGTGTTCGATTTGCTGCCAAGTAGCACCTCGGCGGCGTTGAACGACGATAGGAAGAAGGCCGGGTAGGTCCCAGCCAGCAGGCCCACCACCAGGGCGATACCGATCAGCAGCGGCACGATCATCGGATCGAATGTTAGCTGCAGGCCCAACAGGTTGTTGAACCAGGGCAGGCTGAGGCCGATCATCAAGGCCGCCACCAGCGATCCCAGCAGGGCGAAGACCGTGCTTTCAGTGAGGAATTGCTTAACGAGCTGCCCTTTGCGGGACCCCAGGGTCTTGCGGACGCCCACCTCCTTGGCCCGGTCTGTTGAGCGGGCAGTGGCCAGGTTCATGTAGTTGATGGCGGCCAATACCAGGATGAACAGGGCAATCAGGGTAAAAGTATAGACATAGGCATAGCTGCCGTTGGTTTCTATCTCAGCATCGAGGTGCGAAGTCAGGTGAATATCGGTGAGGGGCTGCAGAAAAAACCTGTACGCGTTTCCGTCATCCACCAGTTTCTGCCAGGAGACTCCCAGGAACTGCTCAACTTGCGGCCCGACGTACTTAATAACCGTCTCCGGCAGCTTGGCTTCCAGGCCTTCGAATGTATAGCCTTCCCGCAACACGACATAGGTATAGAAATTATTGCTCACCCACATGTTGTTCCGGCTGTTTTCATAGCTCACCATGGAGGCGATGAAATCGAAGTGCATGTGGGAATTGTGGGGGAAGTCCTTGATAACTCCCGAGACCTCGAAGTCCCGGCGGCGGTCCGAGTTGAGGAGCTTCCCCATGGGATCTTCGTTGCCGAAATAACGTCTGGCAGTCGACTCGGTGATCACCACCTGGTTCGGTTTGCTGAGGGCCGTCTTGGGGTCACCCCGGACCAGTTCCAACGCGAATACGTCGAAGGCCGTTGAGTCCATTGCCGTCCAGCGTTCTTCGCTGAAAACCCGGTCGCCATAGCGAATAACGGGAAAGCCGGCAATGCCCGAGACCCGGGTTGCGTGTTCTACCTCCGGGTAGTCAGCCAGCATCGCCGCTGCCATGGGTGCGGATGAGACAGCCATCTCGAACTTGTTCCCCCCGAGTGCGCCTTGTACGGCGATACGGGCCGTACGTTCGGCGTGGGGATGATACTCGTCGTAGCTCAGTTCATCCCATACGTACATCATGATCAGCATGCAGGCGGTGATGCCAACAGCCAGCCCGAGAATATTGATGCCCGAGAACAGTTTCTGCCTGGTGACTGCTCTAATGGCAATTTTAACGTTGGTATCTAACATTATCTCACCTCAGTTGCGGGCTGCTTTTCAATGTTTCCTTCCCCCGGCCGGGGAGTTATACGTAAATCGCCGTTACCGTTCGTGGGTTTGTCCACTACTGAGCCGTCAAACAGATATATGATCCGGTTGCCGTACCGAGCGTAAGATGCCGAGTGCGTCACCATCACAATCGTCGAGCCCTGGGAATTGAGCTGTTTCAGCAAACCCATGACCTCTTCACCGTGGGCGGAGTCGAGGTTACCGGTAGGCTCATCGGCCAGGATGACATCGGGATCGCTCACCAGTGCCCGGGCGACAGCCACGCGCTGCTGCTGGCCGCCGGACAGCTGCTGAGGAAAATGATTGCGACGATGGACAATACCCATCTGTTCCAGGATTGCCTCCACCTTTGTCCGGCGCTCGGTCTTGGAGACCTCGCGATAAACAAGCGGTAATTCCACGTTGTCGTAAACGCTCAAGTCATCGATTAGGTTGAAGCTCTGGAAGATGAAGCCCAGGTGCTCCTTACGGTAGTCAGCCCGCTCACGTTCCGAGTAGCTGCTTACCTCCTCACCCAGAAACTGGTAACTGCCACTGCTGGGACTATCAAGCAGTCCCAGGATGCTCAGGAGCGTTGATTTGCCGCAGCCCGAGGGTCCCATAATGGATACAAATTCGCCCCGTTCAACATTGATGTCGATACTGTTCAAGGCCGTGGTCTCTACCTCTTCGGTGGTGAACATCTTCACCAGGTTGGTTGTCTTGATCATCACTTTTCCTTTTCGTTCAGGTTATGCTTGTCCGGCATAGACCTATTCTTGATACTGGTTCTAATTGTTGAGTATGATTCGATCGTAATTACCGAAGGTATCGTACGAGGAGGTGATCACTTGCTCGCCTACCTCCAGGCCTTCGAGGATCTCGTAGTCATCCTGGTTCTGCTGTCCCAGCCGAATCCGTCGCTTGCTGGCAGACCTGCCATCCTCCCCGATTACATACACCCATTGGCCGCCGGTGTTCGAGAAAAAGCCGCCCCGGGGGATCATAGTGGCCTCGGTAAGGTCGCCCAGGGCCAGCCTGATCCGTACCGTCTGGCCTCTACGGATGTCGGCCGGGACCGGGCCCACAAAGGTCATCTCGATCTGGAACTGGCCGTTGAGGACCTCGGGATAAATCTTATCGACCACCATCTCATAGCGTTTGGCGCCCAGGGTAACTCTGCCCATCTGGCCCGGCTGGACACGGGTGATATAGTGCTCGTCGACCATGATCCGGGCCTTGAAGCCATCGAGAATGTCAATCTGTCCCAGCCGCTCACCCCGGACCTTCGACTCGCCGATCTCCGCATTCAACGCAGTGAGGTGTCCCGAGAGCGGCGCCCGGATCAGGAGGTTCTCCTGGTTCAACTTGACCAGGGAAAGATTCTCCTCCATCCTGTGGAGGGAAGCCTCCAACTGCTCGACCTGCGTG
>CBDVAP010000072.1:0-14117 GCA_965372015.1 uncultured bacterium | reverse complement strand
GTCAGCGGGTCGCCGGCCTTGATGGCGGCATGGCAGGCGTAGCTGGCGGCCATCTGGTCGAACACCTTGGCCCCTTTCTGCCCCTGTTCCTCCCGGTCCAGGATATCGCGGATGATCTCCTTTTCCCGGCCCCAGACTACGTCGATGGGCACCCCGTCGATCACCACCGTGTTTTTGCCGAACTCCCGCAACCTGAAACCCAATCGTTCGAGCTGTGGGATCAGGTCCAGCAGGCGGGAGAATTCATCGGGGGCCAGCTCCACTACCTGGGGGAAGAGCACTGTCTGTGACGGTAAGGGCTTGCCGGTCAGCGCCCGCTGGGCCTCCTCGAACAGTACCCGCTCGTGGGCCACGTGCTGGTCGATCATCACCAGCCCCGAAGCCACCTGGCTGATGATATACTTGTTGTGCACCTGCCAGATGGACTCCGGGTTGTAAGGCCGGTCGGGTCGGTCCGGGATGGCAGTAGCAACCTCCGCCCGTTGGGCCGCCTGTCCCGCATCGAAGGTTGGGGACGCATCGGTGTGATGGCTCTGCCCCGGCCGGGGAGCAGCTTCGAATAGATCGGCGCCCCCCTGGGCCAACTGCCCCTCGGGAACCTGCCCCGGGCTCCCACCCGGTCCGCTAAATGACTTGTGAAACTCAGGCATCATGCCGGGGATGTCCCCGATAGCCTCGGTCACCGCCATCTTTACAACGTGGTACACCCGCCACTCATCCTTGAAACGGACCTCAGTCTTGGCCGGATGCACGTTCACGTCCAGGGCCTCCACCGGCAGTGTAATCTGTAGCACGAAAAAGGGGAACTCCCCCCGGCTGATCAGTGAGCGATAAGCTCCGTAAACCGCGCTGTTCAGCAGCCGGTCATGCACCGCCCGGCCGTTGAGGAAGATGTATTGCTCCTTGGGCCGCCCCCGCACCAGGCTCAAGTTACCCACGTAGCCCTGCACCTTGAACGGTGGTTTCTCCAGGAAAACTTCTTTCAGCGATTTCTGGTAATGCCGGTCGAACACGCCGCCGATGCGCGACTTCAAGTCGGCCGGGGGCAGGGTGAATATATCCCTGTTGTCGCTGGTCAGCGAAAAGGCGATGTCAGGATTGCACAGGGCGAAACGCCGCACCGCCTCCACGATATGTTGGTTTTCGGTGGTGGGCCGCTTAAGAAACTTGCGCCGGGCGGGTGTATTATAGAACAGGTTCCGCACCTGGATGCTGGTGCCCTTCAGCGGGGGCGCCGGCTTGACCCCCTGGCCGGAGCCGCCCTCCACCATAATCTCGCTGCCCTCCTCGTCGTTGGTGGCGCTGCGGGCGGTTACCCGGGCCACCGAGGCGATACTGGGCAGTGCCTCTCCCCGGAAACCCAGGGTGGCGATGTGGGCCAGGTCATGGGCGGTGCTGATCTTACTGGTGGCGTGGCGCTCGAAAGCCAGCCCCAAATCCTTCGAGTCCATTCCGCTGCCGTTGTCGGTGATCTGCACCAGCTTCCGGCCGCCCTGTTGCACGATGATCTCGATCCGGTCGGCGCCCGCGTCGATGGCGTTCTCCACCAGCTCCTTGACCACCGAGGCCGGCCGTTCCACCACCTCACCGGCCGCGATCTGGTCGGCCAAGGCCGAAGACAGCCGTTTGATCCGGCCCATATCAGTGGTCTTTCACGGATTGCATCTGATTGCCGTTTTAGTCATCAGTATCCATAAGCTGGTCTATCTTTTCCCGGGCCCAGACCGCCGGCGGTCCCCCCAATTGAGCCAGGCGCAACTCCAGCACCTGTTCTCGGGGGTCGAAAGAGCGCACCACCGCCAATCCCAAGCCGTTAATAGCGGCCGTCAATATTTCCTCTAAATCGTGGCCCTCGCTCCCCGGGCCTAAGTAGTTGCGCCCTGCCGCCTGTAACGCCTCCAGGGGGGCCATACCCACTAACTCGCTGCCACTGACCCTGACACCACGCTTTTCAGCCTGCTGCCGCACGGCCTCATAAGCCCGGTGCAATGGCGTCACCCGGTAGTCGGTGAGGTTCAGCGAAACCTGAGCGCAACCGTAGCCCGGCATCAGCCAACCCAGCGCCCGGCACTTGGGCAACGGGTCGGAACCGCCGGCTGGACGCAACGCACTGGCGATCTGTTCAGCCACGGCTACATCCTCACAGTCCAGGTTTACGTTGAACGCAATCAGAATGTTGCGCGCCCCTACCACCATGGCCCCCAGGCGGGGGTTGAACTCCGCCGGCCCAAAATCGGGCTTGAACTCGGGGTCCTTGAGCCGGTGGGGCAATCGTTCATACCCGCCCCGTCGCAGCCAGGCCAACCGCCGCCTCTCCGGGGAACTGGCCGCCGCGCCATACAGGTAGACCGACTGGCCTAACTCGGTAGCCACCCGCCGGCCGAGCCCCTTTGCCAGGGCCACGCATTCCTCCATGGTAACCCCCGCCAACGGCACCAACGGACACACATCGGTAGCGCCCAGGCGCGGGTGGGCGCCCTGGTGGCGGGTCATATCGATCACCGCCGCCGCCTGCCGCGTGGCCTGATAGGCCGCCTCCGCCACCGCCTGAGGTTCACCGGCTATGGTCATCACCGTGCGGTGGGCATCGGCGTTCGAATCAACCTGGAGCACCATCGCCCCGGCCACTGCCTCTGCCGCCCGGCTGATGGACCCTATCGCTTGCTGATCCCGGCCCTCGGAAAAGTTAGGGACGCATTCAATCAGTTGCATGGCCGGCGTCAGATGGAACGGAGGAATTTAAGCAGGAAGAGGATAACGATCAGTAGCGCCAGATAACGCCAGATGGCCCGTTTGTTCCAGCGCTGCTCCCGAATACGGTGAAACCTGATCCGGGTTCGTTCCGGTTCAGGCCTGAACCGGCCGGGCACCTTATATTCCCGCGAACAGGAATGCGAAAAACCGCACAAAAGGACCGATGAAGACCCACAGGATCGAGTAGCCGGTAAGCATGCCCATCATAATCAGGCCGAACAACACCATAGGGCCGTAGCGTTCCAGGTTGTACGCCAGGTGGTCGTACTGTGGCGGCAGCAGCCCGTACATGATCTTGGAACCGTCCAGGGGCGGCACCGGCAACAGGTTGAATACTGCCAACATCAGATTGATCTGCAAACTGCGGACCATCATGGAAATAAGGATGGTTCCCGGGGCGCCGGACAAGAAAGCACTCGGATCACTGGTGAGAAACCGGATTACCAGACCACTAAGAAGAGCCAGCCCCATGTTGGCGGCCGGTCCCGCCAGCGCAACCAAGAGCATGTCCCGCTTGGGATTTGCGAAATAGCGCGGGTCCACCGGCACCGGCTTGGCCCAGCCGAGCCCCACCAAAAACAACATTATGGTACCCATGGGGTCCAGGTGCGACAGAGGATTGAGGGTCAGGCGGCCGGCGTGCTTGGCGGTGGGGTCCCCCAGCCGGTAGGCCACCATACCGTGGGCGTACTCGTGCACTGTCAGGGCAAACAGGATCACCGGGATCAACAGGACTAATGTTTGGGGGTCTAGGTTGCGCATGAGGCCAAAGTTAATGCGCCGGGGGCCTTGAGAAAACCGCCGGGGTGGACCTCGTTGGCAGTGATAACGGTAGTGGTATGATCCAGCCGGCAAACGGGGGAAAATCGCCGGCCCGGGCCCCCCCATAATGCACCGGTGAGAAGTCCCGGTTTAGCGCTCTACCGGACTTTCCAGCGTTCTTGCCCAGACGATCACGCCGCTGCTGGTCTCAATAAGGTTGAAGCTCAGGCTAATCTGATCGTTCTCGACGGATAGGTAGCCCTCAATAAAGCCTTCCACACCAATCAGGCGACCAAGCTCCACAGCACTGCCGGGATCAATCGTCCCGGTCACTGAGAGATCCTGCTCATCCAGCAGTTCGCTCAACCGCTCCCGCGAAATTACTCTAAAACGATCCAAAGCAACCAATTGGGTAATCAGCTTCTGAGTGATCGCGGTTACATCCACTGCGCCGGCTTGGGTCCGAATCTCCCACACCGCCAGGGAATTGATCGCCAATTCCGTCTCTGAAAGATCCGATACGGCCTCCTCGATCAACCGGTCGATAACCTGGCCGGCGGTCGGCTGTTGCTCTTCAACGGCGGGGGTGGGCATGGCCGGTTCCATCATAGTATGGCCCGGCCTCATCCCCTTTTGCATAGGCATACAGTTGCAGCAGGCCAACGTGAGTATGACCAGTGAGATCGCCTTTGGAGTAAAACAGTTCACAGGTTCAGGGTGCGGGCCTAGCCGCTCAGATCGCCTTTCATCTGCTCAAACTCCTCCTTGGTGATCTCACCCTTCGCAAACCGAGTCTTCAGTATGTCCAGGGGTGTCTCCGACCCACCAATGCCGGGGCCGCGCCCGGATGATTCCGGCGGTTGTTCCCCCCTTTCATCACCGCGCATCCAGGGTGGCTTGAAGCCCCCTTGACCGAACATCCGTGACATGAAGAACATCATGATGATCATCATGATCAGCGGGAAAATAAAAAACCCGCTTGACCAAAAATTAGTGGGGTCCATGCCTTATCCTCCTTTTTAACTGGTAGGCTTGAAAGTTAGGGTTATATTTGCACCCGTGTGACGACTAACCAGCCAATTACCTTCCGGGAAGCAGCCGGCCGCACTGGCTACCACCGAGGCAAAGACCTCTGAAATCAGGCTTTAACCGCCTCGACTACTTTCATCAGCAAGTCTTCCTTTTCCTGCGCCGACAGGTCGGCCAGGCCTTGCTCCACCGTCTTGACCAGCAGATTCATTACGAACTCGACGCGCTCTTCTTTCGCCATCTTGGGGAACATCATTTCGATGCATTGCGGCATCATCTTCGACATCATTCCCATCATGCCACTCTCACCCTGGCCGCCGCCCATCATGCTCTCCATCATCCGGGGCATCATCTCCTGCATATCAATCCCCCCCATCATCTTGGGCATCATCTCGGCCATCATCCGTCTTTTATCCTCTACACTCATTTCTCCAAAAAACTTACCCATCATGCTGTCCATCATATTCTTTTTATCCTCATCGCTCATCTTGCCCATCATCGAGCCCATCATTTTATCCATCATACCCATCGCAAAACTCCCCTGGTTAAAGTGATTTCGTAGTAGAATCCCTGTTCCTTACCGGTTCGGGGATCGCCTCGCCCACCAGCGGTTAGAGTCCCCTGTTTATCAGTGATTGTGATTGCTTCCTAACCGTTATTGGAGTTAGGGCTGGTACCTGGCGAAAATAGCACTGGCCTCTTCATAAACCAAGTCATTTGAGGATAGTTGATAACCTAAACCGTCCCCATGCAGCGCATGATGGCAAAACACCTCATGAGGAAAGTCTCAATTTAACTTCTGGTTAGTCTAGCAGGGTATGGAGGACTACACGCAGTTTTTCGATCAAACCTAAATGAGAAAAGGGTAAACAATGAGCAAAAGAGACAATGAGGGTCAAATAATAACCAACGGTGGTCTTCGTAAATCTATCCGTACACTACTTGTTGAAGTGTTTTCCATCGTAATCGGCGCGCTCCTCGCACTAGCTGTAGATCAATGGAACGAGCAGCGCAATAATCGCCGGAATGCTGATGAGGCTCTAATCAATATTAAAAAAGAGCTGGGCACTAACATTAATCTCTTAGAGCTCATCCATAAAAATAATACAACTGTATATCAAAATTTAGTGGCGGAAAAATCATCCGACACTGACAATGGCGGGATTGTGCCGGGGCTGCAATTGCAAGACACCGCCAGGCGGACTCTCTAAAATACAGGAATCGCGAATTATGTGGACTATGAAGTGCTCTATGCAATTTCCGAAGTTTACTCTATCCAAAAGATTTATAAAACATTCGGCTTGCAGCTGGTTGAAGCTGATATGAATATTAGCGTCATGCGTGCAGCTTTGGGCCACAGTTCAGATAATGATCACACGATGGAGGTCTTATCTCCCAGATTTGCTTTCCTTTTGCAGGTTGAGGACCAACTGCTCACGTCCTACAAAGCGCTGGTCCTGGATATGGGTGGGTAAAACACTCATTCGATCTAGGAATCTCTCCGGCTGATCAATGCTTAGCCTTATAATTCCGTCCCTTCGCGTTTCTTCGCGTACTTAGCGGCTAATCCTGCTCTTCCGCGCACCAGGCGAACGACAGCGGGATATTCAGGACTATATCACCATCCATGGCGCGGGATCACAAATATATTCAGGTGCTCTTCAAGATCATCAACGAACTGGACTTCCGGGGTGTTGCCGTGCCCTCTCAGACCGGCATAAATATCGCCGTGGTCGGTGGTATCCACCAACAGTACGATCACAAACCGGTAGCCGATGCGATAGAACAAGGCCTGTGAGATGGCTTGTTTGACCTTATTGCCGTGGTCGGCGGCTTTTACCTCGATGGCGGTGCCGTCGCTGCCGATGGACATATCGGGGCGATGGATAGAACTGAAGAGAGCAATATCACTAGCGTCATCATGATGTGTCCGATGATCCATAAACTGCTCTCCGCCGGGGAATAGCTGTTTTCCCAAAAACCAGGCAACGCGGTCTTCGAATTCCTTCTCTGTCATTTCCGTTTTGCTCAAGTCCAGTTTGCTCAGGGCCTTAATGGCATATTCGCAGTCTTCCCAATACTTCCCGTCCCTGTGGCCCTGCATTAGTGATTTCATGGGCAGCCCTCTTTAATGGAAGGTTCTCCTGGCGATGATGAAATGATGTCCACAGCCATAGATACCCTTGCCGCAGAGTCTACGGTAAATCGCAATGGGTGTCAAGTATTTTGGATCAGAGCACTGCTGACCAAAGCGGACTAAATCTAAAGAAATATTTTATCACGTGCATTGGGCACCGTTGGTCAAATTCTTATCACGCTAAGCCTTAGCGTAGCCTACGGCGAGCCAGGCGTGACCACAACCAACTGCCAACTGCTACTGCCACTGCCACTGCCCCTGCCTCTATATCCTTAGCGCCTCCTGCCCATCTTCCAGGCCCGAGCAGCGGGCATGTCCACCATCATGGCAATACTTTCCTCACCGACGAACCCCATCCTTCGGGGCATCATGCCCATCATCCCCATCCGCCCCATTCCCATCATGCCCATCCCCATCCCGCTGATATCCGCTGTGGGCATCGGGTTAACGGCCAGGCTGTCCACATAACTGACCAGGGTCCACATCTGCTCTGGTGGAAGAATGTCGGCATAGGCCGGCATCGGGGTCCCGTTGATGCCCGTAACCAAGGTGCTGTATAGATCTTCCGGGCTGTTGCTCCGCTTCCGGGGCCTGAGGGTCAGGTCTGTCGGCGCGATCGGGCGATCCTTGTAATCACGTAATTCGCCCGCGGCAGGGATGTCGCCCCGGCCGTCATCACCGTGGCAGCTGACACAGCCCAGATCGCCGTATAATGCCTGGCCTTGCTCGACCTGTTTAGTCATGGCAGCCGGCGCCGCTGGAATCGATACCTGCTCCGGTGTTTTGGTCTGTAAATCGGGTGGTAGCAGGGTGAATAAATACCGGGTCACTGCCCAACGCTGATCCGTAGAAAGATGCAGCTGGGGCAACATCCCCGTGCCCCGCAGGCCTTCGGTCAATGTTCGGTAGATATCCTCGGGCAAGGGAGGTGCTCCCGAAGGTGTGGACCTGAACTTATACTGGCCGGATGTCAGGTCGGCGGGAGGCGTTTTAAATCGCTTGGCTTCCTCCCCATTCCCCGATCCGTCATCGCCGTGGCAGCGGGCGCAGTGATCAACATATATCCGCTGGCCCTCCGAGTTGTCAGAGCCCACCTCACTATCAGACAGCCTACTGGCGGAAAGCGCCCAGGTAAGCCCAAACAAACCCACCAGGCCCAGTACCGCCATCACCATCGGCGGCCGCAACAATGACTTCAAAAGGTGATTACCTTATCACTCTCCTGGGTCCAGGTAGCCAGCAGGTCCATGCCGCCGCGTTGCACCCCCGGTAATAGGAGACCATTCGACACCCCCTGGGCATCGGCACAGGTGCCTCAGTAGAACACATCCTGCCCCCGCTTGGAAAGGCTTTTGAGCATCCGTTCAATGTTGTAGTAGCCGTCGGGAGTTTGCTGGTTACTAAGGGCACACAGAGCACCATCGCCAAGCAGAAATATCCGCACCTGCTCGCCCTTCTTGACCAGGGCCAGAGCCAACCTGAGACCGTTATATGCCAGTTCCGTGCCGTAGGGCGCACTGTTCAGAATGATGGTGGTCATATCAGGCACAGGCCGCTGGAATCATTCCGCCCCGATTGACCTTGTCGCGTCTGCCATCAGATAGGGCCTACGCAAGGTCTCGTCGACAATTTCAAATTTGTCGAGCAAGGGGGGCGGCGCAAGTCGATAGTACAGTTTGGCCGTAACCTTCGCCACATCCACACCGGGAAACTTGTATATCAGCCGCCGGGTTTCTCCAGGTCTCAGGCGAGTATCCTTCACAATCCTCGACGCCAGCCACGGCATTGAAGGCACTTTGCCATTCTGATCGGCAAAGACGATATGAAAAATTCCGAAGGGGTCCTCAACGGCCTGATTGCTCTCAAAATTGCTCCATATCTCCCGGCCGTTCCGGTCCAGGGCGCTGACCTTCAGGAATACCAGGCGGGCCGGAGGACCCGTTGGCAGTAGGTGAGCCGCGCCGTCATTCACAACCTCCACGCTGGCGATGACCTCACCCTCGAACTCCTTTATGTCCAGGGACAGCTGGGCCGCTGCCTGTAGTTTTGCCGGCGAGTAGGCCCCGGAAAAGTCATGTTGGATAACACTCTTTTTCGCCCCGAAAAAGGACTTTGCAACTCCAGTCATATGACAGGCCACACAGGATTCCCCTTCCCGGGCGAAGGTGGTCCCTTGCCACTCAAAATCAGTGTCGCAGATGGTGAGGTCCCCACAACTCCTGGTCCCTGGGATGTCCAGCATGTCACCATGGCATCCCGAACAGATCTTCCCATTTTCAAATATCTCCGAATAAGCGATTTTGTGTCCTTCAGGCTCAACATCTCTGTGCGCGCTACGTTTAACCTCCCCCGGCTCATATACATTGGGCCAACTGCTCGGATGATCGCTTATTTGTGTTATCGAGTGGCATACGTCGCAGGTAACCCCTTCGTTGGTTATCGCCTGTAGTAGGTCCACATCCCCATTTATCTGGGTCACCGGGGCGTGGCACCGAATGCAGTACAGCTTGGTCTGGCCGTCAGTATCCCTCTGAGATAACTCGTAAATCTTCGCGAAGAGAATGTTATTCACCGGAGTCGACCGGGCGTGTTGAGAACTCGACCATTGATCGAAGGCCTTCTCATGACACTCCTTACAACTAAGGGCACTTTCTATCTTCCCCGGCGGCTGGCCGTCTAATACCGACCAGGAACAAGTCATGGCAATAATGATTAGTGGTCTTGAAATCTTTCTTATCATGATATTATTTCCTCAAGGCAAATGCCTCTTATCTGAACTAGAATCTCCCCCCATCAGGATGCAAACCCCATAAAGGCGCTGAAAGTAAGCACACCAAGAGCGAAAATCAGGCAGGTATCGCAGAGCGATTTGCGTCGGCCCCGTAAGGCAAAGAACTCTGCCTCACGCTCGACAAGTGGAGCAGCCGCCGGATCGAACCCAGCGAAAAGTTCCCTCAACCTGGGATTAATCTTGATAAATATGATGCTCATAATGCCCATCATGCCGAACACGCCTGCCAGTTTCAACACCACCGCTATCCAGGCGATGACCGGCAGTTGCCCGAAAGCGCCCTCGAAGGCGTAGTGATTCAAGGGCATCCCTATACCGGTTATGAACAGCGTCACAATGAACGCTATACAGTAGGGTACGTTGCCCTGCAGCGTGTCCTCTACCACCTTGTCCAGCTCATAGTGCAGCTTGGGGCCATACTGTGCGCGCATGAGAACGAGATTGCGGTTGTAAAACGGGGCCGCCGCGCACCCCACCAGCGCTATGTTATGAAATACAAGTAGTATGCTGTGAATGATCTGTTCACCCATTTTTTCCACTCCTCATTTTATCCGTTTGCATCCGACTTGCAATCCCAATGCCGGGATTAACTGGCAGCTGGTCCCACTTCGATGGGCAGGCCGGCCTCCTGCCACTGGGGAACGCCATCAGTCAGGCGAATTGCCCGCCGGTTGTGGCTATGAAGGATCTCAACCGCTCTGTAGGCCAATACACAAAAAGGCCCGCGGCAGTAAGCCACAATTTGCTGATCCCGGGGTAAGCCAGGCAACAGTTCTTGCAGCCTCTCCAGCGGCATGGATAAGGCCCCGGGAAGGTGCCCCGCCTGGTATTCCTCCTCGGGTCGCACGTCGATGAGTGTCACTTCCCCCCGGCGCATGTATTCCAGCAGGGTTTTACGATTCACCGGCTCGTAGACCTCGCTCCCTTCCAGAAACTCCTTGGCAGCCTGGCGCAGGTCAGCTAAGTGGTGGTGGGTAAGTTGCTGAAGGGATAGCCAAAACTCACCAACATCCCGGTCGGCCAGACTATAAACGACGTATGATCCTTTTTTTTCAGTGGCTACAAGTCGGGCCGCAAGCAGTTTCCGCAGATGATGGGAGGTCGTCGCTACTGATTGACCGACCAGATCAGCCAGAACCTCCACGGTGCGGGGGGCCTGGCAGAGCAGATCCAACAGTTCCAGCCGCGTGGCATGCCCCATCGCTTTGGTGATGCGGGCAAACTCGGTGAATAGTGCCTGCTTCTTGGGGTCGCTACTCATGTTAATTTCACACACCGCGTTATATTTAAAGATTCAAACGAATGCTTGAATTTAAGGCACCGCCCCACCCCCATACAATCAAATACCACCCCTCACGATAGAAAACCCCCCTGTCTGTGGACGGCTAAACCTATCCTTCCTGCGCTGCCGAAGCCAGCTTGTCCCTCTGGATAAACCCCTGGCCGGCTTAACAACTTCGCTCGCCAGCCTCAAGCCCCAAGCCCCAGCCAGGCCACGACGCCCAACGGCGAGGGCAGGGGCTGGCAGCAAAGCCTTTGTGTCAGTGGATGGAGGCCGTAATATTACATATTGAATAAGGTACTCAACAGATCGGCGTAACAATACTTTGAAATGCTAGTAGGCGGTTTCAGCCGGCCATAAATAGAGACAATGACGAAGCACCCAACAGTATTTATCAGTTATAGCCACGATTCGGATAAGCACGATGATAAAGTGCTGGACTTAGCAGATCGATTGAGAAGGGACGGAATCGACTGTACACTGGACCAATATGAAACTTCTCCCCCGGAAAACTGGCCTAAATGGATGGACCGGCACATTGCAAATGATGATTTTGTTATCTTGATTTTCACAAAGAACTATTACGACCGGGTCATGGGAGAAGAGGAGTCAGGTAAGGGCCAGGGAGTCAAATGGGAGAGCACTTTAACCTACCAGTATATCTACGACGATGATTCCGAAAATAAGAAATTTATCCCGGTATTGTTCAAGACAGGTAAGGTTGAGTTTATTCCAAGGCCATTGCGGGGTGCAACACGCTATAACGTCGATACGGAACCTGGGTATGAAGATTTATACCGGCGCCTGACGAATCAGCCCCGCCACACTAAGGCTGTCCTTGGAAAACTGGTGAAACTTCCGGCTAAGAAACGTAGGGAGGATTTTCGGGCGGCCCAGACAGCCGCTGTCTCCCTCACCAAGTTGCCCTCCACCAGCGCTGACCTCTTCGGGCGTGATAAAGAAAAAGAATTGCTGAATGCGGCCTGGGATAATTCCGAAACAAATATTATCAGCCTGGAAGCCTTTGGAGGTGTGGGCAAGACGGCGCTAGTGAACCGCTGGTTGCTCGATATGGGCCAAAATGGCTATCGAGGGGCGGAGCGGGTGTTAGGCTGGTCGTTCTATAGCCAAGGGACCAAGAAAAGAGGCCAGGCCTCGGCGGATATATTCCTTGCCGCCGCCCTGAAGTGGTTTGGGGATCTTGATCCGGCTGAGGGATCACCGTGGACAAAAGGTGAACGGTTGGCGGGTCTGATTAACGAAACTCGGACATTGCTGATACTGGATGGAGTAGAGCCGTTGCAAAACCCGCCCGGCGATCAGGGGGGCAAATTAAAAGACCAAGGCTTGGAAAGTCTATTGAAGTCGTTGGCCCGGCACAATAATGGGCTTGCAGTTATCAGCACCCGTCTGAAGGTCGCCGATATTCAACAATTCGAAGGTCGTTCGGTGAAAAGTGTTGATCTGGAAAATCTTTCTCCATCTGACGGTGCGATATATCTTGATCACCTGGGCGTTAAGGGGTCGCAGAAGGAGTTAGAAGAAGCCTCACGGGAGTTTGACGGCCATGCCCTAGCCCTCTCCTTGTTGGGTGGGCTTTTAAAGGATGTATACCAAGGCGATGTTCGGTGCTGGAGAGAAGTTGGTCCACTTGAGGATGATGCCGAGCAGGGAGGTCATTCCAAGCGGGTAATTAGATCATATGAAATCTGGCTGGGAGATGGCCCGGAGTTGGCAGTGCTGCGACTCATGGGCCTATTCGACCGGCCAGCAGAGGCAGGGGCCATAGCCGCGTTGCGGGCCGCACCGGCCATTCCCAAGCTGACGGATGCATTAATAGGACTGACCGATCGTAAATGGCGGCAAACATTAGCGAAGCTCAGACGCGCCAGATTGATATCAGAGACAGCCCCCAACGATACGGACACCCTGGACACCCACCCCTTGGTCCGGGAACATTTCGGTGAGCAGCTAAGGGAGCGAAACCTAACAGCCTGGGAGGAAGCCCATAGCCGGTTATTTGAGTATTACCGGGAGCAGGCACCGAATTTACCTGAAACTCTAGAGGAGATGACCCCGCTCTTCGCGGCTGTGGCCCATGGCTGCCAGGCGGGCCGTTACGAGGAGGCTCTAGAGAAGGTATATTGGGCAAAAATACGACGTGGCAATAAGAATTTCTGCGTAAGCCAACTTGGCGCCATCAGCGCTGACCTGGCGGCCCTTTCAGGTTTCTTTGAGCAGCTCTGGAACAGACCTGTTCACGGATTAACCGATGCAGAAAAGGGATTTGCCCTCAACTGGGCAGGATTCCGACTCCGAGCTCTTGGGCGCTTGGAAGAATCAGCCAAGCCGGCGGAAACCAGCCTGGAGGCTGCCATTGCGAGAAGGGATTGGAGCAATGCTGCAAGGGGTGCTGGAAATATTAGTGAACTATATTTATTGCGCGGTGATATCACACAATCTCTAAAATATGTCGGTGAAGGTGTTGAATTTGCGGATCGCAGCAAAGAGCTGAGGGAACGCCGTGATAATAGGGCCACATGGGCAGATGCTCTACATCAAGCCGGGCGACTCTCGGAAGCGGAACCTATCTTCTGGGAGGCCGAGAAGTTGCAGAAGGAGAAGCAACCGCAATACAGATTCCTCTACTCGCTTAACGGCTTCCGGTTCTGTGATCTATTATTGAGCAAGGGAGACATTTCAGAAGTACTAACCCGTGCTACCCTGACGTTGGAATGGGCTAAGCTGGAGCATGGGCTCCTCTCGATTGCCATGGATAATCTAGCGCTGGGAAGGGCGCATTTGCTCCTGGCTAAGCGGGAGAAAACAGATGATTATGCAGAGTCTGAATCTCATCTTAATGTAGCCGTGGACGGCTTACGCCAGGCGGGACAACAAGAATTCATCATTCTCGGGCTGCTGGCCCGGGCGGAGCTGCGCCGGGTAACTGGAAAATTCAAATTGGCGCACGCCGACCTGGAAGAGGCAATTTCAATCGCAACCCGCAGCGGGATGCGTCTGCTGGAAGCCGATTGCCAGCTGGAGTATGCCCGGTTCTATCTGGCCCAGAAGGAGAAGGGTAAGGCAAGCGAGAGCCTGGACCAAGGGGGAAAGATGGTAAAGGAGATGGAATACCATCGGCGGGACGAGGAAGTAGAGGAGCTGCGTAAGAAGTTAGGCTAATCTATCTGGATTCCCCTTTAACAACTGCCCACTAAGCAGGAAGATGGCGGTGGCGGGGCTGACCTCTCATTAGGCTGATAATTCCGTCCCTTGGCGTACTTTGCGCCTTGGCGGTTAGTTTTTCCGCGCACCAGGCGAACGACAGCGCTCCAAAAAATCCCTATATTCCCCCGCTCTTT
>CBDVAP010000071.1:0-14358 GCA_965372015.1 uncultured bacterium | reverse complement strand
CGTGGCTGACAGCGTGGCCCAATTCCCCGACGCAGTCTCCGCCCGGGCCGCCAAACACGCCCGCCATCTGGCCGAGCTGGCTGTCAATGGGCACCAGGCTATGATACTTTTCGTGGTTCAGCGGGATGACGCCCATATTTTCCGCCCCATGTGGGACCGCGACCCCGAAGTTGGGCACGCCCTGAACGAGGCAGCCGTGGCGGGGGTGGACATACGCGCCATCAAACTCGCGGTGACGCCTGAAATATTTACCTACAAAGGAGAGGTGCCGGTGGATCTGGAACCGCCCCGGGGTTAAGCACTGTCCATATTGTCTATGACAGCTTTAAAATACCGTTGTGCGCGCGGGTGTTAGTTTGTTACAATAGCGTATTATTGGGGGAACCAAGTAATGGACAAGTCAGTGGAACTCGACGAGCAGGTGATCGAGCGCCTGAAGGAGCTTGGTGGTGACGGTTTCCTGGCCGAACTTCTGGACCTGTTCGCGGAGAACGCTCCCGTAAAACTCCAGGAGGCGCTCGATGCTGATAAGCAGGGCGACCTCACCCAGTTGGAGCGGGCCGTACATTCACTCAAATCCAGCGCCGGCAACCTGGGGGCCTTTCAATTGATGGAACTGTGCAACCGTATCGAACTCTTGGCTACGGAGGGTCAGGCCGACCAGGTTTCGCCCCTTGTAGCCGAACTCCAGGCGGCCTACGAGCGGGTTGACTCCCGGTTGAAGGCAATCCGGCCTTCCGGAAGCTAGAATGACCACATTCCTTCCGAGATCCAAAGTCATCTCTGTGGGAGATTTGAGCACTGCCGGTGAGCCGGATATCCAATCCCGAGCGGATAGATGGATGACCTGAAACGCCTGTACCGGCAGGCTTTGACGGCCCGCATCGACGCCCTGGAGGCCACCAGAGCGGCTTTCCTGGAAGGTGATACCGACGCCGAGGATTCTCTCCGGCGACTGGCGCATACCCTGAAGGGGTCCGGCGGCACGTACGGCTTCCCGCAGATCACTGAGGCCGCCGCCGCCCTGGAAACAGCGGACCCGGATCAGGTGGTCGAACTGGTAGACGCTCTTCTTGAAATCCTCCGCGACGTGGCCGGGGGAGGCGAGGAAGAACAAAAATTCGGTCTGCTGATTATCGAGGACGATCCCATTGCCGCCCGTATCATGCAGGCCCGGCTGGCCGCCGCCAACCGCGAGATTTACACTGCCGAAACGGCCGCCCGAGCCGAGGAACTGCTTGAGAAAGAGCAGATCGATCTGGTACTGCTGGACCTGATACTGCCCGACACCGACGGACGTAATTTCCTGGTAGGGCTGCGGGAGCGTCCCGCCCGGGCCGGATTGCCGGTGATCATCACTTCGGCCAAAGGCAGCGCCGCCACCAAGGCAGAGTGCTTCGCCCTGGGGGCAGATGAGTATTTTGAGAAGCCTATCGATATGGAGATCCTGGCAGCGGCGGTGGCGGCCAAGCTACAGCGCACCGGGGAGCTGGCCCGAGAATCGCGCACCGACCCCCTGACCAAACTACCCAACCGGGCGGCGCTGTCCGAGGCCTTCCAGCAAGCCCAATCCCTGGCCCGGCGCTCCAAGGAACCGCTGTGCCTGTCCATCCTGGACCTCGATAATTTCAAGTCGGTCAACGACACTCACGGCCACACCGCCGGTGACGAGGTGCTCCGTCGGTTGGGCGCAGTACTGACCGCTTCCCTGCGGGGCACCGATGTGGTGACCAGGTGGGGCGGAGAGGAATTCGTGGTGCTGTTCCCCAAAGCGGGAGTAAAGGGCTCGGCCAGCGCCCTGCGGAAAGCGCTGGAGGCGTTTGGGGCGGAGCAGTTCTCCGGTGGCAACAGCAAGACTTTCAGCGTCACCTTTTCGGCCGGAGTGGTGGAGGTGGCTCCGGAGTCCGGCCTGAAGGAGGCCGTGGAGGAAGCCGACAGCCTGCTGTATCGGGCCAAAGAGGCCGGCCGCAACCGGGTGCTGACGCCCGAAAGCACTGCCCAACCGGTGCAGAAGAAAGTGCTCCTGGCCGAAGACGACGAGCTGATCGCCTCAGTAATCAAGCACCGCCTGGGACGGGAAGGCTTCGAGGTCGTCCATTATCCGGATGGCGCTCAGGCCCTCCTGGCGGCGCCGGACCTGGAAGTCGCGCTCTGCATACTGGATATCAAAATGCCGGGAATTGACGGCTTCGAGCTGCTGGGCAAGCTGCGCCAAATGCCGGCCTATCAACATATCCCCATTGTCATGCTTACCTCCATGGGGGGCGAAAAAGATATCGAACGGGGTTTTGCCCTGGGCGCCGACGATTATATTATGAAGCCCTTTTCTCCACTGGAGCTACTGGCCCGGATCCGGCGCCTGATCAGATCGTGATGCGGGTCCTGCTGGTAGACGATGATCCCGATATTCTGCTGGTGGCGGCAGCAGTGCTTTCCGGCAGCGGAGAGTTCCAGGTCAGTCAAGCCGGCAGCGCCGAAGAAGCCTTGGAGCTGGCCCGCCTCAATCCGCCGGAGGTAGTGATCACGGATTATCTGCTGCCCGGCATGAACGGACCGCAGCTGCTGGAGCGGCTGCGCGCCGATCCGGACCTGGCGCATATCCCGGCGATCTTCCTCACCGGCAAAACCGATCCTTCCGAGGTGCAGCAGCTGCTGGAACTGGGCGCCCAGGGTGTGATCGGCAAGCCGTTCAATCCCCTCGAACTGGTCGACCGGATCAAGCAGATCCTGGCGGAATAACCGGTGGCGGTGTTCCGGGAGACCCTGAGAAGCCTCGTCCTTCAGGACCGAGTGTTTTTCTTGCTGGCCGTCACGATCGCTGTTCTGCTGATTCTGGTTTTGATCTTCGCCATTCTGACCATTGTCTTGCGCCTGAGTAATATTCGCAAAGCGGAGCTTTGGCAACAACTGGAAGCCCGCTGGGAGCCGTTGGTCCTGGACGTCATGACCGGGGAGCGCACCCCTGAGGACGCCAGGCGGTTCGTGGCTGACAGCGACATCTTTTACTTCGTGGATTACCTGCTGCGTTTCGCCGATCGCTTCCGGGGGCTGGAGGCGGCGATGATTCCCGAGTTGGCCCGGCCGTACCTGCCCCGGTTGGCGGCCCGGATCGCTAAGGCGGACCCTTCCCGGAAGGCACGGGCCATTCGCACCCTGAGCAGGTTGGGCATGGAGGATTACGCCGACGTCATTGTGCAAGCCCTGGACGACCCCTCCCCCTTGGTGGCCATGATCGCCGCCCGCGCCCTAGCCAGCAAAGACTATCCGCAGCACGCCGCCGCCGTGTTGGCCCGGTTGGACCGTTTCGATACCTGGAACCTCAACTATTTGGTCTCCATGGTGGCGGCAATGGGTTCAGAGATAGCGCCCGAGCTGCGCCGCACGCTGGCCGATACCCGGATGCCGACCCAGACCAGGGCGGTGGCCGCCGGCGCCTTGCGGGAATTGAACGATTACGAGTCCGGCCCCCTCGCCGCCCAGGTGCTGGAAACGGAAACGGAACGGGAATTATTGGCAGCCGCCCTCAGGCTGGTGGGTGACGTGGGCAGCCCGGAACATTTGGACCCAATCCGCCGCTTGTGCCGGACCGAAGACCCGGTGATCCGGGGGTTGGCCCTGCGAGCCTTGGGTCGCTTGGGTACCTCGGAGGACCTGGCGCTGCTCACGAAAGGTGTTGCTGACGACTCCCAGTGGGTGGCCCTCCACGCCGCCCGGGGACTGCACCACATGGGCGGGGACTACCTGCTGGAAGAAATGCTGACATCGGGCCACCAACAACGCGAATTGGCGCAGCAAGTGTTGGCGGAGTCGGGTACTTCGTGAATTTCGCCGCGGTAGGCGGCTTGCTGCTGGACGGGTTCAATATCCTGGCCTTGAGCTATTTCATCATCCTGAACACTACCTACCTGATAACCAGCATGGTGGCTTTTAGATCGTTGCGGCAGTATACCCGGAAACTGAGGGCGGTGGATTTCGAGGAGCTGCTCAGTTCCGCCGGGGCACCCCCGATTACCCTGATCGCCCCAGCCTACAACGAAGAGCTTACCTGTGTCGAGGCGGTCAAGGCGCTATTGCTCCAGAAGTATCCCGAGTATGAAATCCTGGTGGTCAACGACGGTTCCAAGGATAAGACCCTGGATCGCCTGGTGGAGGCCTTCAACCTCCAGCCGGCCCACCGAGCCGCCACTGCCGAAATTCCCACTGCCCGGGTCCGGCGGGTATACCAGAGCCGGCGGTTGCCAAACCTATGGGTGATCGATAAGGAAAACGGCGGCAAGGCCGATGCCCTTAACGTGGGGATCAACTACTGCCAGACCCCTCTGTTCTGCGGCCTGGACGCCGACAGCCTGCTGGAGCGGGAGGCGTTGATCAGGGTGGTCCGGCCTTTCCTGGAGGACGCCAAGACGGTAGCGGCCGGCGGCATTATCCGTATTGTTAACGACTGTGCTGTGGAGCACGGCCAGGTGACCCGTATCCGCCTGCCCCAGAAACTGCTGGCCCGGTTCCAGGTGCTGGAATACCTGCGGGCCTTCATGGCCGGCCGCATGGGCTGGGACGCCCTGGACATGACTCTGATCATCTCCGGCGCTTTCGGGGTTTTCCGCCGGAAAACGGTGGTGGATATCGGCGGCTATGCCAGCGACACCGTAGGTGAGGACATGGAGATGATCGTCCGGCTGCACCGCCACTGCCGGGAGCGGAAAATCCCCTACCGCATCGGCTACGTGGCGGACCCGGTGGCCTGGACCGAGTGCCCCGAAACTGTGCGGGTGCTGGGCCGCCAGCGGGACCGGTGGCAGCGGGGGCTGTACGAAACACTCATGCGCCACCGTCGCATGTTGCTCAATCCGCGCTATGGGCGGATCGGGCTGGTGGCCTTTCCTTACTTCTTTTTCCTGGAGATGTTGGGCCCGGTTATCGAGCTTTTCGGTTACTTCACATTTAGCGCCGCGATGATTCTGGGCCGGGCCTCGGCGCCCTATATCCTGGCCTTTTTCATGGCCGCCTTCGCCTTTGGCGTCGTGCTGTCGGTGGCCGCAGTGGGATTGGAGGAGCTCTCCTTCCGCCGCTATCCCCGTCTGTCGGACCTGTTGCGGCTGTTCGGACTGGCGATACTGGAAAACTTCGGTTACCGCCAGTTGACCGCCTACTGGCGCATCCGGGGCTTCTTCTCCGGGCTGCGGGGAGTGAAAGGCTGGGGAAAGATGGAACGTAAGGGATTTGCCGGAGGACAAGGCTCATGAACCTGTTGTTAATTGCCCTGCTGCCGCTAATGCCGATCCAAACCGATAGCCTTACCCAGGCCTCGGATACCATGTCGGTGGCGGATACCCTGCTATCGGCTTACGACCGATATCTGCACAACGAGGACCTGTCCTATAGTGAGCAATTTGACTTAGCTCAGCGCTTAGCCCACGCCTCATATTGGACGGAGGCGGTGTTCGTCTACTCCAATTTGCTAGCGGATCAACCCGGCGATCCTGACGCCCGCCTGGGCCGGGGGCTGGTGCTGTCCTGGCAGGGAGAATACGCCGCCGCCGTGGCCGATCTGGTGCAAGTGACCTCGGAATATCCCACCTACGCCGAGGCCTGGATGGCCCTGGGCAACCTCTATTTCTGGTGGGGCCGGCCTGGTGAGGCCGTCGACGCCTACTCTAGTTGGATCGACCTGATCCCGGACCAACCGGCAGCCTACATTACCCGCGCCAGGGCCTACCGGGCCGCACGACATTTCCCACAAGCCCGCCGGGACCTGCGACGGGCGGCCAGGCTCAAAGGGGACCAGGCAGCCATTGATCAGCTGTTGCGAGATCTGAACCGGGAACCAGCCGCCCGACCGTGGGAGCCGGTGGTGTCCCTCGATCTACAAACCTTCTCCGACGCCCGGCCGGATTGGACTACCGTGCAGCTGGCCCTGAAACGCGAGCTAAAACAGAGTTCGATCACCGGCGGGCTGCTACAAACCAAACGGTTCGGCCTGGTGGACGAGGCGCTATCTTTGGATGGCTACCGGAACCTGTGGCGGCAGGCTTACGGCCACGCCCAGGTGCAACTGGCCCCAAGACCGGAGGTGCTGCCCAGCCTGGATGCCACAGTTGAGTTGTTCCAGGGATTCGGTCGCGGCTGGGAAGCATCCGGCGGCCTGCGGCGGATGGTGTTTAGCGATAAGGTGGTCAATATTCTGGGCGGTTCCCTGGCCCTCTATAGTGGTGACTGGTACAATCGTGGGCAGCTCCTTTTTATTCCCGACGAAGGTGGCTGCGGTGTAAATATCGCCCTGGCCACCCGGCGCTATTTCGGCACAGTGGATAACTTCTGCGAGCTGGCCGCCGGCCGGGGCCGGGAGGTGGAGATCACCGCGACGGACCCTGTTACCCGGGAAACAGCGACATTCACTATTCGGGGGCAGGGCTTCTTAAACCGGCGGTTAGGCCTGACTTTCACCCTGGGATTTCAGCGGACCGAGAACTATGACCAGCAGGGATTCCAAGTGGGATTGATTACCCGCTGGTGAGGGCTAACCCGGCCCCGATCCAGGAAGAGACAATCAAAATCCTAGCCGTAGCTCTTCAAAGGGCGTAAACGCCCTCCTTTCCCCATTCTAATAATCTGACTTCCCAGCCGTGAACGGCTGGGCTAATCGGCCATCTCATTAACCCAGCCATTTATGGCTGGGATAAAAAGGCAATCACAACCCATAGACGCCGTTTAGGGCGTTATTTTCCATTGTAATGTGAACACAATACTTGAACTACTTGAAAGTATAAGCATTTTGTGACACTTTTGAGACTTTACCCAAATAAAATTGGGATATACAGTACCCCTGATCAGCTCTGTACCACATTCTCAATGGCTCGCCGTACCAACCGGTTGAGGGAAATCCCCTCGCGGGCGGCCTTGGTGATGGCATGCCGGTGCAGTTGAGGTGGAATGCGAATGTTGAAACTGCCCTTGGCTGATTTGAGTGGTTCTTTGCCCACCTCTTTGCACAGCGCCAGATAATCGTCAACCGCTTCCTGGAAGGCCGTCTTGAGCTCGATAACCGATTGCCCCTCAAACGTTACCGTATCGCCGATACCTTCGATTTTTCCGTAGAAAATGTCATCATCGGCGCTGAAATGGATTGATCCGATAAAGTTCTTATGCCTGATAGTATCCTTCATTTAATGTATCCTTTCCCTCTCAGTGCTGCTTCAATCAAATTGATTTGGCACCGCTTGAGAATGAGCCTGGGTTGGGGCCTGTGGGCTCATCATATTTGAAATCCGTATAAATGGACAGATTTCAGTTAAGCAACTTATATCCTAGCCCCGGGCGAGTTTAATGTTGTTGCAACTAAAAATTAGGTGCAAACAAGGCGGAAAATAGCTACCGGGCGGATTGAGTATTGCTCCGCCAGGAACTAAATTAACCGGCCGAAAAATAAATTCATTTGCCTTATTGAATAATCCACATCAGGAGCGGATATGAAATACTCCCCGGTTTTAGTTACAATTATTCTGCTGGCCATGGCCTGTAGCCGCCGGGACCCGGTCCTGATCGGAGAGGCCCAGGCCTTCCTCGATAAGTATACCGCCCAATACTTGGAATTACAATACGTCTCAGCAGAGGCCGAGTGGCAATCCAATACCCGCATTATCGAGGGGGATACCACCAACGCTGCTCGTACCAACCGGGCCAACGAGGCGTTGGCGGCCTTCACCGGCAGCGTGGACAACATTGCCCAGGCCCAGAAATACCTTCAAAGTAAAGGGGCGCTGGAGCCGTTGCAGGTCAAGCAGCTGGAAGCGATCCTGTATGCCGCCGCCAATAACCCGGCCACCGTGGCGGACCTGGTCAAGGAGCGTATCGCCGCCGAAACGGCCCAGGTGGAGGCGCTTTACGGCTTCGATTTCCAGCTTGGCGGCCAATCAGTGAGCACCAACCATATCGACCAGCTGCTGTGGGAATCGGATGACATCAAGCAGCGGCTGGCGGCCTGGGAAGCCTCCAAGGAAGTGGGACGGGGGCTGAAGGCCGGTCTTGGCAACCTGGTGCGGTTGCGCAACGCCACCGTGCAAAGCCTGGGCTACAGCGATTTTTTCCAGTACCAGGTCAGCGACTACGGCCTGACCACCGCCGAGCTTGTCGAGCTGATGGACAAGTTCAACCGCGAGCTGCGGCCGCTCTATCGGGAGTTGCACACTTACTTCCGCTATAATCTAGCGGGGAAGTTCGGTCAGCCGGTGCCGGACCTGTTGCCGGCCCACTGGCTGCCAAACCGCTGGGGCCAGGACTGGACATACCTGGTGAAAGTGGAGGGTCTGGATCTGGACGCCGCCCTGGCGGATAGGGCCCCGGAATGGCTGGTGCGCCAGGCCGAGCGATTCTATATCAGCCTGGGTTATTCCGCGCTACCGGAGAGTTTTTATGAGCTATCCTCACTCTATCCCCTGCCGGCAGAGACCCCGTATAAGAAAAACAACCACGCCTCCGCCTGGCACATGGACTTGGAGACCGACATCCGGTCGCTCATGAGCGTGGAGCCCAACGCCTCCTGGTATGAGACCACCCACCACGAACTGGGGCACATCTACTACTATATGGCCTACACCAATCCGGACGTCCCGCCCCTGCTGCGTAGTGGCGCCAACCGGGGTTATCACGAGGCCATCGGCAGTTTAATGGGACTGGCGGCCATGCAGCAGCCGTTCGTGGAGGGCATCGGGCTGATCGAGGCCGGCGCCCAGGTGGACCGGATTCAGACCCTGTTGAAAGAAGCGCTCAGCTTCGTAGTGTTCATTCCCTGGTCCTGCGGCGTGATGACCTACTTTGAGCGCGAACTATACGAACAGCCGCTTCCCGGGGACCAGTACAACCGGCGCTGGTGGGAGCTCAAAGCCCGCTTCCAGGGGATCGCACCGCCGGCCCAACGGGGTGAGGAATATTGCGACGCTGCCTCAAAGACCCACATCAATAATGATGCGGCCCAATATTATGACTACGCCATCTCCAACATTCTTCTGTTCCAGCTGCATGACCATATAGCCAAGGAAATCCTGGGCCAGGACCCCCATGCCACCAACTATTTCGGCAGCCGCGAGGTGGGCGAATTCCTGTGGTCGATCCTGGAAACGGGGGCCGCGGCGGACTGGCGCACCCTACTGAAGGAGAAGACCGGCGAGGATATGTCGGCCCGGGCTATGCTGACCTATTTCCAGCCCTTGCTTGAATGGTTGCAGGAGGAGAACCAGGGCCGGGAGCACACCCTGCCTGAACTGTAGGGCCGGGAGCAATCGGTAGCAACAACCTGGAGACTGATTACAATCGCTTCCTAACACCTCGCTGTAATTATCCGTACTTCGAGTGGGGCTCCTCAATTATATATTGTACTCTGGGCCAACATGGCTGCTAGTTTCCATGCGAAATAATGCTATTTTGCTGAGATGTCTGGTTTATGGAGAGTTTATTTGAGCCTACCGCCATCATTCACCGGGGCTCAATTTCACGGAAGGTTAGCCGGCGGTCTACTTCACAACTGTCCGCAACATAGGAATCGTGCTTTCAAGGAGGTCGATCATTATGGTGGCGCCAGTGGAATCGTGGTCATTGATAAGGTTGTTTGCAAGTTCCTTCAGACTTTTAGGAAATTCACCCAGGTGCTCAGTTTGATCCTGGAGATCCACTTTTCCTTCAATTCGGGCCAGGGAAGATTTGAGACGGTTGTGATCCAGTGGTCTGCTGAGAATATCGAAGAATCCGAGGTCCTTGGCATATTTGAGTTTTCCAACATTCTGTATGGCGGTCTCCTCAGTCTGTGCTGGATTTATCATGATGAAGGGTATTTTTTTTGCTGCTTGTTTAGAAGCGTCCACTATTTTCAGGTAATCCTTATAAAGATTGATACCATCTATCTCCGGTCTGAGCACGTCAATAACAACGAGGTCAAACTTGCTTTTACCGGAGAGCAAAGGCCTCAGATCTTCCACACGGCTCGCACCGACGGTGAGATGACCCTCCATTCTAAGGATTCGCTCAAGTACAGCCCGGTTCATGGCTAAATCATAGACGATGAGTATATTCATTATTTACTTGTCTGGAGTCGGATCATATAATCCCTGCTCGAATTAAATAGAATCATTGAATTATCTGTGAATTCTCTCACCCTGCCAAGGTACAGGGGCCTGGACACGTAAGAAAGCCAATAGATGGTAAACCACGTATCTTTATGCCCCGCATGCACACGTATCCAATATAGCCAGCCCGTATTCAATTAGCAATATAATTAAATTGATCTTCATGGATACGTACCGAAACAACCCTACGAAAATGGGATAGCAGACTGAAAATATCGATCACCCATCAACACCATTGTGAGGACTGCCATGTTTCTCCATGACTTGACCGGACACTAGAAAAAGACCTTCCGGGGCCTGCTTGCGGCGGATTGACCCGGCGCCATCCGCCGCAAAGCACTCGGGCCGTGGGTTAGGTTAAGCAGCAGCTCTCAATTTGCAGGAACACGTTATTAAATATAGAAAACAGCCCAGGTTATCCATAATTTCAAATGGCTATTGAATTTCTCAATGATAACAAACAGTCGGGGGGAATAATAATGCGAAAATTAGAAAAACTCCATCGTGTGTCTGCTGTTGGTATAGTACTTGCCGCCGGTCTTTTCATTGCCGGTTGTCAACAGAAAGTCGAATCCAAACCCTGGGAGGGAAGGTGGATAGTATCAAGTTGGACTACCCCCGATGGTGATGTACAGCCCTCAAAAGGCCTTTATCATTACTACCCGGACGGGAAGTTTGCCAGCCAGGTAATGATCCCTGAGCGTCTCGACCTGGATGCCGATCCGGAAACGCTAGAAGAACTTGCGGATGCTTTCTCAACATATCGGGCCGGGTATGGTACCTATTCCGTTGATGAACAGGCGGGCAAATTAACCTACTCTTATGATAGTAATATGCGCACTCACCGCGTAAAAGATGAACCAACCACGGTTGCATTTGAAATAACGGATGAGGATATGGTGTTTACTTACGAGAGTGGTGGCAAACTAGTATTTTTAAGGTAGCCTGCGATATACCAGCGATACGACTATGGTTGGAGCCGGCTGAATCGCCCGTCTGACTATCTCTTACTACCTCCGGAACAACACTCTGCTCCTGCTGAAGTAGAGAAGGGCCATCCAGAAATGAAGTTCGGCCCCGGAGGTTTCCTGGGGCCGGCTTGTATTTCCTGAGATCACCCCCTTTGCCCTTCACATTCCCGCCCCGGTTGCATAAATTTGGATCCCTTATATCTTTGCACCCCTTGGCCCGTCTGTCAGTGGGGTCACAGGGCTGACCGCTCAACAAAGGAGAATTCATACATGGCAAAATATCGTATCGCCTGGTTGCCCGGCGATGGCGTGGGCAACGACGTGATGGAGTGCGCCCGCCTGGTGCTGGATCGCCTGGGGCTGGACGCCGAGTACCTCCCCGGCGACATCGGCTGGGAGTTCTGGAAGGCCGAGGGCGAGGCCCTGCCAGAGCGCACCATCGAGATGATGCAGCAGACCGATTGCGCCCTGTTCGGGGCCATTACCTCCAAGCCCAAAGATGAAGCCGCCGGGGAACTGGATCCGGCGCTCAAGGATAAGGGCTACGTATACTTCTCACCAATTGTGCGGCTGCGGCAACAGTTCAACCTGCACACCAACCTGCGGCCCTGCAAGGCCTATCCCGGTAACCCCCTGAACTACCGGGATGATGTGGACATCGTCATTTTCCGGGAGAACACCGAGGGCATGTATGGTGGGGTAGAGTTCCACCCATTGCCCCGGGCGGTGTTCGATGCCCTGAACGCCAACCACCCCAAGATGGCTAAATTCGAGCAGTTCGGCCTGGATAATATTGCCCTGTCCACCCGCATCATGACCCGCCAGGGCTGCCGGAACATCGTGAGCAAGGCTTTTGAGTATGCCCAAAAGTACGGCCGTAAATCGGTGACCGTGGTGGATAAGCCCAATGTGTTGCGCGAGACCGGGGGCCTGATGATCCGCACCGCCCGGGAAGTGGCTGAGAAGTACCCGGGCATCGACCTGTGGGAGACCAACATCGACGCCCAGTGCATGTGGCTGGTGAAGAATCCCCAGGACTACGAGATACTGGTGGCCGAGAACATGTTCGGCGATATCCTGTCCGACCTGGCGGCCCAGCTGGTGGGCGGACTGGGTTTCGCCTGCAGCGCCAACCTGGGCGACAAATACGCCGTTTTTGAGCCCACACACGGCAGTGCCCCCAAGTACGCCGGCCAGTACAAGGTGAATCCCAGCGCCATGTTGCTCACGGCGAAAATGATGCTCGATTGGTTGGGCGAACATGACATGGCCGGCCGGCTGGAGAGCGCGGTGGCCGCCGTGATCGCTGAGGGCCGGGTCCGCACCTACGACCTGGGCGGAGAGAACACCAGCCTGGAGTTGGCGGAGGCGGTGGCGGCGAAGTTGTAGAGAAACCACGGAGACATGAAAAAGATTGAACCACTAAGACACAAAGAGCACAAAGTACCTTATGAGTCTAGGAAAAGACATTGAACTGCTAGCTCGGAATGTTATTGGGGCCGCAATCGCGGTACACCGGGCATTAGGACCAGGTTTTCTGGAGTCGGTATATGAAGAAGCCGTGTGTATTGAACTCGATCACCAGAGTATTCCATATCAACGTCAATATCCCATCGCGGTGAATTATCGAGGCCGTATCGTTGGTGAGGGGTGGCTGGATCTATTGGTTGGGGAAAAGTTGATTATAGAATTAAAAGCGGTAGAGATGATTGCTCCGATCCATATGGCTCAGGTCATTTCTTACTTGAAGACTAGTGGATTTAACCTCGCGCTTTTAATCAATTTCAATGTCCCGGTATTGAAGAACGGCATTAAGAGGATTATCTTGGATTAATCTTTGTGTCCTTTGTGTCCCTTCGACCCTTCGGCAAGGCTCAGGACAGGCTTCGCTCAGGGCAGGCTTTGTGGTTTTTAGAAATTAGTCGTTCAAGAAAATAAGGAAAAACGATGAAAACCAGCATATCCCGGCAAATGGCCCGTTTTGCGCTGCAGCTGCAGTATACCGACCTGCCCAGGGATGTGGTCGGGGAAGTCAAGCGCTACCTGTATGACTCGGTGGGTTGCGCTTTCGGGGGCTTCAATACCCGGGATGTGCAGATCATGCGCCGCGTATATCGTCACATGGCAGGTCTGCCGGAAGCCACCCTGTTTGTCAGTGGGGATCAAATCCCGACGGTGAGTGCTACCCTGATCAATTCCCTGGCCGTCAGAGCCCTGGACTATAACGATATTTACTGGCGGGAAGACCCGTGCCATCCCTCGGATCTGATCCCGGCCGCCCTGGCTGTGGGCGAGAGTACCGGCGCCACCATGAAACAGGTCATCGTGGCTATCGTCCTGGGCTATGAGTTCGAACAGCGCCTGTGCGAGTTCGCCCTGCCCGGCATTCGGGAGCGCAAATGGCACCACGCCACCCTGACTCAGTTCGTCGCACCCATTGTGGCCGGGAAACTGCTGGGGTTGTCGGAGGACCAGCTGGTGAACGCCATCGGTATCGCCGGTTCCCACAGTTATACCGTGGGGGCGGTCACGGCCGGCCAGCTCACCATGATGAAAAATACGGTGGACCCCATGGCGGTGCGCGACGGGGTGTTCGCGGCCAAGCTGGCCGAGCTCGATTATACCGGTCCCGAGGAGATATTTGAAGGTAAAGAAGGTTTCATGGATACCTTCGGGCCCGATTGGGATGAGGCCAAACTGGTGGGCGGGCTGGGTGATTCCTTCAAGATCCTGGAGTGCTCCATGAAGGCCTTCCCCACTGAGGCGCTGACCCATACCCACATCAGCGCCACTCTGAAGTTAGTGCGGGAACATGACATCCAACCGGAGCAGGTGGAGGAAGTGGTGATTACCACCATCGCCCGGGCCACCGATATCCTGTTCGATCCCCATAAATACGAACCTAGCGGCCGGGAGACAGCCGACCACAGTCTACCTTTCTGTATCGCCCGAGCTATCCTGGACCGGGAGATCACTACCCGCACCTTCGATGACGATAAGATCGCCGATCCCCGGCTGAAAACGATTATCCACAAGATCAAGGGTGAGGCCAGTGATGAGTTCGAGCAACTGTTTCCCGCCAAACAACCCTCGCGGGTGACTATCAGGACCACCGGCGGCCAGGAGCATTCGGTGTACCTGGAGTATCCCAAGGGTGACCCCCGCGAGCCCATGACCGAGGAGGACCAGGATAATAAATTCCGGGGGCTTACCGATCCCTACCTCTGTGATGAGAGCCGCCAACGAATCAAAGAGACCATTTTCACTTGCGA
>CBDVAP010000070.1:0-14580 GCA_965372015.1 uncultured bacterium | reverse complement strand
ATCAACGAGTACGAAAATCCCGACATATCACTGAAGTATGCTGTCCCTGATGCGCTGCTGTTTGAGACAAGTTTGAAAAAAGCCACCACGGGCCTGTTTGATAAGGTTGAGATAAACCGCCTGACCACTGTAAATGAGACTTCCCGGGAGCGGATCGTAAGCGCACTTGAGTCGATGCAGAAACTGGGGCCGGCCGACACCTTCGTATTCTACGTGGCCAGCCACGGCCTGGTTGATGATGGCACCTATTATATGATCACCTCCAACGTGGGATCGCTCACCACCCGCAAGCTCAAGGAAACGGCGTTGGCCCAGAAGGAGTTGCAGGACCTGTTGATCAACGTACCGGCCGGGAAAAAGATGATCCTGTTCGATACCTGCAACTCGGGGGCCATGGGGGCCAGTCTACAGGTGGCGACATTAACGCGAGGGCTGGACGAGTCCACGGCCATGAAACTGCTTTCCAGGGCGGTAGGCTCGGCGGTCATATCAGCGTCCTCATCAAGCCAGGCAGCCTTCGAAGGATACAAAGGGCATGGGCTGTTCACCTACGTTTTAAGCCAGGGCCTGACCGGTGAGGCCGATGCCAACCGGGACGGCTTCGTGAAAACCAGTGAACTGGCCGACTACGTGGAGGACGAGGTCCCGGTAATCGCCAAGCGGGAGTTCAAGCGAGCGCAATATCCCACTACCCCAAAGACGGGCACTGCCTTCCCCATTGGGAAAGTAGAGCGCTGATGGAGCTAATGCTGAAAATTCAACCGGAGGATCGAATATGAAAATCTCTAAAAACCGAGCAACGTACCAGACCAAGTCTATTATGCTGCTTTTCATGTCCCTCACCATCCTGTCCGGTCAGAAACCGGACTGGGTTAGTGGACAGGGGCAAAGTGGTAAGTATTCCCGGTTGGTCTATCTTACGGGATACGGTGTCGCCCATCTGGGCAAGCATGATAATAATGAGGAGCGGAAACAACAGGCCGTGGACGCCGCCCGCAAGAACCTTATCGAGCAGATTCAGGTGCAGATTCGCAGCGAGAGCACCTCAAATCTCCAGGCGACAAATGTCGATTACTCCGACTACTACGGCTCCACCACCGTTTCCTCCTCTTCCCTGGAGATCTGGGGGTTGGAGGCTTCGACGTATTATGAACGGAAGAAAAAACTGTGGCACGCACTGGTGGCGACCAGGAAAGATCAACTCTTGGAGACCTACCGGCGGAAAGCCGAGGGGCTGGCCGGCGAGATCGAGGAGCACTTTGAAGCCGGGAAAAGCCACGAAGCCGCCAATCAACCGACGGACGCCCTGGCCGAGTACCTGTTGTGCTACCCCCTGTTCGACCAGCTCCAGGGAGCCCTGAGCCTCATGTTCACGGTGAGCGCGGTAACCCTCGGCAGTTTAGACGAAGTCCCGGCAACTCCCCGGGGCCAGGTCACCAAGGCCATGCTGCGCGAAGCGGTGGACCGCCTGATCCAGCGTCCCATCAAAAGCCCGGAGGATTTGGCCTGGTCCCTGGCCTACAAGCTGGGGCAGCAGGTCAAGACCCCCGGCGGCGCCCTCATGACCACCCCCCTCACCTTCCAGGACACCCGCATCGGCAGCCCCTTCGCCCGGTTCTTCCAGCCGGTGTTGGACACCAAGCTCCACGAGGTGGCGGGCTGGGGCGTGGTGCCTCAGTCACCGGGAGCAGGTAAGGAGGCTGGCCCCCAGTACGTCCTGAAGGGCACCTATTGGCAACAGCCCGACAAGGTCAAGCTGATGGCCACCGTGCGGCGGGTCAGGGACGGGGCAATCATGGCCAGCGCCGAGGCCTGGGTAGCCAATGAGGTACTCACCGCCACCGGCCTGGACCTCAAGCCCCAGAACTTCACCGCCGCTATGAGTGACCAGAAACACTTTCGCACGGACGAGGTCATCGGCGGTGGCCTGATGGTGGACGTATGGACCGATCGGGGCGCTGAGAATTTGCTGTACACCGACGGCGAGATTTTGCGAATCTACCTGCGGGTGAATGTACCCAGCTACATCCGCATGATCTACCACTTTGCTGATGGCACCCGCACGCTCCTTATGGACAGCCACTACATTGACGAAACCAAGGTGAACAAGGTCTATCAGCTGCCGGATGAGTTCGAGTGCGCCGGGCCTTTTGGCCCCGAAGTGTTACAGGTCTTCGCCCGCACCGAGCCCTTCGAAAAAGTGGAGACAGTGGAAGAAGACGGCTATTATTTCCTGAAGGAGGATTTGCCCAAGTTCCTGGCTCGAACACGCGGTATAAGGAAGAAGAAGCGGGATGTCATGCAGGCCGAGCGGCGGGTGAGAATTACGACGTTGGCAAAGGAGGAGTGAACTCACCCCTCGGCCGCTAATACCCACTCACCACCCGCCCTTCGACAAGCTCAGGGTGTCGTCCCCCCCTCTCAGGAGAGAGGAGGAGTCACGCAGTGTCCGGGGGTAAGATGGGCAGGGCTGACCGGGCCCAGGCTGGTGATTACCACCATGGGGCGGTAAATTACTGGAAATTGAGATAGGAGATGATCCGATGAAAATAGCAACGTCTTATCTGATGGCGCTCTTACTGGTGACCGGCCTCTGGGCTCAGCAGCACGAGTCAATTGCAGTACTTGACCTCGAGGGTCGAGGGATATCGGCTATTGAGGCGGCTACCCTGACGGACCGAATGCGCTCCGAACTGGTTAAGACCGGTGCGGTCACCGTGGTCGAGCGCGGCCTGATGGTGACCATCCTCGCTGAGCAGGATTTCCAGATGACCGGCTGTTCCTCGGACGAATGCGCCGTGGAAGTGGGGCAACTGCTGGGTGTGACTATGATGTGCTCCGGGTCCATCGGCAAGATCGGCTCCACCTACACGGTGGACGTCCGGACCATCAGCACCCAGACCGGCGCTATCGTGAGTACCATATCCCGGAACTATCGCGGCGAGATCGACGGCTTGATCACCGAGATCGAGCACCTGGCTTGGGACTTGGTAGGGTTGGTGCATCCCGATGAAATCCTTGGACAATTGCGAGATGAACCAATAATCAGCCTGAAGGATAAAGCCGGAAAGGGAACAAGGCGGGAAAAAACGCCGCCGACCAAAGCCCCAACCACATGGGTTGAGGCTGCAGATCGAGTACTCTCGTCATCACGGGCCAAACCAACAACAAAACCACCGGCCATGGTCGACAGAACCCCTCCCTCCATCCAGATCACTTCCCCTGCTATTACCCGGGGCATGAAGAAGGTGCAGCAGGAGAAGACCATCGTTGTAAGGGGCAAGGCCACCGACAAGAGCGGGATCTTCGAGGTACTGGTGAACGGGGTTGAAGCGCGGGTGGAAGCCGATGGATCATTTTGGGCCGAGGTAAAGCTGGCCTTTGGAGAGAACCGCATTGCCGTGAAGGCCACCGATATGAAGGATAACAGCGCCAGCACCGCCTTTATGATAGTGCGAGAGGCGGGGAGCCGGCCTGCGCCGGTGGTGGCGGGAAAACCTGATCATATTGTTCTAGGTAAATACTATGCCCTGATCATCGGCATTGACAGTTACAGCGGCGAATGGCCCCGGCTAAAGAATGCCGTCCACGATGCCAAAGGGGTCAAGGAGGTGCTGGAGTCACAGTACCGGTTCGACCATATTGAAACGCTCCTCAACCAG
Organism: uncultured bacterium; assembly: GCA_965372015.1. GTDB lineage: Bacteria > Fidelibacterota > Marinisomatia > SCGC-AAA003-L08 > TS1B11 > JACZSB01. The sequence continues at coordinate 10,918 of CBDVAP010000070.1, read as the reverse complement.
GAGGCCACCCGGGCCGGTATTATTACGAAACTGGAGTGGCTGGCGGAGGAGTTGCAGGAAGATGACAACCTGCTGATCTACTATTCGGGCCACGGGGAGTTCAAGGAAAAGCTGAACAAGGGCTACTGGGTGCCGGTGGATGCAACCGGTAAATCGACAGCCAACTATGTGTCCAACGCCGACCTCCAGACGTTCCTGAACGGTATCCGGACCCGGCACACCCTGCTGATCTCCGACGCCTGTTTCAGCGGGGATATCTTTCGCAGCCGCACAACCAGCCTGAGCAGTGATGATTTCGATAACATGGACCGCTATTTCCAAGAGGTGTACAACCGCTCGTCGCGCCAGGCCATTACCTCCGGCGGCATTGAGCCGGTGATGGATGGCGGCCGGGATGGGCACTCGGTCTTCACCTACTATTTTCTGCGGGCACTGAAGCAGAACAGCGACCCCTACTATGACGCCGGGCAGGTATTCGAGCGCCTGAAGATCCCGGTGGCCAACAACTCGGAGCAGACCCCCATCCTCCAGGCCATCAAGAACACCGGCGACGAAGGGGGGCAGTTTATCTTTGTGAGGAAGAGGTAGACCATGCAGGCCGGGCGGCGGGGAGTGATTACGACGATAGGGAAACCAGCTAATCCTTAGAGAGGGAACAGTGTCATGAAAAGAACAAAAGCGTTCTTCGCATTAATGATTTACATATCGTTCCTGAATGCCCAGTCCGTGGAATCCATCGCCGTTCTCGATTTTGATGGACGGGGCATTTCATCCATGGCGAATGAATTGGTAGGCGTGCTAACGCAAATCGCGGGCCAGAAACGAAGCAGTCAGGTGGTTGATCCTACCCAGGAGATAACGGCCACGGGATACGGGGCTGTCCCGGCCAATGCACCCAATGTTGGTGCTGCTCGCGCTATTGCCATCCGGGCTGCCAAATTGGACGCCCTGAGAAACTTGCTTGAAACGGTCAAGGGAGTACGGATAGATGATCATACCACCGTTGGGGAAAAAATTAAAGGGAATAACGTCCTCATAGCACGGGTACAGGGCATGGTGAGAGGCGCCCGCCAAACGGGTGATGTGAAATATACGAGTAATTCCACTGTAGGTGTAACCATGGCCATACGTATGGGAGGCCTCATCTCTATTTTCCCCTCGATCGCAGATCAGAGCCCGGGTGTTGTGGCCTACACCCCCTCCGTCCCAAAGCCCGCAACAAGCACGCGGCCCATTTCCAGGAAAAAGCCGACTGCTAAGGCCGACCGCACGCCCCCCACCATTCGGATCACTGCTCCGTCGATTGCCCGGGGCATGAAGAAGATACAGCAGGAAAAGATGGTGCAGGTCAGGGGCCAGGCCACCGATGAGAGCGGCATATTCGAAATACTGGTGAACGGCCAGGAGGCATCCCTGGACGCTGATGGCAGCTTCTGGGCCGAGGTGAAGCTGCGGGTGGGCGAGAACCGCATCGCCGTGAAGGCTACCGATATGAAGGATAACTCGGCCAGCACGGCCTTTACGGTGGTCCGGGAGACGGGCGCCAAGGCGCCGCCGGTGGTAGTGGTGGCTAAGACAAAGGAGCCAGATTTAGACTTTGGCGAATACCACGCCCTGTTTATTGCGGTCGAGGACTATGCCGACCGATCCATTACCGATCTGGATTTCCCGGTAAAGGATGCCGAGAGTTTTCGGAAGGTGCTCCACGAGGAGTACCGTTTTGAACCGCAGAATATCACGTTCCTTAAGAACCCGAGCCGCAAGGAAATCTTCAGTGAACTGAGATCGTTGAAGAAACTTGGGAAAAATGACAACCTGCTGATATTTTACGCCGGCCATGGCTACTGGGACGAGGATGCTAAACAGGGCTACTGGTTGCCCAGCAACGCCAGCAGGGATGATGAGTCGGAGTGGATATCCAACAGCGATATAAAGGATCGCATTCGCAGCATCAAATCACGGCATACCCTGTTGATTTCAGATGCCTGTTTCGCCGGTGGTATCTTCAAGACCCGAACTGCTTTTAGCGATGCTTCCGTTTCAATCCAGAAAATCTATGAGATGCCGAGCCGAAAAGCGATTACCAGTGGTAACCTGAAGGAAGTGCCGGATCAGAGCGTTTTCATAGAGTACCTGGTCAAGCGTCTGAAGGGGAACCAAGAACCATATCTCTACTCAGAGAAACTCTATGTGAGTCTGAAGGAGGGGGTCACCAACAACAGCGCCAACCACCAGACGCCACTATTTGGGGTCATTCAGGGGGCCGGTGATGATGGCGGAGACTTTATCTTTGTGAGGCGGAGGTAGGCGTAATACCTCTGCCAGGTAGATAAGAGGCGGACACTGTACCATAAATAAGGTAACGCGTAAAATGAACTCACTTCGCCGGTTATTCCTCGGTCTGTTCACAGGGCTGATATGCTTGGGAGCAGTGCTCCCAGAGCCCGCTTCCGGGCAGCTGTTCAAGAAGAAGAAGGCGCAATCGTCTCTGGATACGCCAGAGTACCATTACCGGCTGGGTGTACCTCATCTGGATAGTGGAGATTATCGAACAGCATCGCAAGCCTTCCGACGTTCGGTCGATTTGGATAGAAAGTTTGCGCTTGGTTGGGGCGGGCTAGGGCTAACAACAGCGCTCTTGGGTAACTATAGTGATGGCAAAAAGTATGTTAACCGTGGTACAAAATTGTCGCCCTCGAAGGCCGAAGTATGGATTTACCATGGGCGCTACTGGTTGGCCAACGATAAGGCGCCAAACCACCTTGGCAAGGCAAAGGGTGATTTTAAGAAAGCTTTACAGCTATCGCCTGGCAATGAAGCCGCAGAATACTATCTTGGGGAAGCTTTTTTGCAAGGATATGAATTCCGGAAGGCAGAAAATCAGTTTTCAAGAGTTGCAGCTCGCAAGGGAACCATGGCGCAAGCAGCAGATGCCCGCTGGGCAACTACCCAAAAGATTGTCCGGGCTCGACCGGGCACACTGGCCGGCAGAAAGATTGCAACAAAGGAGAAAATTACCCGGGCAGATCTGGCCGTGTTGCTGGTGGTGGAATTAAAAATAGTTGACTTAATACGACGTCGGAATTCCGTTATGCCCGAGAACGCCGCCTCTGCCCGGGATATATACGGGAATTGGGCAGAACCTTGGATAAAAGAGGTGCTGAAGCTGGGAATATTGGAACCAGGTCCGGACGGCAAATTCTTTCCATCCCAAAATATCTCGCGTGTCGACTTCGCCATGCTGATCCAGCGCATATTGGTTTTAATTACTAGAGATATGGGCCTTGAAACGCGCTACCTCGGGGAGTCTCCTTCCCGTTTTTCTGATGTACCAAGCAGTCATTTTGCCTATAACGCCATGGCGTTGAGTGCCGAGCGTGGCATTTTGAAGGCAGATATAATGACTGGAAAATTTAGCCCCAGGAATGAAGTGAGTGGGGCCGATGGCCTGCTCATTCTGCGGGAGCTACAAAACTCATTGCGCTTAACATTCGGGGGGTCCTCTCAATTTGCTAAGCGGCCCAGTAGTAATCGACCGAAGAAGCGATCAGATAGAAGGGCCGAGCCCACCAAAGTGTCAACCAAAGCCGATATGCCAGCATCCCGGCCTGCGCCTGCCAAGAAGCCCGCGGTCGTCGCCGATACGACCCCACCCACCATCCAGATTACCTCCCCCGTCATTTCTCGGGCTATGAAGAGGGTGCGGCAGGAGAAGACAATCCTGGTGAAAGGCAAGGCCACCGACGCCAGCGGCATCGTGGAAGTACTGGTAGACGGCACCGAGGCCCAGGTGATGGCCAACGGCGAATTTTGGGCTGAAGTCAGCCTGGCATTTGGCGAAAACCGTATCGTTGTGGAGGCCACCGATAAGCGGAAGAACTCGGCCTCTACGGCCTTTACGGTGACCCGAAAATCGGGGGTTAAAGCGCCGCCGGTGGTGGCAGAAAAACCTGATCCTATTGTTCTGGGCAAATATTACGCCCTGATCATTGGTATCGACAAATACACGGGCGATTGGCAGCCACTGGATAATGCCGTTCACGATGCCAGGGGCGTTAGGGACATGCTGTCTAACAACTACAGGTTTGACCATATCGAGATGCTGCTGGATAAGGAGGCCACCCGGGCGAACATTTTCGACAAACTGGATTGGCTGGCGGAAAACCTGACTGAGGATGATAACCTGCTGATCTACTACTCGGGCCATGGCGAGTACAAGGAGCGGATGAACAAGGGCTACTGGGTTCCGGTAGACGCCACCGGCCGGGCCACGGGCGACTATTTATCGAACTCTGCCCTGCAGGACTTCATGAATGGTATACCGACCCGGCACACACTGCTGATCTCCGATGCCTGTTTCAGTGGCGACATTTTCCGCAGCCGCACCGAGAGTGTGAGCCGGGACGAATTCGACAACATGGAACGCTACTACCGGGAGGTGGCCAAGCTCATGTCGCGGCAAGCCTTCACGTCGGGAGGCATCGAGCCGGTGATGGACGGCGGCCGTGAGGGGCACTCGATCTTCACCTACTATTTCCTGCGGGCCCTTGAACAGAACAGCGATCCCTATTATGACGCGGCCCAGGTTTTCGAGAGATTGAGAAGACCGGTGGGCAACAACTCGGAACAGACCCCTATCCTTCAGGCGGTCAAGAACACCGGCGATGAGGGGGGGCAGTTTATATTCGTGCGGAAGCGGTAATATAGCCCTGCCGGCCGAGCGCCGGGTTGTGATCACGACGATGGTGCAACAGGCTGCCCAGGTCTACTAACGGAAAGGAGAAATTGATGAAAGCCAAAATACTTGGTCTTATTCTACTGACTGTGCCTATGACCTATAGTCAAGTTGAAAGCGGTGAGCAGGCACCTTCCTTTTTCCTGAAGACCCTGCAAGGTTCTAGTTTTTATTTGTCAAGGGTCGTGGGTCCCAAGGCTAAAGAAAGTAACCGGAGGCCGCTTGTATTGAGCTTTTTTGCCACTTCGTGTAAACCTTGCGAGGGGCAAATTAATAAGCTTGGAAAACTGCGGGATGAATTCCCAAGCGTCGACTTTTACTTGGTAAATATAAATGAGGGCGAAGAGACTGTTGAAGAATATGTTAAGAAGTTCGATATAAAAATGACTGTGCTAATGGATCGTTATGGAGTCGTAGGCAAGAGGTTTGGGATCATTGATTACAATGGTCTCATGAGACTACCCAGCAGTATTATTATTGCCGCAAGTGGTACCATTGAATACGTAGATGAGGGTTTTTCGGGTACAACTACAGAAAGGTACCGGGAACATTTGGCGCAGGTTACCAAACAGCAACATCAAATTGCCACGATGGAAAAGAGTGAAGATGTAGCTGAGCGTTCCAGAATAAGTCAGACTGATAGAAAACAACCTGCAAATGCATTGCCGACCAGTCCTCCTAAGAAAATAACATCCAAGGTCGATAACACCCCCCCCACTATCCAGATTACCTCCCCGGTCTTCCCCCGGGGTGTGAAGAAGCTGCAGCAGGATAAGACGGTAGTGGTGAAAGGCCTGGCCAGCGACGCCAGCGGCATCTTCGAGGTGCGGGTGAATGGCGTGGAGGCCGAGTTAGACGCCAACGGCCAATTCTGGTCGGAGGTGCTTCTGCGAGTTGGCGAGAACAGGATTACTGTGGAAGCAATGGATATCCGTAGAAATGCTGCAAGCACGGCCTTTACGATAGTGCGAGAGACAAGAGCTCTGCCGCCGCCGGTGGTAGCGCCCCGCACCAAGGAGCAGGAGGAGTTCCAGTTTGGCGAGTACCACGCTCTGCTCATCGCTGTGCAGGATTACGCCGACGGTACCATTAACGACCTGGATTATCCCATTGAGGATGCGGAGAGAATCAGGGCGGTCCTCCTGGAGCAGTACACATTCAAGCAGGAGAACATTCACTTCCTGAAGAACCCCAGCCGGCGAGATATCCTGAAGCAGCTGGGGAAATTGCGCAAGCTTGATGAGGATGACAACCTGCTGATATATTACGCCGGCCATGGCTACTGGGATGAGAAAGCGAGACAAGGCTACTGGCTGCCCCGTGACGCCCGGCAGGATGACGACAGCGATTGGATTTCCAACAGCGACATCAAGGACCGCATCAGGAGTATCGAGACCAGGCACACCCTGCTGATCTCCGACGCCTGTTTCAGTGGGGGCATCTTCAAGACCAGGGAGGCGTTTATCAAGCCCGACATCTCCATCCAGAAGGTGTACGAGATGCCCAGCCGCAAGGCGCTCACCAGCGGGAACCTGAAGACGGTACCCGATAAAAGCGTATTCGTGGAGTACCTGGTGAAGCGGTTGGAAAAGAACCGGGAGCCCTACCTGTATTCGGAGAAATTGTACGTCAATATGAAGGACGCGGTGACCAACAATAGTCCCAACAACCAGACGCCCCTGTTCGGTGTTATTAACGGCGCGGGCGATGAAGGGGGCGACTTTATCTTTGTGCGGAAGCGCTAGGATGGCGGCGACCCGCCTATCCAAACTGACCCCCCCGGTCGGCCGGCTCATGCGTGCACTGTCGCTAATGTTTATCATGTTGTGGGTCCTCTTAGCCGGCAGGACAGCCCTGGGACAGGAGCACCCCGCCATCGGCCTCATTTCCTTTTACCTCGGACAGATTGATCTCAGACCTGCTCAATCAGAGGCGTGGACGAAAGCCAGACTGAAAGCCTCCCTTGCCGCGGCCGACTCCGTGCGCACTGAACGGAAATCCCGCTGTGAGATCACCTTCCTAGACCAGTACATACTGCGCATCGGCGAGCGGGTGACCGTGGTAATCGACAGCCTGCCCGAGGGTGGCCGGCGGGTGGAGCTGGCTGCGGGGGAGGCTTGGGTGCTGACCCTGCTTAAAGGCGGCCGGGGGAATTTCCACCTGCGAACGCCCACCGCCGTCTGCGCCATACGGGGTACGGTCTACCGGGTCACCACCGACTCCACCCACGCCCACTTCAGGGTGTATGAAGGCTCCATTTCCGTCACCCCCATCGATGAGGCCGGTACGTCCCTGGAAGACACCACCATCACAGTGGCGGCCGGGTCGGAGCTGATCATCATCCGCGATTTCGACCAGTATCGGCGGCAACAGCAGGCGTCATTGAACCAGTTTATCCAGGAGGATTCGACCCGTTTTGCGGAGTACCAACGCCGTCAGGCGGAAATGTTTCGCGTCTTCCAGCAGATCGACCAGCAGCGGTTCCGGAGCTTCCGGACATTGAACATCGCCAGCGGCGAATTCGACCAGGCCAGGGACGCCCAGCTCGACTGGGTGCGGTGGAATCTGGAGCGGGATAAGCTGCTTAGGGAGTAGGGTAGCCAGCGGCTCACTCGTTTTACAGCCCCGGGTTGTCCCAGCTACCCATTGTGCTTATATTTCCAGCACTATTCCCAGCCGCTAGGGGGGAGGAAGCTCATGGTTTTGTACAGGCTGTGGAGACCTGCTGCCGAGGGTGAATTACATGAATGAGAGAAGCCAATGAAAGCAGTACGAATTTACCTAATCGGCCTTATGCTGCTTGTCTTTACGGCCCTACCGGCCCAGGCCCAGGTCGACGAACCGCTCATCGAATTGACCTTGCAGCTGGGGCACTCCGACATAATGAACTCTGTCGCCTTTTCCCCGGATGGCAAGTATGCTTTCTCTGGGAGCGATGGTATGAATCACTCAAGAACCTGAAACCTGTGGATGTATATTAAGGACGGGGCTGCAGATGCTATATCAGCGTGAAATAATCAAGCGAAGGACGCTTCAGATGAGGCATGTACTAAACCCTGGACGCGAAATGTCTCTATTAGCTTTTAGCTCTAAATGTCCAAAAGGGCCTGAAGACCTACAAAGAGAAAGATAATTATTCATTTAAGTCAATTTTAAGGCGCCTTAATTTAGCCCGCCAGATATCATTTGTATTAATCATATTTATGGCATGAGTGATCAATACTTCGATGTCCGCTTTATCTGATAGATGAGAATGATGAGAAGTCATCATAAATTGAGATGTTATTATATATTGAAGTTCCAAATGATACACATTATTATCTAATTTGCTATTGATCAAACTATCAAGAACCGCGGACACCATATCATGAACAGGGTTTGTCCAATCGGTCCATTTGTCTTTATAACTAATGTCCCCAATTTGAAAGTATTTATCAGGATGCTTCATCTTATAGTAGAAAAAGCCCCCGGAATCTGGTTTTAGTACAAAATCATTAATCATGTTTTTACCATCTAAAGAAGAATGTTGACTCATTGTTACAGTAAGATTAGAAGTGTAAGCTTCAGCATATTTGTCTTCAAAGCCAGCAAACCTAATAGATAATTTGCCAATTAAGATTGAATCAAAACTGCCCTGTTGAGAAAAGAGTAATCGGGTCGATGAAATGAATAAACAAATTATTACAAGGCCTCTAGTGATTAAACGCTGAGTTGAATGGCTCATATTCCCTCCCCATAATAACGCTTGAATGAATTAATGCAAGGCATATATAATAAAGGGATAGTACGCAATATAGCCCCGAGTCTAGAAAAGCGTTTTAGTGCCTTCCCAACGAAGGTTCTGTCCTAAATATAAGGATAACACTACTTAAAAGCAAGTTAATTTGAGCTCTTAACCTAATTACAATTTGCTGCTCAAGTGGGGATCTCGTCTGTCGGAGCTCAATGATGAGAACAGCACGTACCGGCACCTGAACGCCTCTGGCTTTGGCTGCCGGGGGCGGGTCTTTGACAACATCTTTGTGGAACGGCTCTGGCGGTCTGTCAAGTACGAAGAGGTTTACCTGAAAGATTACCAGACCCCGGAAGAAGCCTATCGGGGTCTAGAGGGATATTTTGAATTCTATAACACAGAAGAGCGACTACACCAGGCGTCAAACTACGGGACGCCTCAAGAGGCTTACCAGCAAGGGGCTGGCAAGTATCACTCTGAGAATGCTGAACACCATCTTATTTCAGCATGAATTTTGTCTAGGAATGGGGGGAAGCTCAACAATCGATTGAGTATTCCCACGATTGAAGGCCGAATGGTGGGTAGTGATTATGACGATGGAGCGGTAAATTAATGTCGGGTAGAAAGGGAGATGGATCGATGAAAATCCAATTAGATATCCTGCTTGGCACCTGTCTGATTCTTTTAATTTGTACCATGGGCTATTCACAGAGTGCAGAACTTGCGGACAAATATTGGAACAGCGCTAAAGCACTTGAAAGGCAAGGCAAATACCTTGAAGCAGCACAGATGTTCGCAAAATCCGCTCAAGCGGAAATGGAAAGCCCGCGACCGCGGTTAAAAGACTTAGGAATGGAATTAAGCTATGCTGGATATTATTATCGACAGGTCGGTCAATACGACCAGGCCCTCGAGTATTTCGAGGAGGCACTGGCAATTAATAGAAAATTGAGGGCAGAAGGAGAAATGGTCAGAACTCTCAATGAGATCGGCATGGTTTACGATGCCAAGGTTCAATACGATCAGGCCATCAAGTATTACCAGCAGGCGTTGGCGATTGCCAGAAAATTGGGCAGGGAAGGTGAGATTGCCACTCTTCTGAACAACATAGGCAGTGTTTACAAAACTTGGGGTCAATATGACCAAGCCATCAACTATTTCGAGGAGGCGCTGACGATTGCCAGAAGATTGGGGAGAGAAGGTGATATAGCCGCAATTTTCAGCAACATTGGTGGGGTTTATTACACCTCGGGTAAATACGACCAGGCTATCGAATATTACGACCAGGCGCTGGTAACTGCCAGAAGATTGGGGAGAGAAGGTGATATAGCCCCAATTCTCAACAACATTGGCACGGTCTACGCGACCTGGGGTCAATACGACCGGGCGCTCAAATATTTCAAGCAGGCTCTGGTGATTGATAGAAAACTAGGGAGAGAAGATAATATCGCTAGGCGTCTTAACAACATCGGCACGGTTTATGAGGCCTGGGGTCAATACGACCAGGCGCTCAAGTATCACCAACAGGCGCTGACGATTGCCAGAAAATTGGGCGGAGAAGTTAGTATTGCCATAAACCTCAGCAACATTGGCTTGGTTTATGCGGCCTGGGGTCAATACGACCAGGCCATCAAGTATTACTTGGAAGCGCTGACGATTGACCGAAAATTGGGCAGGGAAGTTGGTATTGCCATAAACCTCAACAACATTGGCACAGTTTACAAAATCCGGGGTCAATACGACCAGGCAGTCAAGCATTTCAAGCAGGCGCTGGTAGCTACCAGAAAATTGGGGAGAGAAGGTGATATAGCCCCAATCCTCAACAACATTGGCGCAGTTTACAACGCCTGGGGTCAATACGACCAGGCCCTCAAGTATTACGAGCAGGCCCTAGTGATTGATAGAAAATCGGCAAGAAAAGCTGGAATTGCCATAGACTACAATAACATTGGTACAGTTTACTATAAGCAAAAACTATATACCAAAGCAATTGAAAACCTCGAAAATTCTATAGAGCTAAAGGAAAAATTGCGTAAAACAGCCGCCGGTGAGATTCGCCGTGATTATTTGGCCAGTCAGATCCATACCTATCAGTGGTTTATTTCTGCCTGCATTCTTAGCAAAGATTACTCGCGGGGTTTTAACGCAATTGAACTCTCCCGGGCCAAGCTTTTAGCGGAAGAACTCTCCCGGTCGGAGTCCGCTATAAGCACGCCATCTGTTAAACAAATTCAAAAAGACCTTCCTAATAATACTGCGTTGCTGATTTACGCCAATACCGATTGGGAGGATAAGGTATTCCTGGCCATAACAAGCGAGACGATATACGGCACGGAGGTATCCGACAAGGATTTTTTGTACCTTGCTCTAGGAAAATATGAAACCTATGTCCAAATCATGCTGAAAAATCAACGCGGAATGAAAAAAATCATCAGGGAAGAGAAGGGAGA
>CBDVAP010000069.1:0-14659 GCA_965372015.1 uncultured bacterium | reverse complement strand
AATTCCAGCACTTCATCAGGTTCAGTTACCCCAGTTTTAAGATTATAGCTCAAGACCCTATCCCCGATTTGAATGTCATCGATACTCTTCAGAGAACCATCAGCCATTGTAATCTTTGTTCCCTCGGCGAAACAAGTGGCAACCAAACCGCTGGGGGCAAAGTTGGCAAGAGGCAGCTTCCCCCAGAGACCTACAGATGAATATTTAGTGGACAGCTGAGGGAAATTATACATCTCGTAGGAGCCCAAGAGAAAGGGGTAGCCCCCATATACTGCAAAACGGATTCCCTTCTCCAGCTCCCCGCCGTGTTCGTAAAAGGTTCGGCCTAGTGATAAACCGAATAATGAGATTCCACCCTGCCCAGCCATGTATGTAAAACGTTTAGGTTTATCGGGAACAACTTGATAACCCAAGGCGATAGAGCTATGATAAATGATCTCCCACTCGGAGAAATAGTCCACGCTCTTACGATATTCGCCGACCAGTCCTATAGTGATCTCAACGCTATAAGTGTACCCCTGACTGAAGACGTAACCTAGGCGGATGCCGGGACTGATATAAGGATCGATCTGGTTGTAATACGTGACCACCTGTCCACGAAGTCCCGGTACCATCAGCCCAGCCAGTAGGAGGGACGACAGGAGATGGTTGTTGGCTGTAGTTTTCAAGGTCGTACCTAGTGGTTGAATAGGAAGGAAGAATCTACCAATGGGAATGTCAATACCCGGCCGTCAAGTTGGCGTTTGGTCATCTAACTATCATTTATGAAGAAAAACTACCCACACTGCGAATATCATATTCCGCTTAATGCCAAAGTCGACATTACTTATCAAGGCCCGAGATATCAAACATAATTTACTGTAAATCACTTGGTTGCAGGGTAGGCATTGCCTCCGGCTACGCCGAGACCTGCCAATGAAGCAACCGCCCAGAAAAATCAAAAGTAAAACCTTGAATTCAACCAGCAGGCCTCTTAGATTTTTATGGGGCTCATACGGCCCTAGCGCTGTCCACGCGCTGCAATAATCGATTTGGCCAACCGGCCCTGAATAGATGACGTTCCCAGGCGAGCGTCCCTCGCGTGCCTCCGGGGAATTGAGGGAAAATGGCACGCAACCACTGAATTGGGTAAACTATAATTATAAAGGGGTGCCCCTAATATTGTGATTCTTTCGTCCCGCCGCCAAATGCTGATCTGCCCCCTGGCGACCGGTCTATGAGATTATGAGAGTGGATAACTATCGGATCCAGCTGCAGGATGCGGCCTGGCTGGTTCGCAACGTCAGGTGTGCCGACGCCTGCCCGGTGAGCACCCGGGCCGGGCGCTATATCACGCTGATGGCTGAGGGCCAGTTCGAGGAAGCTTACTGGTATGCCCGCATGCCCAACCCGTTTGCCTCCACCTGCGGCCGGATATGTGCTCACCCCTGCGAGGGGGCCTGCAACCGGGGCCAGATGGACAAACCGTTGGCCATCCGGGCCCTCAAGCGCTTCCTGACCGAGAGATTCGGTGTTGAAAGCCCCCGGATGTTGGATTTGAAAGCGCGGCTGGGGATGGCCGGAGCCCGGGGGCACTCCAAAAAGGTGGCTATCGTCGGCGCCGGTCCGGCCGGCCTGGCCTGTGCCCATGATCTGGCCATCCTGGGATACAGCCCGGTGGTTTTTGAGTCCACCCCGGTGGGCGGCGGAATGCTCCGGCTGGGTGTCCCAGAATATCGCCTTTCGAGGCAATTATTGCAGCGCGAGATCGATTTCATCGCCAGCCTGGGAGTCACCATCAATTACAACACCAAGATCGGGCGGGATGTCACCCTTAAGGAATTAAGGGCGGACTACAGTGCCCTATTTATTGCCTGCGGCGCGCAGAAGGCCCGGGAGCTGCCCATCGACGGCTCAGACTTGGCAGGGGTACTAAAGGGGATCGATTTCCTCAGAGAGATCAACCTGGGCCAGGTGGTGACGCTGGGTAAGACCGTGGTGGTGATCGGGGGCGGCAATGTGGCCTTCGACGTGGCTCGAACGGCCGTTCGACGGGCAACCACAGGGGAACCGGCCACTGAACAAGGGGGCCATGAGATGATAGACGTGGCTCGGGCGGCGCGCTTCTTCGGCGCTGAGGTGCACGTGGTGTGCTTAGAGCCCAGGAGCGGCATGTTGGCGGACGAGGAAGAGATCGAGGCTGCCGGCGATGAAGGTATATTCCTGCACAATTCCAGGGGGCCGCAGAAAATCGTCGGGAAAGGGGGCCAGGCCATTGGGCTCGAGACCCTGGCGGTCAAGAGCATCTTTGACGAACAGGGCAAATTCAGCCCCAGCTTCCATGAAGGTTCCGAAGAGGTGATCAGGGCTGAGACGATTATCATGGCCATTGGGCAGGCCATCGATACCACTTTTATCGGCCCCAAGGACGGCGTGGAAATCAATCCGAACGCCACCATCAAGGTAGACCCCAAGACGCTGACCACCACGGAGGCCGGTATTTATGCCGGCGGCGATGCAGCCTTTGGCCCCCGCAGCCTGATCAATGCCGTGTCGGATGGCCGTACCGCGGCCGAGTCCATTCATTCCTACCTGACCGGCAAACCGCGTTCCAAGCGGAAGGTGGAGTACAGTGCCGTTCACCGGCGCCATTATTCGCCCCGGGGGGATTATGACCGGCGGGATAGGGTAGCGCTGCCCATGACCCCCATCGAGCGGCGCATCGGTATCGTGGAGATTGAACTGGCCCTGGATGAGTCCAGCGCCCGGTATGAGGCCGGACGCTGCCTGCATTGCTTCTACAATGTTGCGATTAATCCCGACAAATGCATCCTGTGTGGCCGCTGCGCCGAGGCCTGTCCCATGAAGTGTATCGAAATGATCTCATTCGATAGACTGGAGCTGGGGGCCGAGGAACGAAATTACATCGATAGCACTCAACCTGATTTCTTGGCAAACTCCAGCGGCACAGCCATGGCCATGATCCAGGACGAGGAGGCCTGTATCCGCTGTGGCCAGTGCGTGGCGGCTTGCCCCGCCGATGCCTGCACCATGATGCTCATCGAGCTGGATGAAGGTGGCGCAGCGATGATACCGGACGAAACGTTGGAAAGTGTAGCCCTATGACTGAACCTGTGATGAATACCGTGGGAGACGAGGAAGCCAGCCCTTCCCTGCCCAGACGGAAGTTCCTGATGCGTCTGTCGGGCCTGATAGGTTGGACCAGTATCGGGGTCTGGCTGACCGGTCTGTCCCTGGCTTCGGTGAGGTACTTTTTCCCGCGAGTAAGGTATGAGCCGCCCACCCGGTTCAAGATCGGCCTGCCGGAGGACTACATTGTCGATACCATCGATTCGAGGTGGATCAAGGACCACAATGTATTTGTGGTCAGGCAGCAAAAAAGCATATATGTCATGAAGTCCACCTGTCCGCACCTGGGTTGCGCCGTGGCCTGGTTCAACAGTGAGTCGGTCTTCAAGTGCCCCTGCCATGGTAGTTTCTTCGACGTGAACGGCGACGTGATCGGCGGACCGGCGCCGGGGCCGCTGCCCAGGGTCGGAGTTTCGCTCGATCTGGCCGGCAACATCGTGGTGGACACGGTCCAGGAGGCGAGTAAAACCGGCCAGCGGGAGAAAAGGGCCTTCCTGCTCAAAGTATGAACAACCTGCCATCTGAGGAACACCATGAGCGATGACCCACCCCAAAAGATTGACAAAGCGGGTACTCGATCGCAGTTGTACCGCTCCATCATCAGGCATGGGAAGCCGGATACCAGCCGAAACCGTATCCTGGCGGTGCTCTCGAATGTATTCCTGCACCTCCACCCCACCTTCGTTAAAAAAATCGGTATAAGGTTTACTTTCACCTTTGGACTGGGTGGTACGGCCTTCCTGCTGTTCATTATTCTGGCGGGCACCGGCGTGTTCCTGATGTTCTACTATACACCCACGGTAGAGCGAGCCTATTGGGATATGCAGGACCTGCTCCACGTGGTACCCTTCGGCAGGGTATTGCGAAACATGCACCGCTGGGCCGCCCACCTGATGGTGCTGCTGGTAATCCTGCATATGGCCCGCGTATTTTTCACAGGGTCCTACCGGCCGCCCCGCGAATTCAACTGGGTAATTGGCGTAATGCTGCTGGTCCTCACCCTGGTTTTGAGCTTCACCGGTTACCTATTGCCCTGGGACCAGCTGGCCTTCTGGGCGATCACGGTGGGGACCAACATGGCCCGCTCGGCGCCCTTTATCGGCCATGGGGGGCCGTTTGCCGATGTCCTCGGCGCCACCATCGACAACGATGTTCGCTTCGCCCTGCTGGGGGGCACGATCGTGGGCCAAAGCGCACTGCTCAGGTTTTATGTACTGCATTGCGTCGCCCTGCCGCTGGTGGCCTCGATATTCATAATCGTCCATTTATGGCGGGTGCGGAAGGATGGCGGCATCTCCGCCCAAAACCGTACCTTGACTGGAGAGGAGCATAATGATAACCAAGATTCCTGAGGACAAATCCGGTGCAGGGCGCCCTTACCGGGTGCTGGCGCTGGTTCGCGGGGAGACCCTTTCCAAGGTTCGCGACATAACCGAGGAGGAGGTACCGGTATGGCCGGAGTTGCTTAAACGAGAGTTTTTGATGGCCTTGACGGTGATCGCCTTGCTGCTGGCAGTTTCGATTGTATTTAATGCACCGCTGGAAGAACTGGCCAACCCCACGGAAACGCCCAATCCGGCCAAGGCCCCCTGGTATTTTGCCGGCCTCCAGGAATTACTGGTCTATTTCGATCCCTGGATCGGCGGCGTTATGATACCCTCGATAATCATATTCGGTTTGATGGCCATCCCCTATATCGATCCCAATCGCGCCGGCACGGGGTACTATTCCTTTTCCGAGCGGAAGTTTGCGGTCAGCATCTTTGCCTTCGGACTGTTCCTGTGGTTCCTCCTGATAAGTATCGGGGTGATCTTCCGCGGCCCAAACTGGGCCTGGTTTTGGCCCTGGGAAACCTGGACCACGGAAAGAGTGTCCTCCGGCGTATCCCGCAACCTCCCGGCCTGGGCCGGCCTATCCGGGATGCTGCTATACTTTTCCTTAGGCTTCGCCCTCCCCTATATATACTTGAAGCAATGGATCCGATACCTGGGGCCGGTGCGCTATGCCATCACCATGGGCTTGTTGCTTTTGATGATGCTGGTTCCAATCAAGATTGTCCTGCGACTACTCTTTGACGTCAAATATATACTGGTCACACCCTGGTTTAATATTTGATATGGCAATAATTGATGGCTAAGATATACTTCGCATTCATCGCCCTGGCCTTGCTTGGTTTAAGCGCCTATGCGTTGTACCTGGAGGTCACGCCCGAGTGGAAAGGATATCAACAGGAGTATTACCGCAAATTAGCGAACATGGAGCCGGATGCGAACCGGGCCGAGCAAATTGAAGCCACCACCCCAAAGATTGAACAGGTCTATAACACCGAGTACGGCATAGTCGATCGCTGTACCACCTGTCACCTTTCCTACGCCGACCCGCGATTTGCCGGTGAGGAACAGCCGTTTGGCACTCACCCGAAGAAAATCCTGGCGACGCATCCCATTGACGAGATTGGCTGTGCGGTCTGCCACGACGGCAACGGCTATGGAACTTCCGTGGAGGCTGCTCACGGGTTTGATGAACATGCCATGCGGCCCTTACTGACGGGTGTATGGATCCAGAGTCGCTGCACCCGTTGCCATGCCTATAGCAACGTGTCCGGTGTGCCCGTTCTTAACCGGGGCCTGGAAATTATAGACCGGGCAGCGTGCTTCGCCTGCCACGAGATCAAGCAGCTGCCCGAAAGGGAGCGCATCGCACCGAACCTGGATACCATCGGACGCAAGGTTCAGTCCCGGTGGCTCCAGGCCTGGTTATTGAACCCTCAGGCTTATCTGGAACACACCTTGATGCCGGGCTATGACCTTGAGGAAAGTGAAGCCCTCTCGATCACCGCCTATCTAATGACCCTGGTCGGGGAGGCAGAACCGCGGGATGGGGAAAGAATACCGGTGGGCCGGTCTGATCCGGCCGAGGGTGAGCGGCTCTTCAAGAAATCCGCCTGCGAGGACTGTCACGCGGTACATGAGAGTGGCGGGTTTGAAGGCATATCCGCACCGGCTTTGAGCCGCCTAGGTGATAAGGTAAAACGGGATTGGCTGGCAAGTTGGCTCCGGAACCCCAGCCATTTTCAGCCGGCGACGGCCATGCCCAGCTATGGCTTCACCAACAGCCAGGCCTACGCTTTGGCGGATTACCTGATAAACTCATTCTCAGCGAAAAATGATCGGCCCGATTCGACCCCGGTGGATGATGGGTTTGAAGCGCATCTAAAAAGTGAAGACCTGATCGCGGCAGGGAAAGCACTAGTCGAGGAACTGGTGTGCTTCAATTGCCACGCCGTGGCCGGAGCAAGGACGCTGATGAAGATCGGTCCGGAGCTGAGTGATGTGGGAGACTGGGGCAAGCATCACCTGGAATGGGGCCAGGTTGAACATCAGGAGGGGCTGGGACTTCGAGACTTCCTACGCATAAAGCTGGACAGGCCGCGGGCCTTCGGCGAAAACATGATCATGCCATCCTTTAATTTCGATCCTGACGAGATCACAGCGGTGATCGTGGCACTGATGAGTTTCTCCGAGAGTCCTTTTACCATGAAGGCCCGGATGGCGGAGGTTTCGGTGGCCTTCCGGCAGGCATTGCCGGCCGGCGACGTGGGACAGGTTATCAAGCGCTATCAATGCCTAACTTGCCACTCCTTATATGGGCAATATGGCCGTATGGCCACCGAACTTTCTTTCGAGGGCGACAAGGTGCAAAAAGAGTGGTTGGCCGGCTATCTGAATACGCCTCATTTGATCAGACCACTGATGGAAAGCAGGATGCCGTGGTTTGGGATGAATGCCGATGAGATCCGGCTGATTACGGACTACATAGACTTAGCCTGGCAGGATGACCGGGTACCCGAGGACCCCTTTGACGGCCGGCCGCCATCCGAAGAGCTGATTAGTCAGGGGCAGGACATTTATGAGACCGAATATGAGTGTGCCGAGTGCCACAGCATAGCCGGTGAGGGTGGTGATGACGGGCCGGCGCTGGACGGTGTGGGAGAACGTCTGAAGCCCGGCTGGATCTTCCAGTGGTTGCTGGACCCGCAAAAATTCTATGAGAATGATATGCCCACGGAAGACTTAACCATCGAGGACGCTGAAGCGCTGACCGGTTACCTGATGAGCCTTAAGCGCTAAACACTAACACGAGGGAGACACCGATGTCTAAAAGCAAGATACTCTCAAGTTGCGCTATTTTCAAGGGACTCGAAACCCACTGCATGAATAGTATCGAAGCCATTTCCGAAGTGGTGACGGTAGCGGACGGCGAGCGGATATTTGAAAAAGGCGGAGCAGCCCAAGACCTTTATGTTGTGAGCAAGGGCGCCATCAAACTGTGCCTTCCGGTTACCATCTTGTTGAGCGAGAAGGAGATCGACATCGACGTCAGACGGGCTGGCGATCTGATCGGTTGGTCGGCCCTGATCCCCCCCCATGAACTTACCATGTCCGCCTATGCCGTCGAGAGCACCGAGTTGCTTCGTATTCCCGGGAAAGAGCTACGGGCAGTGTGCGAGGAAGATGAGCACATCAGTGCCGTGGTGATTTCCCGCCTGGCCTCGGTCATCGGCCGCCGATTGGTGCAGCTGGAGCAAATGTTGGCCAAGGAAATAGAATTGAACGCCCCCTCGATTTGATAACCGGTGAGAGGGCCGACCGCCAATTGGGCCATCACGCCTCCGGCAGGACATGAAAGAGCATGGCGAAAAAGTGGCTGGCGCTGCCCGCTAAGACGAAGAGATGCCAGACGGCGTGGTGATAGGGCAGTTTGTGCCAGACATAGAAGATGACACCGGTGGTATAGAAGGCGCCGCCGACGGCTATCCATATCAGGCCAGCGGAGGAAATGCTGGCGGACAGCTCTCGCCAGGCGATGACGCACAGCCAGCCCATCATAAGGTAGGTGAAGAGTTCAACCCGGCGCAGGTGTTTGAAAGAGAGAGATTGTAATACCACCCCCATAAGGGCCAATCCCCAGATAACACCGAACAGGGCCCAGCCCCATGCTCCCCGCATACTTACCAACAAAATCGGGGTATAGGTACCGGCAATCAGGAGATAAATGCCGGCATGATCGATAGTTTGCAGCACCCGCTTGACCCGTTGATTTTGAATGCCGTGGTACAGGCTCGAGGCCAGGTACAGGATGATGAGAGTACTGCCGTAAATGGCAAAACTCGTTACCCGCCAGGGATCGCCCAGCCTGGCGGCTAGCACTACCAGCACCACCAGTCCGGCCACACTGAGCGCAGCTCCCAGGCCGTGGCTCAGGCTATTGGCGATCTCTTCACCCAGGCTGTAGAGTCTGCCTGGCCGGGATTCGTGCGGGTCTTTGGTTGGTATCATTTTACTGCGAATGGGTAAAGTAAGGGGTCAACATTTAGTGGCTCTTTTGGGACTTTACCCTTTTTAATACCAGAATCCATGATAGATATTCGGATGTAAATGGCAGAATCTATGCAGAGGAGATATGCCTTCATCAGTGATCTTAATCCTATTCCGTCACTGTATGCATTCGACGCCATGTCTTAGCATCCACTCTTTGAATTTCTGTTTCGGTAGGGACTTCATCATCCAGTTGCACATAAGAACCATTTTCTTCATCGAAATTCTGATAATAAATAACAAGACAATCTTTCCCACTGAATTTGGATGGATAGACAATGCCTTCGATTCCGCACTGCTCGACAATCTGGCCGAAAATTTGGCATGGATGCGGCACATCAAACTGCATCGGCCAAAGTCGCCAATTCGGAGCGAGTAGACTCCCCATAAGGCGACTTAAATCTACAACCACCCCAGCAGGCCAATCGATCGCCTTAGCTGCTTCAATGAGGGCTTCTGGGAGCGTGAAGTCTTTTATACAATCAATGAAGCCATCAAGCTTCTGCTGATCTCTAAGGTCGATAATTGAGCAAATAGCTCCGCTTAACGAAAAGCATGAAATTGAAGTTGAATCTGTCAATGCGGCATCTAATGCTTTTTTTGAGCTACTGCCTTCACCAAAAGTCTCTTGAAGAGCTGTCTTTTTATCTACTGCAATGTAGAAACCTGGAAACGGTGGAAAATGTGTTGGGTTGATATCACCGTAATTAAACCTTCCACCAGCAGGATCAGCCATACTTCCTTCTGATGAAAGAGGATTCAGTAGATACTTTGCTCTCACTATCCTTTGCCACCCAGAAAATTTGAATGGCCCGTCTATTACTTCCAGTAAGGAGTCCCGAATCTGATCTACTACTTTGGACCTTTGATAGGCAAGGTTACTATAGTAGTCCCAATGAAATCTCAGGAGACCATCCTGATAGGTTTTCCAGTCGTGGATATCCTTTTTTGAGAATTGATCAAGCAGTGTAAGTTCAGAGGGAGGTTGCCTAGATGAACGCTTTGAAGGTCTCCTGCGTAGACTGCGCCTAGGAGTCACTAAATAACTAGCGTTTGTTTTCTGCTATGGCGTTTAGAATGAATTTGCGTAGCTTTTGATATCTACCAAATCGTATCATGTCTCGAGGCGTCATATCACCCAATAAAGGATTGGAGGTAGTAAACCAAGTGTAGGTCCTCCGGCGATCGCCGTTAAAATGTTCGGCGACAATATTCAGGAGTACAGCCCATTCTTCGATTCGATCTTGCAACACTTTGGGCATCTTTTGATCATAGCGGATCGAACCAGAAGAAATTCTCGTCGCTTTTGCCACATCGTCACGAGTAAATCGCAGCCCACCGATAACCGCGTTGTACTTTAGAGAGTCACCCTCATAAAAACCAAGATAATCTTGCCCTGCGACGGTATCGAAAGCTCTAAGACCTTGTGTTGACATCTCACCCCCCAATATTGTTCCATATATTTACCATGAAAGTACCACAATTGTTCCATTGATACAAGTGTATTCTCAGATGGTGTTGGATGGTTCTAGGGAAATTGACGGTGGAGCTAGCCCAGGCTCTAGCTTCCTATACCTTGAGAGCTGGCCAACGTAGGGGGCATGCCAATTCCACTATTAGGGATTAAGGCGCCGGGTATTTCGACTAACGGTCTATTTCCTAAAGTCCAAATCCAATTCCGAGAGTAGTTAGATACCCCTCAATACTACGCCACTCAATCATTAGTGGGAGACCACGCATCAATTCAATCTGAAAACTAAATGAGCCCCCCGAGAGATGGCTATTTCCTGGCACCAAGCCGCCACCAAGTAGAACTGTATAGCGGAGTATACGTCTTTCGAAAGAGTAAGAGCCCTCAAGTAAATACATAAACAAATTATCAGTGTCTAAATCGAAGTAGGTCGTTAGCACTGGCCTTATCGGGAACCTTGATCCAAATGCTCTTCTTGTCCGAAATGATAATAATAAAAATGAACCCTCCCGAGATTGGTCTTCATCCCAAAACTCCTTATAGCTGAGCAAACCATAGGCCAATGCAAACCGTTTTAAGCTCTGGTCGGGTGATCTTACTACCGGCTTCGACTCTTCTCTCTCTACCAGATTAGCAACGGGTTCATCAGCCGAACCAGACAAAGACTGGGCCACTTCTTTCATTCCATTTGTCAGAATCTCGCTTAAACCGGCTTCCCTATCATAGTCCGAGACGCTTATTACCTCACCAGTTTCAACATCCACAACCCTAGTTGAGACAGAAAACATATTTTCAATCTTGCTAATACTGCCCCCGATCATTTGTTGGACACCGAGCAGTCTTCCTAATTCAACCAAGCATTCATTGGAGGTGCACCCTGTTTGTTGAAGATTTTGCTCCTCAAGAATATTCTGCATCAAACCTCTATCAACTACCTTAAAGATGCCAAGACGAAATAATTCATTCCTGAGTCGATTAGAAAGGGCCACTGCTTCGACTTGGGAGATGCCAATACCCTCAAGATCAACAACCGCAACGGTCACCTTCTGTGCAGAAATCATGCTTGTATTCAAAAGTAGAAAAAGAATAGAGGCGGCTAGTTGCTTCCGGGTTACTGGCATGCTCCCCTCAATAGTTTATGATTGGAATTTGGCACTAGGAAAATAAGCAGCTTTTAACTATCAATCCAACTATCCTTTTCTATGAACGCTAACTCCCCAAAATGCTCTGAGAACCTACGGACCTTACCTCCTCCAAAACAAAAAAGGCCGGCCCCGAAAAAATCAGGACCGGCCTTAGTTTCTGCCTTAAAGGCTGAGGTTTCCCCGCTATCGGCGGGGTTTAGTACATGCCTTCCATGCCGCCCGGAGGCATGGGCGGGGCCTTTTCCTCTTCTTTCTTATCGGCGATCAGTGTCTCGGTAGTGATCAGCAGGCTAGCCACACTGGCCGCGTTCTCCACTGCTATCCGGGTCACCTTGGTGGGATCGATGATGCCCATAGCGAACATCTGGCCGTACTCTTCCTCCTGAGCGTCGAAGCCATAATCGTCCTTCTTGCTCTGGACCTTGCTGAAGACCACCGCCCCTTCATGGCCGGCGTTCTCCACGATCTGGCGCAAAGGATATTCCAGGGCTTTCTTGAGGATCTCGGCGCCAGTCTTCTGATCGGCGTTATCCAACTTGCCGGTGTCGATGGCCTTGATGGCGCGCACCAGGGACACGCCGCCGCCGGGGATGATCCCCTCTTCCACCGCCGCCCGGGTGGCATGCAAGGCGTCCTCAACGCGGGCCTTCTTCTCCTTCATCTCCACCTCGGTGGAGGCGCCTACGCTCAGCACGGCCACGCCGCCGGAGAGCTTGGCCAGCCGCTCGCGCAACTTCTCCTCGTCGTAATCGGACGTGGTTTTATCGATCTGCACCTGGATCTCGTTGATGCGGGCCATGATGTCATCTTTGGTACTATCATCACCCTTTATAATAGTGGTGTCATCCTTATCAATGGTGATGCGCTTGGCCGTGCCCAGGTAGGCCAGGGTGGCGTTTTCCAGCTTGTAGCCCTGTTCCTCGGAGATCACCAGACCACCGGTCAATGTGGCGATGTCCTGCAGCATGGCCTTGCGGCGGTCGCCGAAGCCGGGGGCTTTTACGGCGGCCACTTTAAGAGAGCCGCGCAACTTATTGACCACCAGGGTGGCCAAGGCCTCGCCGTCCACGTCCTCGGCGATGATCAGCATAGGCTTGCCGGTCTGGGCCTGCTTCTCCAAGATGGGGAGCAGGTCCTTCATGGCACTGATCTTCTTTTCGTGGATCAGGATATAGGCATCCTCCAGCTGGGCCTCCATCTCCTGGGGGTCGGTGACGAAGTAGGGGGACAGGTACCCACGGTCGAACTGCATGCCCTCAACCACATCCAGCTCCATGGAAGTGGTTTTGCCTTCTTCCACGGTGATGACGCCGTCATTGCCCACCTTTTCCATGGCGTCGGCAATTTTGTTGCCGATCTCATTGTCGCCGTTGGCTGAGATGGTGCCCACCTGGGCGATTTCCTCTTTACCACCCACTTCGCGGCTCTGCTTTTTGAGGGACTCCACCACCTTGGTGACGGCCCAATCCACGCCCCGCTTTAAATCCATGGGATTGGCGCCAGCCGTGACGTTTTTGAGCCCTTCGTTAATGATCGCCTGGGCCAGGACTGTGGCGGTGGTGGTACCGTCACCGGCCAGATCGGAGGTCTTGGAGGCTACCTCGCGCACCATCTGGGCACCCATATTCTCGAAGGGGTCCTCCAGTTCGATCTCCTTGGCGACCGTAACACCATCCTTGGTGATGGTGGGGGCGCCGAACTTCTTATCGATTACTACATTGCGGCCCTTGGGGCCCAAGGTCACCTTGACTGCCGCGGCCAGCTTGTCAACCCCGGATTTGAGGTTCCGCCGGGCTTCAGCATCGTAAACCAGAATCTTTGACATGGAATTATTTCCTTCCTTAGAGGGGGTTCAATCCGCCTGGTTATAGGATTGCGAGAATATCGCTCTCACGGACGATGAGATACTCAGTATCATCGATAGTGACTTCGGTGCCGGAATACTTACCGTACAACACCTTGTCGCCTTTCTTGACCTGCGGCGCGACCAGTTTTCCGTCCTCGGTCTTGCCCGGACCCACCGCCACCACTTCACCTCGTTGGGGCTTTTCTTTAGCGGTATCCGGCAGGTAGATTCCACCCTTGGTTACTTCCTCCGATTCGTCCGCCTTGATAACGACGCGATCATGCAGAGGCTTTAATTTCATCTGTGATCTCCTTTAATTAGCATTCCTGAATTCCCTGTTCAACCCTTTTATATGCGGGGAAAGCCACCTGTCGAGGACTAAAGTCCGCTTTCAGGCAGCACCAAATTTATTTATAATATTTGGGAGGATGGTAGAAAAATTAGCACTCTAAGGGTTAGAGTGCTAGAAAGGCACTTCTACTGGCCGGTGCTACCGAAACCGCCGCCGCCACGGCTGGTCGCCGACAGGTCATCCCGCAACTCGTATTCGATGGGTGAGCCGTCCATGGCCACCAGTTGGAACAGTCGGTCGCCGCGGCGAACGGTGAACGGCTGGCTCTTGATATGGTCGCAGGCGGCCATGATCTCACCCCGGTAACCACCGTCGATCAGGCCGATGGAGTTGGACATGCGCAGGGGGGTCTTGGAGATGGAGGAGCGGGGCAATAGCAGGTAAGCCCGGCCGTCGTCCGGCTGGCACTGGATCCCCAGGTGAATCAGGGCGGTCTCACCGGGCATGAAGGTCTGCTCCTCCAGGACGAACAGGTCCAGGCCGGCGTCACCGGGATGGTAATGGCCGTGATAGGAATACAGCTCCCGGGCGGTTTGGCTTAGTGGCTTCAGGTAGAGTTTCATAGGATTCGATTTTAAGCAGAATAGTTCCAGGTACAACATGGATTTCTTAATGCCCACACCGAACCGATCGGGAAAGCCCATTCGGTGGAACCGGCACTTGGCCGGATAGCAGAAACTTTTATAGATTGCCACCCGGTTCGTGCTGTCCATTTTTAGATCAAAGGAGTTGGTATGATTCGCCGATTTAGTCTCGCCACCGGTTTGGCGCTAGTTCTATTGACTGCTTGTGCCCCGGAAACCGGTCCCCGGATCGAGTGGGGCCTGGTGATACACGGCGGCGCCGGTACCATCACCCGGGAGAGCCTGACCCCGGAGTTGGAAGCCACCTACCGTGAGCAGTTGACTGCCGCCCTACAAACCGGTTACGCAATCTTGCGTGACGGCGGCACGGCCCTGGACGCGGTGCAGGCTGCCATCATCCTGCTGGAGGATTCGCCCCTGTTCAACGCCGGTAAGGGGGCCGTATTCAACGCCGACGGCCATAACGAGTTGGACGCCTCCATCATGGACGGCAGCAACCTGGCCGCCGGGGCGGTGGCGGGGGTCAGCCATGTGAAAAACCCCATCAAGCTGGCCCGCCTGGTGATGGAAAAGTCACCCCACGTGCTCATGTCCGGCGATGGAGCGGAAAAGTTCGGGGCGGAGCACGGGATCGAAACTGTGCCGGAGGATTATTTTTTCACCCAGCGGCGCTGGGAGGCGTGGCAACGGAGCAAGGGGAAGGAATTCGGTTTCAAGGAGCATGGGACCGGGGGCGCGGTGGCCCTGGACCGGC
>CBDVAP010000068.1:0-14718 GCA_965372015.1 uncultured bacterium | reverse complement strand
GATTTTTGATGGGGATATAGCTCAGTTGGGAGAGCGCCTGAATGGCATTCAGGAGGTCGTCGGTTCGAGCCCGTCTATCTCCACTGAAGGGGAGCCTTAACAGACTCCCCTTTGCTGTGTAAGTAAGTCGGTCAGGGCTGCGGTCCCTTGTCCCGGCCTGCATTTTGCCGGTCCTGATGGCTGTCCGAAAGATGGTCTGTAATTGGCAATCAACCGGTTCGTCCCTAACTTTCAAATTGCTTTATTAGTAGAAAAATTGGAGAATAGCTAGTGGCAACCCTTAGCTCCATTCGCGAACGGCAGAAAGTCGTACTCTGGACATTGCTGGCCCTGTTCGTGATAAGTCTGTCCATCGGTGGTCTGGTGGGCGGCGCGAATATCATCGACGAAATTTTTGGCTTGAACCTAACCGGGAATGCCGTCGGGGCGGTCAACGGCGATCAGATCACCACCGAAGAGCTCCGCCGGGCCATCTCGGCCCAGACCCAGCAGGCCCGGGACCAGTATGGCGAGCTGACCGACCGGCTTCTCGATCAGGCGGAAAATCAGGCCTGGGATAACTTGGTTGCCAATCGGCTGCTGATCGCCCAGTTCAAGAAGCGTGACCTGGCCATAACCGGAGACGAGATCTTTTACGTCCTGCAGAATTATCCACCGGTTTTTCTGCAACAAAACGAAGCGTTCCAGACTGACGGCCAGTTCGACCCCAACCGTTATTTCCAGGCGCTGAACAATCCCTCGGGCAACGAATGGGCTCCCGTGGAGGCCTACCTGGCGAACCTGCTGCCGGGCGAAAAGTTGAACCAGATGATCCGGGCCATGGCCTTTACCTCCGAAGAGGAAATTAAAGCCAGTTGGTATGAGCGGCAGGCCCGCGCCACGGTGGACTTCATATATGTGGCCAATAGTAAAATCTCTTTAGAAGAGCTGGTAGTTGACGAGGACGATCTGCGGGTTCGCTATCGCCGGGCTCGAGAAGATTATGCCCTGCCCGCCAGACGGATACTGGAGTATGTCTACTGGCCCAAGATTCCCACTGCCACCGATTCAGCGGATGTATCAGAACTCGCCGTTGAACTGCGTGACCGGGCTCAAGCGGGGGAGGATTTCGCCCAGTTGGCCCTCGACTTTTCCGAGGATCCCGGCTCGGGTCCTAACGGCGGCGAGTTGGGCTGGTTCGGTAAGGGCCAAATGGTCCCGGAATTCGAAAGCGCCGCTTTCGGGGCTCAACCCGGTGAAGTGATCGGCCCCCTCCGGACCCAGTTCGGTTTTCACATCATCAAGGTACACGAGGTCCGGGAGCAAGAAGACGGCCCGCAAGTCAACGCCAGCCATATCCTGTTGAAGGTGGCGCTTGGTCCCGGTAGCCTGAACCATTTACGCAACCAGGCCAATATATTCTCCTACGATGCCGCCGATTCCTCCTTCGAAACCGCCCTGAAGATGCATGCGCTCGAGAGCCGGATTTCATCCGGGTTGAGTGAGGCCGACAAGTATCTGCCGCCGCCGGTGGGTATGCTGCGCTCGGCGATCCGGTTCGCCTTCCAGGCTGAGGTGGGCGCCATCTCCGAAGTCTATGCCAACGATAATTGCCTCCTGGTAGCTCGGCTGAAGGAGGCCCTCCCGGCCGGCTACCAGCCTTTCGAAGAGGTCCGCGCCCAACTCGAACGGACCCTCAAGCAGGAGGCGGCCGCCGAACAGGTGGACTTGGTCATGGCTAATCTGCGAGACCAGTTGGATACCACCGGCAGTTGGCAGGCCCTGGCTGACTCCATCCCCGAGGCTACCTATTTTGGTGGCGTGACCTCCAGCTTAAACGGCAGTTTCACGGGGGTAGGGCGCAGCCCCATGCTCACCGGTGTGATCAAGACCCTGGCGCCGGGGGAGGTCAGCCCGGTTGTAAATCTGGAGCGGGGGCAGGCGGTGGTGCGCCTGGTGGATTTGGCCGAACCGGATTGGAGCGCGTATGAGGCTCAGCGGGAGGCGGCCCATCAACAACTGCTGGAGCAGCGCATCCAGGCCGCCTGGAACCAGTGGCTGGACGACCTTAAGGACCAGGCCGAGATCATCGATAACCGGCATAAGTTCTTCTAGCGCCTGAGGGGGTTATTGATTAAAGTCTAAGTTTAATCACCGATGCTGTTGAAATTGGACCCTTCAGGACGCTATTTTCTCTACTACCAGCCGTTCACGACGGGATGATGGAAAACTCACCCCCCGGCCCCCTCTCTTGAAAGCCTGTCCCGCTGCAAGCGGGGAGAGGGGGAGACACGTTTGTCCCGCCAACGGCGGGGAAAGTGCCCGGGGTGAGTTCTCAGGCCGGCGGAAGTGCTTGGGTAACCAACCAACGCTATCTATACCTTGTAATACAAATGATCCCGCTTTAAGCTTCCGCTGACCACCAAGTCCTGTTCGACTTAAAACTGATTTGAAGGGATATTACGTGACTCAACCAAGTCGAAAGCTGCCACTGCCGGCGCTGTGGGTGGCCCTGGCGCTGTGCCTGATTCCCACTACGATGGCCCTGGGCAACATCCGTTTCTTCACCAAAGTGATGCAGAACATCCAGCATTACCGCTTGTCGGGCGACATGGTCCAGTTCAACCTGGAGGGGCAGGGGACCGGGAACCTGACCTTTTACCTGACCCTGCCCAGCCGGCGCAATAATATCGACGAGGTGCTCATGGGCGGCTATCTGTCGGTGGGCTATGCTATCGACCGCACCGGCTTGAAGGTGAAAACCGTTTACGTGACGGCGGCTACCGATGATCGGGATGTGGTTACCAAGGTGGATGCCGCGTTACTGGCCCAGCTCATAGCCAAGCAGATGGATCCCCACAAATTTCTGGGGAAGATCGAACGGATTGAATGAGGGGACTTACTACTTTCCTGTAAAGTAAAGGAGCAGCCCCCCGCATCCATATGAAATGCGGTCAGGCCGGAGATTAATCCGAGTCTGTACGCATCTCGATGTGAATCTCTTTCTTCCCGTGGCCCTCTTTCCAGCGCATTGCGTGACCACCTTTAGACTTGAAGCCGCCCTTGTGCTCCTTGAGGTATTCCTCCGGGTTGTCGATCTTCTTCCCGTTCACCCAGATGACCAAGGTAGTGTCACCATTGGTAACCAGTTTCTCCACCTTGATCATGGAACCGTGCCCTATACCCATGTGCGGGCCGTCCATATAGCACCCGCTGGCCGAATGATCGCAGGTAGAGTGGTGACCACGGTTGTAGTGCGGCTTACGGAGGTGCATCGTCATTCCGATGACTATAACTACCAGGAGCAGATACTTCCATAGGAGGTTCAGTTTATCTTTCTGATCCATTTATACCCTCATTCTACTAGTTGTTATTAAATCTCAGAGATGAGATATTACGGATAAGACTCTCTTTCAACGAGAAAGTTCCCGGGTGTAGGCTCAGGGTCCGGAGGGTAGGGTTTGTCCGGCCCCGGCTGGAGCCCTCCAGGGTCTTATTGGACCGGGGCTATTTTCCTGCTAGCGCTTATTCGATTCTTCTATCCCGGCTTGTGCGGCGATTAATTCCGGCTTGGGTTTCATCCAGGTCGTACCAAATCATTTTCCCGCTTTCCAGATCGATATGTTTAATGCGGGCATTACGCCGCTCTTCTCCGGCCCGGCGGTCTCCTTCCCAGAGATGCCTGAACCCATTCATTATCCTTTCCACTGTGTCACCCGAATCGTCCGGTGACAGCAAAGCCCTGAGCATTTCTTCGATTCTACCCCGTGGGAACTCTTCCCGAAGGTACGGAACCAGGCGATCGTAGAATTTTTCTTCCCAGTTTTCGAATTCCGGCGAATTATCGGGGATTCCGCCCAACCGCTGTTTCTCTGCCGCCAATAGCGCCATTACCTTATCCTTCACGACTGTCCCCTTCTGGTAATCCGGTTTATTCTATAGCTATCGATACCCGGCACGACGAATGTTACACCATTTCGGCTGTGAATGCTGTAACCGTACTCACAAAACTGCCTCTATCACCCCTTGCATCAGCCCAGGTCAGTCATCGCTCTGGTCAAACTTGGGGCAGATCAGGTCCTTGTAATCACAATTGCGGCAAGGTTGATCGCTCTCCGCCACCGGGAATTGCTCCCGCCGGATACCCGCCACCACTGCCGCGATCCGCTCCCGGTGGCCATCGAGCTCCCCCGGCTCAAAATGGATGGTGACCTCGGGCTCCTCTGCCCGCAAGTAGTAAAGGGTGACCTCGTCAGGTAACCGTCCCAACGCATGACCACCCAGTTCCACATCGTCCGCCTGCTGGACGTATAGGGAGTATAATCCCAGCTGCATATCTTGCCCCGCCTTGCTGCTGGAGATCGGCGTTCGGGAGGTCTTATAGTCGATCAGCCGGATGCGCCCCTGCCGGTCAATGTCCAGACGGTCGATCTTGCCCTTGATCACGGTCCCTGCCAGGGGAAACTCGAACCAATGCTCCACGGCGGCCACCGGTGGCCCATCAGGGGGGATGCGATCGGCGTAGGCGGCCAGCATGTCAGCAACTTCCTGGAAGTGCTGCCCGGCCTCTTGCTCAAACGTGAACAGGGTCGGCCGCCAGCGTTCCTTGAGGATCTCCAGGATAGGCTTCCTCTGACCGGCCAGGGCCGGCCGGTGATACACTTCCAGCACTTCGTGTACTATCTGGCCCACAACCAGGAAGGGCCGGCTCTCGTCTTTATCCGGAATATGATCAACATGTTTGAAACGATATTTCAGGGGGCAATCTTCATAAGTGGAAATGCTGCTGCTGCTCAGGCTGGGCGGTCCCTCGCCCGGTTGGCCGCCCGGTTCGGTTGATGCCAGCTTCCGGCGCAGCACTTCTCCTCGGGGGCAGCTGGCCCAATCGGGTGTCAGGCCCCGCCGGTGTTCGTTCACCAGGCGCAACGCCTCCACCAGCTCCCGGGCCTGGTCGAAGTGCCGGCCGGCCAGTTCCCGGGTGAGTTCCCGGCGCAACTGGGTGGATAACTCGTCGTGGAGGGATTGCTCCTCCAAGGTAGTGGCTTCCATGGTCTCGATCTCCTCGTAAAATTCGCTTGGCAGATCCCGAATGAATCGCGAACGGCGTTTTTGTGGCGCCAACAGAGTGAGCTGCTGCTCCGCCCGGGTGATGCCCACATACAATATGCGCCGCTCTTCCTCGTAATGGGCGGTTTTGGCGGTCCAGCCTTCCGGCAACTCCCGCTCACTCCACCCGGGAGGCGGCTGCTCTATCATCTTGCCTGGCCGGAAGTTGAGAGGGAAACTGTTGGCAGCCAGAAACGGGATGTACACCCGGGGAAATTCCAGCCCCTTGGCCTGGTGGATAGTCATCACCTGCACCTCCCCGGCCCGGGGTGGCAGGGGCGGTATCCGGGCCGCGATGGCCCCGGCCTCCCGCATCACCTCCATGTAGTTGCAAAAGCGGCCCAGTGAATTCTTCGTCTGGTGACCCGTAAATTCGGCGGCCCGCTCATAAAGTAGCCCCAGGTTGGCTATTGCCAGGCGGTCGCTGAAATAGCCCGCCCGCCAATGGCGCCGGTAAATCCTGCTATCTTCCAGGATCTTCCAAACCAGATCGTCGGCATTGGCCTTTTTAGCGTACTGCTGTAAGTCGGCCACCACAGTGGTAAACCGGGCAATTGAGGATTGTTCTTCAAGCGACGGCCCCTCACCGGCCAGCTGTTCCCGCACCTTAGAAAATTCCTCTGGCGCCGGTTGTCGCTCCAGCCAGTATTCCAGCGCTCGATACAGACCGATCCCCCGGCTGCCGCTCCCGGCCGCAGCGGCGCACCAGGCCAGTACTGTCCTGACAGCCGGGAGCCGGAAAAAGTTCACGTGAAGGTGCCGGGTGGGGATCTCTTGTCGGTTTAAGGCGGCTACCACCAGGTCCGCATGACTATGGCTCCGTACCAGCACTGTGACCGGGCTGGGAGTTTCATTATCCCGGTCCAAGCTCTGGATATCCTGGGTCAGGTATTCGAGTTGCTGCTCCTTCTGGCCTACACCCAGAACCGGCCGGGGGCCTGTGCCCCGGTCTGATGTCAACCGCTTGGCTGTCCGGCCGGCCTCGGCCCCGATAGTCGCCTCAGCCAGGTCAAGAATAGGGTGGGTGGAGCGATAGTTCCGTTGCAGTACCAGCTCCCGGAAACCGGGTTGGTCCCCATAGCGGCGGCGAAAATCGGTGAAGTTAAAATTGCTGGCTCCGCGGAAACCGTAGATGCACTGGTCCTGGTCACCCACCACCGTAATACTTTTGTGTGGCTGGGCCAGCTCAGCCACCAACAGGTTGAGGGCGTGGTTGTTGTCCTGGAACTCGTCCACGATAATGGTCCGATAGCGCGATTGGAGCGTTGCCAGGGTCTGTGGCTCACTTTGCATTAATCGCCAGCATTCGGTGATCATGTCCCCATAATCGATGAAATCCTCCTCCGCTTTCCAGCGCTGGTAATACGGGAAAACGGAGCACATATCGCGCAACTGCCGTAGCTGTTCCTCCCAGCCATCGTTTCCAGCAGAGCGCAGCCCTTCCTCGGTCTCGGCCAGTAACCGATTAAAATCCTCCGGTGCAATTAATTCGTCGCGCAGCCGGGCGAAAAATCGCTGGAAGGTCCGGCCGGCCTGGATGGGATCGCGCCTCAGTTCCACCGAATTAAGGTCCGGCAGTTCCCCGTAGCGCTCCCGCAGCAGGAATAGTATATCCCCGTCGCTCATCAGACGGCGGGTGCGGAATTCCGGTTTGAATTCCAGTACCGCCTGATAGCAGAAGGCGTGAAAGGTTGATGCGCTGAGGGGTTCCCGGCCCAATTCGGCCCCCAGCTG
The DNA here is from genome assembly GCA_965372015.1 of uncultured bacterium. Taxonomy (GTDB): domain Bacteria; phylum Fidelibacterota; class Marinisomatia; order SCGC-AAA003-L08; family TS1B11; genus JACZSB01. The sequence continues at coordinate 7,899 of CBDVAP010000068.1, read as the reverse complement.
GGCCCGGATGCGGCCCTGGATCTCCTCGGCGGCTTTTTCGGTGAATGTAAGGGTCAGAATCTGGCCCGGTGAAAGCCCCTGTCCCCGGATCATGTGCACGATGCGGCCAACCAGCGTGGCGGTCTTGCCAGTACCCGGTCCGGCCACGATCATCAGCGGCGCCAGGGGATGGTCAATAGCCGCCTGTTGCTCCGGATTGAACTGAAATGTACGCTGGGATTCAGGCATGTTGGACACGCTTATATCAAGAACACCAGACCGGCCAGCGCCGCACCGGCCGTGCACAACAAGTTGACCATGTTATTGTCCAGCCAACTCCAGCCGCTGTGGAGCGCACCGCCAGCCAGGTGAAGGGCATGGCCCTCCGTGATCTCGCCGGTGGCCGGGTCCCGGTAGCGGGCCTGCACAGTGGCGCCCAGCAGGCTGTCGACCAGGGCCGCGAAAAAGCCGATAGCCGTGATAATCAACCACCGGCTTGGTGAAAGTAGCTGCGGTTGCAGTCCCCAACCCACAGCCGCCAGGGTGGCCGCTCCCATCAGGCTGCCGGTGGTGCCCAGCCAGGTAACCCCGCCGGAAGTCCCCTGGGGTATGGGGCGGTGGGTGATGATATCGCGAGGTGGCCGCCTGCTCCAACTGCCGATTTCCGTGGCCCATGTATCAGCAGTAGCCCCGGCCAGAGCCGCCAGGTAGACCAGGTAAAGCGGCTCCAGCCGCCCCCATCCATAGGCCAGCGCCACCAGCAACGGAATCCCGCCGTTGGCCAGCACCTGGACTAGGTCCCGCTGTCCGGGATTGGTCCGGGGTACAGCGGTTAAACCAACCTGCTCGGATAACGCTGACGCTCGGCGGCTATAGCGCGTCAGTATTGAACTCAGCACGAAAAAAACCACCATCGGCCAGACCCAAATCCAGCCTCCGCAAAGGAAAATGAAAAGGCCCAGCAACCAGGCGGTGAGTAACCCGCTCATTGACAATGCCCGTGCCCGGAAAGCCAGCGCCAGCACCACTCCCGAGCCGACTGCCCAGAGCAGGAAGGAGGCCAATGATTGGGATGGTAAGTCAAGGAAGAGCTGGATAAAAAGCCCCACCGCCAACGGCACCGTCAAGTTGTCCGACCCCTGTTTGGACTGGACCTCGCCGATTGTTGCCACCGTCGCGGCCAGCACCGTAGTGAGCAGGAGTCGGAGCGGATCAATGGCCGTCGCGCCAAAGAGTGGTCCCAGGTATACCAGCCCGGCCCCTATCAGCAGGAACGAACCGGCCCACATGGCAGCTGTCCCGGCCAGTGTTTTGGGGTCCTGCCATAACGCGAATGAACGCCTACCCCAGCGCCGGCCTGCCCAGGCCGCCAAAGGATCGGCTAAGGCCAGCACCAGGATGCCCATCTCCAGGGCCAGTGGGGAGCGTTCCCAGAAAAGGGCCACCAGGATCACGAAAGCCAGGGGGAAATAGACCGTGCCGTAACTGATCCGCTCGGTGGCATGCATGCTTTTGAACTTCTCCATCCGCAGGGTCACCAGGTTGATCCCCATGAATAGGACTCCGGTTACGAGCGGCCAGAGCGGGGCCTCGAAAATGAAGCGGCACAGGAGAATCAGCAAGCCGACAATGATATGCACCGTGCGGCGGGTGACTTCGGTGCCTACCTGCAACCGGGCGGAGATCCATTCCGTGATTCCCAATAAAACCAGAATCGCTCCCAGGAAAACGATCCATGTGAGCACTGGTGATGGTAAAAGTGGTACGAATGGCATCAAGTAAGGTAAAATTGGGAGCGAGTAGAGTCAATTACAGAGTATGGAAAATTAGGGGCCAGTATTCCGTTAACTTTCCCCCACACCCGGCGTCTAAAGGGTGCTATGTATGTCAGACGACAGAACGCTTATCGCCCGCTTCCTTGGTGGCGACCAAGGAGCATTCGATCAACTGGTACTGAAGTACCAGGAACAGATCAGGCGGTTCATATTTCGCTCTACGGGAAATGTGGAGGACAGCGATGACCTGGCTCAGGAAGTTTTTATCAAGGCCTATAAGAACCTGTATCGCTTCCGGGGTGAGAGCCAACTGGCTACCTGGCTGTACCGCATCGCCGTCAACATCGTCAACTCCCATTATCGCCGGCAGCGGTTGCGGGAATGGCTCCCCTTGGGGGAATATCCCGCTCCGGCTGAGTATGCTGCCGATGACGATTCCAGCCGGCGGCGCCGGGCACTGCTGGCCGCCTTACCGCGGTTATCGTCCCAGGAGCGTAAAGTGGTGATCCTAAGAGGATTGCAGGAGCTGACCGTGAAAAATACGGCTCAGATCCTGGGAACGACGGGAAACGTGGTTAAGGTGGCTTTTCATACGGCCCGCAAGAAGCTGAAAGGGATGCTCAAGGATGTCTGAACGTGGACCCGGTGAACCGGATTTCTCCGCTGGTGGCATGTTTCTGCTAAGTGTACGGCAGGAGCTTCGGCGGCGCGGCCGGCGGCGGGCCATAGTGTCATCATTGGGTTCAGCGGTCAGTCTGGGATTGCTCTTCCTACTCTCATTCTCCACCCTCCAGGAGCAGCGCCAGGAGGACCTTTGGCAGGAATACTTAGTCAGCCAGGCCGGCGAGGATCTGGTCCTCGATGACGAAGAACTAGAGTTGGCCTGGGAACTATACCTGGGCAGCCTCATGGAGATAGAAGATTTGGACTTCTTACTGGATGCGGTTCTGGAATTGGAGACCGGCGCTGAACTGCTGCAATCGATCAATTTGAAAGGTTGACAAAATGAAAATGAATACAGCTTTCAATCAATCATTTATCAGGATAGGGCTCTTGCTGCTGCTGGGTTGGATGACCCTGGCGGCCCAGACTGTGGAGGAACTCGGGTGGCCAGCTGCCGATGGGAACGATGCCGTCCTGGCCTGGTGGCAGGAGGAAGCCGAAACTCCGCCCCCGATGGAACCCATGATGCACCCCGGTCAACAGGGCGGACCCGGGCCGCGACACAGTCCCCGCCAGGCCAGCATGGTGCGCATGTGGAAGCTGACCGAATACCTGGAACTCACTGAAGAACAGGCCGAAAAGTTCTTCCCCCGGACGCGGGCTCACCGGGATGAGATGCAGAAAATCAGGGAGCAGCGCCGCGAGTTGCACCAGGAATTCGTGAAAAAAATCGAAAGCGGCAAAGTTTCCCGCCGCAATACAAAAAAGTTTATAGATGAGCTGCACCGGCTCGACCTGGCCCGCCTGGAGCTGCGGCGTAAGCATATGAATGCCGTTGAGGATGTACTGACCGAGGTCCAGCTGGCCAAATATGCCACTTTCGACGAACACTTCATGGGCCAGTTGAAGCGGCGGCTCGGTGACCGTAAGACCAGGCGTGAAATGAAGGGCACGGGTTTTAAACGCAAACGAGGTATCCCGCGCGCCTTTCCCCGCCTGCCCTGGTTCGATCACTGAGGAAAATGTCAGTCCTGTAGTGATCAGATTCCAGGCCGCTGACTACCGCTGGCAGAACCATCCTTGCCCCTTGGCCGCCAGCCGGGGTGGAAATATTGGTCCCTTCCTTCCCGGCTAACTTAAATTCAATATTAAAGTAGGTTCCAATCCCGGCCGCTTTTCGGTGTGCCGCCTGGTAGCACTGGGCTGTCACCGGTAGCCTGCGCTGGATAGGGTCGTACTACTACCGATGGACGTCATCCGCCTGGATAATATTGCCCTGTTCGCCAACCATGGCGCTCGGCCCCAGGAAGTAGAACTGGGGCAGCGGTTCTATATTGACGTGGAAATTCGTGCTGACCTGGACCGGGCCGCCCGGGAGGATTCGCTGGATCATACCATCGACTATAACGCCGTATATCATGCCACCGCCCTGGCGTTCACCAGCACCAACTGCCGGCTCATCGAGGGGGCGGTCTGGCTGATCTTGAAAGCCCTGTTCGAGCAATTCCCCGCCGAGGAGATCACCGTACGCTTGCGTAAGCCGTCCGCCGCGGTAGAGGGTATATTCGATACCGTTGAGGTGGAGCTGACTCGGCGGCGGGCGCAGGTGCTGGATGAGTGAGCGAGCGATACTCAGCCTGGGCAGCAACCTGGGTGATAGGGCGGCCCACTTAGAAGCTGCCGCCCGCCGATTGGCCGCCACCGGGGGGATCACATTGGTGTCCGCCAGCTCCATTTACGAAACAGCACCGGTGGAGGTTCCCGCCCGGCAGGAAGACTATCTGAACCAGGTGCTGGTTCTGGAAACGGACTTACCACCCAAAGAGCTACTGATAGGCTGCCAGAATCTTGAGCAGGAGCGGGGACGAGCCGCCAGTCATCAACCGTTGAGCCCCCGCACTCTCGATATTGATCTGATCGCGTATGGCACGTTGATAACAGCCTCCCCCAGCCTGACACTGCCCCACCCCCGCTACCATCAACGCCGGTTCGTGCTGCTGCCCCTGGCCGAAGTTCAGCCGGATTTCCGGGACCCGGTTACCGGCCGGACTATCGCTGAGCTGCTGGACGATTGTAGGGATGACTCAGCGGTGGTCCTGCAGCGGACATTAGAAGTGCAGCTGTGCTAGGGAAAGGCTTTCTACTGGCGGTGGAAGGCAGTATTGGCGTGGGCAAGACCAGTTTGGCCAGCCTGATCGCCCAGCGGCTGGAGGCTCGCCTGGTGGAGGAGGAGTTCGATGAGAACCCTTTCCTGGAAGATTTTTACCGCGCCCCGGAGGTCTACGCCTTCCAGACCCAACTCTGGTTCCTGCTTTCCCGCTACCGACAGCAACAGGACTTGCAGCAGCTGGACCTGTTTGCGCCGCTGCTGGTCACCGATTACATGTTCATGAAGGATCGCCTGTTCGCTTCTTTGACGTTAAGCGAGAAAGAGATGGCGCTCTATGACCGCCTGGCCAGCCTGCTGGAGCGGGATATTGTCTATCCGGACCTGGTGATTTACCTCCAGTCGGATACCGACCGCCTGATGGCCAATATCAAAGATCGGGGGCGGACCTACGAGCAGAAGATGGACTGGAAATATCTCGACTCCCTGAACCAGCTCTATAACGAGTACTTTTTCCGTTACGACCGCAGTCCGTTGTTGATCATCAATACCAACGATATCGACTTCGTCAATAAGCGCTCCGACTTGGATGAGATCATCAAGTTTGTGCGTGAGCCGGTCACCGGTACCCGCTTTCTAAACCCGGCCCGGAGCCAATAGACGGTTATGCTGCGCTCACTCTTGATCATCGCCCTGGGTGTGGCTATCTCCTGGCTGGTATTACGCCTATCGCGGACTTTCAGGCGCATCATGCCGGGGGACCACCAGGATTTGCCACCGCCTTACCGTGACGATCAGATTATAGACGCTGAATTCGAAGACCTTGATGAGGACCAGTAGTTGCAGGCGGTCCGGATCCACGGCCCTGGCGGACCTGATGTGTTGCGGATTGAACAGTTGCCGGCGCCGCCCATCGCTCCCGGCCAGGTTTTGGTGGCTATGAAGGCTGCCGCACTGAATCACCTTGACCTGTGGGTCCGGGGCGGAATGCCGGGTGTGCCGCTGCCGCTGATCATGGGCAGCGATGGCGCCGGGATTGTGCGGGAGGTCGGGACCGGCGTAACCACCCTGGCCCCCGGTGACGAGGTTGTGGTCCAGCCGGGTCTGTTTTGCGGCCGGTGTGCGGCCTGTCGGGCAGGCCGGGAGAACCTTTGTCCCGACTATGGCATTCTGGGTGAGGATGCTGATGGGGTGCAGGCCGGACTGGTGGCCCTGGCCCTCTCCAACGTCTTCCCTAAGCCAACAGACCTCTCCTTCGAGGAGGCAGCCTCGTTCGGCCTGGTGTTTCTCACCGCCTACCAGATGCTGGTCAAAAGGGCGGCGTTGCAGGCCGGGGAGACGGTATTGGTGGTGGGGGGATCGTCCGGAGTGGGAGCCGCCGCCATCCAGATCGCCGCTGATCTGGGAGCGCGTGTAATCGCCACCGCCGCCGGGGATAAGACTGAATTCGCCCGGGCCATGGGGGCCTACGAGGTGGTTGATCATTACACCGATAATTGGCACAAACGGGTGTTGGAGATCGCCAGACCGGATAAGGTGCAGGTGGTCTTCGAGCATGTGGGCGCCGCCACCTGGGACCAGGCCGTGCGGACCATGGGCCGGGGCTCCCGGTTGGTTTTTTGCGGCGGTACCACCGGCGCCCTGGTTGAGATAAACCTGCGCCACGCCTTCAGGAAGCACCTCAGCTATCTGGGGTCCACCATGGGCGACCTGGAAACCTTCAGGGCGGTCCTGCAGGGCTTTGAGGAGGGCCGCTACCGGCCGTTTGTGGATCGGGTGTTTCCGCTCGAGGATGTGGCCCAGGCCCACCGCTATCTTGAGGATCGGCGGCAGCGGGGTAAGGTGGTTGTGAGCATCCCGGAGTCGGCCACGAATTGAGCTGGCATGGCTATCCCGCCCTACGAAAAACATATTTTCATCTGCACCAACCAGCGCAGCGCGGACCATCCCAGGGGCTGTTGCGCCGAAAAGGGCGGATCGGAGGTGCGCCTAAAATTTGCCGAGGGTCTGGCCCGGCGGGGGCTTAAAGGCCATATACGGGCCAACAAGTCAGGTTGTCTCAATGCCTGCGAATTGGGGGTGGCGGTCGTGATCTATCCGGCGGGCAGCTGGTATTTGGGAGTGACCCCGCAGGACGTGGACGAGATTATCGACACCTCGCTGGCAGGTGATGGCGTCGTGGAACGGCTGGTAACCGGACCCGATTCCTGGGAGCGATTGGCAAATATCCGGGGTTTACCTGAGAAATGAGAGCGCAACATGCTAATCGTTTCGGGGGCCGGGATAACAAGTTGGTTATCCTCCTGCTGTTAGGCTCGCTTCTGGTGGGGCCGGCGCAGGCTGAGGATGACGATAAAGTCCGGGTCGGCGGGATTGGTTTCAGCATGTCATCCGGCCAGAGCATCTTCTATGCTCGCGGCACTAATCCTTACCATACTAACCAGTTCTATCATCTTACCGGCATCCATATCGAGGAAGAAGGCTTGGCCCTGCCCTACTATGACCCTTATACCGGTCGCGTGGAACGCAACCCGTCGCAGAACTATTTCCTTGAACTTGGCTTGGGGTGGAATCGACTCCTGTTCCAGGACAAAATGGCCGGCGGGTTCTTCCCGCATACCAACCTGCAGCTGGGTGGTTCCGGTTTTGTGGTGGAGGTAGGCAAATGGAGAAACCAGTATCGAGAGTTTTCCCTGCGCTGGACACCCTACCTGCAGGCCGGTTTCGGCGGTTCCATTTATACCGGGACCCTCGTATACCGGGTCGAGGGTGGATACCGCGGCACTCTGCCGTTGCTCGCCAAGGACCTGTTTCCCAGATATGAAGGTTTCTATCTAAGTATCGTGATGTTTGGCTCGCGCAAGCCCCGGTAATTACGCGCCACCTATTCCGGGTATACATCGATCCCCTATTCCAGCTCAGTAGTTTCCGGGGAGCACCGCGATTCGCATTGCTTGCCCGCGCCGTTAGCGCCAAATTAAACCTCTCCCAGCGCAGCCAATTTGGAGAATTGCCGAGATGGTCGTTCCCCGGCACTATAAGGCGCCGGATAGAGAATTAATCCTGCATGTATATTTCCAATCTATCCCTAAACGGATTCAAGTCTTTCGGCAAGAAGACCCGCATGACTTTCGGTGAAGGCATCACCGGTGTGGTCGGGCCTAACGGGTGCGGCAAGACCAATATCGTGGATGCCCTGCGCTGGGTGCTGGGAGAACAGAAACTGAGCGTCCTGCGCAGCACACGCATGGAGGAGGTCATCTTCAACGGCAGCCGGGGCCACAAACCCTCCGGCATGTGTGAAGTGACCCTCACGATCCACAATGACAAATCCAAACTTCCCATTGAATATACCGATGTGGAGATTACCCGTCG
>CBDVAP010000067.1:0-14737 GCA_965372015.1 uncultured bacterium | reverse complement strand
TAGGTGGCAGGCCGTGGCAGGTGCCGCACAGGTTTCCCGCAACGGGCGCCGTCCAGGTCATTGTGAGATTATTACCGGTGACGAATATCCCGGTTGAATCGGCTCTCTCATAGGCGAAGTTGCCGTGGCAGTAGATGACCGAGCAGGCGCCGGTGATGCGGTTCCAACTGGTGTCGGTGCCCACTACCACCGAATCCTTCCCCAAGGTGCCGAAGGTCACCTCCGCGTGGGCGCTGGTATCGATGTGGCCTTCGGCCCAAACCGAATCGGGCACTATGTGGCAGGAGGCGCAGGTCACGTTGCTGGTCAGATCGTGAGCGCCGGTGTAATGACTGGTGTGCACGCCGACGGTAAGTGTGTCGGGGGATGTATCCCCTGCCAGGTTCTCGAATGGGTCGCTGTCCGTAAAGCCGTGGCAGTTGTCGCAGGCGTAGACACCGGCATCGGCGATATGGCAGGACTCACGGCTGCAACCCTCGGCGGCGTCACCACCGGCCAGGTCTGTGCCGTGGCACTGGCCGCAGGAAGTGAAATCATAATTGACGGCCCGCACCCGGGCCTGGTGGCCCTCCATCCAGCCGGTGGGGTGGGGGCTGGTATCCTCGGCCGGCTCGGAACAGCCGACGAACGCGGCCAGCATTGCCGCCCACAGGCAGAGCAGCAGGCGTTTAGTTACCATGACACTTCTGACAGGTGTAATCGGCGCCCGGTTCATGGCAGACCTGGCAATAATCGGGTTTATCCAGGGCCTCTTCAGCATGGAAGCCGCCGTCGCCAGGGGTCACGTTCGCCCAGCCCCAGCTGTTATGGCTGAGGGGCATCACGCCCCGGGCCAGATGGCAGCTCATGCACTCCCGGGGCTGCTGGTGGCAGGTGCTGCACTCTTTCTCGAAGCTCAGATAGTCGCCGGCATGCAGGAACTCATAGTTGGCCGGGTGGACCTGTTTTTCCAGCTGGGCCTGGGCGTGGCAAGCCTCGCAATCGGTTTCCTGGTGGCACATACTGCAGTCATTATACCCTGCGCCGCCGGCCCACAGCCCGTGGACCTCGCGCCAGTCCGGGCCGTGATTGGCGGGGCGCTTGCCCTCGAGAGAGGCATGGCAGATAAGGCAACCGGAATCCGTTATGGGAGTATCGTGGCAGTCCAGGCACAGGCCCATGGCGGGGAGTATCCGGGGCGCCAGGGCCTCAGCCCCAGCCTTACCGGAATGGCACTTTTCGCAGTCCACACCCTGGGCTAAGTGAGTACTGTGCGGGAACTGCAGGCCGACGGTGGGCACCCAACTATAGGTGCCGGCGTCATCCGGCTGGGTATGGCACAGTTCGCATTCCTCCGGGGCGGTATCCCCATCGTGGCAGTCCAGGCAGAAATCCATGTTAGGGAGAATATTGTGGGACAGAGCGGTACTGGTGGTCACCGCCGCGTGGCAGTCGGTGCACTCCACCCCCATATCCTCTACGTGGAAGCCGTGGGGGAAGATAATCCGGTCGGCGGTTTCCTGCGCTGCGGCCAGGTTGGATACTGCGCCGGCCACCAATAAAAGTGTTAACAGGGTAATCCTAGAAGGCATAAGTCACCTGCAAACCCACTCGACCGTCAGTTTTGAAGAAACGATTGCGGGTATACTGGGTGAACAGCCGGTATCCCAGCCGGCCGGCGCCGGTGCGCTGCACCCAGGCCGTTGCAGCCAGGGTCGATTCCTCGGTGGCCGCCCTGTTCTGGTCAACCATGTCGGTCACGGCCGGGGAATTGTCATCGAAGCGGGAATAGGTCCCGGCCCCCAGGCTGCCCCCTACCTGCAATTTGCCCCGGATACTCGTCCGCGCGCTGAGCTGGGCGTAGTTGCCCTCGTACAGCGATTGGGTGTTCATCCGCCAGGCCAGCGCCAGCCCGCCCCACGATACGTCGGCCAGCAGGTATTGGGCCTGACTGCTACCCAGGCGTTGGCTCAGGCTGAGGTGCAATTGCACCCGGTCCGCCAGTGCTACCCGGCCGCCGGCCGATACCACCTGGCGGGGGGCGAAGGTGGTGTCTGCAGCCATCCAGGTGTAAGGATTCCGTGTGAATTGGCCTGCGTAGCGATACTGCAGGTGCACGGCCGCCCGGGATGAAAGCCGGTAAACGGTGCGCAACCTGATTTTTTCGGGCGCGGCTTGGGCCAGGTTCAGGGCCAGGTCCGCCACTTGCGACAGTGGGCCGAATTTCTTTCGCACCATGCCACCGAGGTAGTATTGCAGCTCGTCGCGGCGATAGTTGGCCCAGACCTGGGCCCCGTAGCTGGTGCTGCCTTGGGTGTGGCGGCACAGTCCCCCCAAAACCAGCTGGCCGCCCTGGCTGTAGCCGGTGGCGATTTCACTATGGGGAGTAAGGCCGGCGTAGAACTTGATTTGGCGGCTTTTACCGGCGGTGGTAACCTTTCTTTGGAGAGCGATACCGTCGAAGCGGGTCGCGTGCAGGGAATTCCAGAACTGCTGCCGTCCCAGGGCTGCCAGCCAGGTGGTACTCAGGCGATAATTCACCCGGCTGGAGTAGAGCCACAGCCCAGCCGGTCGAGTGAGGGTGGCGGGGGTGACGTCCCCGAACAAGTCCCAACTGAGCCGGTCGCTCAGGCGGTGATTCACGCTCAGCCGCCCGCGCCAGACCAAGGCATCAGCGGCGCTGAGGTCGCTGCGGGGCGTAACAAAACCGCCTTGCAGGAGTATTTGCGGCCTGGCGGCCGGTAGGCTGGAAGCCGTTGCCAGGAAGGTGAATACCAGGCTAGCGGCACAAATGCAGGCCCGCACCCGGCGGACGCTGGAAGAGATGAAGTCTGGCATCATGGGGCTAAATTACAATAAATTCAGTTTGATAGGAGTTTTTTGCATAAGCGAGCGCATCAGGATCGGATAATTCATAGCATGATTGTGTTCACGTTGTACCGGTTGAGCAACGCACTTATGAAGATAATAACACTATTATATCCTATTATAATATAATTTCCCGCCGTACTGAATGTCAATAAACTTGGGGCGTCAGCGGGTAAATAAAACCGGGTTAATGACCGATATTAAAGAAAACGGTTTTTTGCCGCTCTTTGGGACTGATTAAGGCCGGGCATAAAAAAATGCTTTATTTTCTAAAAAAGTTGCCTAGATTCCACCCTGAATACGAAAATCCAGTCGGAGTATAAGTTGCCTGAGAGTGCCATGGCTAAGAGAATCATTAAACAAGTAGTTGGAAATTACCGCCACAAGATAGGTGGGCTGGGTTGGGCGCTACTGGCTGGCCTGGTGCTGCTGGCGGCCGCTCCGGAGCCGGTTGCGGCCCAGGAGTTCTTCGACGATGACAGCACTTACTACGAGGACGAATACTACGATGACGATGATGCCGGCGGCTATTTTGGTGAGGAGGAGGAATACGGTGTTGAGGATGATGAGTATTATGAGGATGAGTACTACGATGACGAAGGGGAATATTACGACGACGAGGGGGAGTATTCCGACGAAGACGCCTATTACGAGGATGAATACTATGATGAAGGTGAATTAGAATACGACGACGAGTTTGGTGACGAAGCAGTCGATGAGGGGCTGGACCTGGCCGATGACCAGGCCGGTGAGGTAGAGTTGGGAGAAGTGGCGGAGATCGAGCAGAAGCGCATCAAGGAACCGAGGATCCTGCGGGGTTATACCGTCAAGCTGGCGGTGGTGTCACCCTGGTACGCCGGGCTGGGGCTGAACAGCTGGTGGTACTCCTATATCGACGCTCGGGTGGCGGTGGACATTCCCCGCAAGGGCGACCTGGCCGGCCTGTCCCTGGGCTATACCGTGGAGATCGCCACTTATAAATTTGAGCACACTTACCCCTCGGGCGGCCAGTTCGGCGGGGTGGCCCTGCTGGCCATGATGCGGGTGCCTTTGGGACCGTTGACGGTTACCGCCGGCGGAGGGGTTTATGGCATCGCCACAATTACCAGCGGCATGGTGTTCGGGGCCAGTTATACGCTGCCAATCTTCAAGTACATCGACATCACGGTGGACTCACGGCTGAACTACGTCCAGGGGGGGCTGCCGGCCGGGGCGGCCTACTGGCTGGATGTAGGGGGCAGCTTCGGGATGAAATTCTGACAATTGATGGATCTGGTATTGATGACAGTCACACGGCAACCGGCTGTGTGCGCCCGGTCAAGGGGATCGGGTGATGCCGGTCACAGAAGGCAAATTGGTATGATGCCCGTCACAGCCAGCCGTGGTATAAGGTCTTAGGTTTAGCGCCGAACATGGTAAAGATGTGTGAAATAGCGATGGTAGTAAATATATTTACGGTAAGATTATGGGGCTAATGAGACGCTACATGACGAGGATTATTGCTTCCGTTACTGTGTTGCTGGCCCTCACCGAGGCGCTGTGGGCCGATGCGGAGGTGGCCGTGGCCAGCGGGGGTACGGTGATTACCGGCTACTGGAATAGTACCAACACCGCCATCAGCTTCAGTTTTAACACCCCAGATTTAGCCTCCTATGATGGCGCTACCGCTTATATTTATCGTGTTATCGGTGCTGATCAGAAAGTCGCGGGACACGCAGTTTCCGGTCTCGTTCGCAATACACCATATAACGAATCGGTACCGGCGAGTTATGTGGAAACCGCAGAGGCTGAGTTCGTGGAAGGAGCCACCATGTTCTTCCGCGTCAAATACTATGACACCGGGCCAGCCCTGCTTAATACCGTGGACGCCGCCGAAACTTTCTTTATTGATCAGATAGCTCCCACCGCCCCCACTAATCTAGATTTACAGGCGGGAGACGATTCCGGTACATCCAGCACCGACAACATTACCACCGCCACGACCCCCAATTTTGATTTCGATAATGTAACATCCGGCCACTATATAGCCCTCAGGTTTAATGGAGGTACGGTGGGGTCGAAAACGGCCGGGGCTGCGTCTGAAACCCTGGCGCCAGGCTCTGCCCAGAACGACGGTACCTATTCGGTTACGGTAACCGATCGGGACCTGGCCGGAAATACTTCCAACGCCAGTATCGCGGTTTCTCTTACTATCGACAATGTTGCGCCCGGTCCCCCCAACGTACCTGATCTGGACGGTTCGTCCGATACCGGGTATGATAATACGGACGATATCACCAATGATACCACTCCCACATTCACAATTTCGGGGATTGCCACCAGCGAATTGATCCAACTTTACTCTAACGCCGCCGGCACTAACCTGGTGGCTTCCGGATGGTCAGGGGGGAGCAGCATATCGCGAACCTCCAGCATACTCGGATCAGCCGATTATGATATGACCGCCAAATCCACCGACCGGGCCGGCAATGTATCCAACCTGTCGGGGGCGTTGTCCCTGACCGTTGATACAAATGCTCCAGGGGCACCGGCAGCTCCCGATTTGACTACCGATACCGGTATCTTACCCGCCGATAATGTCACCAACAATGTCACGCCTACTTTCCAGATCGGCAGTGTGAGTATGGCGAATCTTATATCTCTACAGTTCGGGGGTGGGGAAGTAGATACCGGCATTGCCGCCGGGGCCACCATCAACTTGACCGCCAGCACCCAGACGGACGGCGATTATACCGTCATTGCCACCCAGACCGACCCGGCCGGAAATACTTCACCCGTATCCGTCTCTTTGGATATAACCATTGACGCCTCTGCTCCCGGAGACCCCGATACGCCCGACCTGATTGATGCTTCCGATAGCGGCAGGTTAAACAGTGACGATATCACCAACGATGACACGCCCACCTTTGAGGTTACCAGCGTGGTGGCCACCGATAGAATCACCCTCTTTTTCGATGGAGTGACCGAGACTTTTGAGGATGCATCCAGTACCACCGCGACTATTACTGCCGGTGCGCAGGCTGATGGTACCTACCTGGTAACGGCCCGTTCTCAGGATATAGCGGGCAATAATTCCGGATATTCGGCCGCCCTTTCCGTTACCATCGATAAAACGGCCCCAACTCCACCCAGCGCCCCCGATCTTCAAGGGGGGTCGGATACCGGTGTATACACGACCGACGATAACACCAGCGATATCACACCGACCTTTGATATTGCCGGTGTGGTGTCCGGCGACTCCATTCTGGTGGAGGTCGATGCGGCGTTCTCGGGAGGGATCATTGCTGCGGCGGCCACTGCCACTATAACAACTTCACCGCTCGGTCCCGGATCGCTCAGTGTTACGGCCAAGGCCGTCGATGTGGCTGGAAACACCTCGGCAGCTTCCAGTGCCCTGGCGTTGATCCTGGATACCACTCCCCCGGCACCCCCGTCTGAACCCGACCTCTTGATCGGCGATGACTCAGGACGAAGTAATACGGACGACATCACCGATGTAACTACTCCGACTCACAGCATCGGTGGGGTCACCAGTGGGGATAGAATTGCCCTACTATTTGATGGCATTTCAGTTGCTGTCGGCACCGCTGCCGGCACCAGCATTGACCTGGCGCCTTCCCTCGCACAGATTGATGGCTCTTTCGCCGTGACGGCCGAGGCCACCGATCCGGCCGGCAATACCTCCAATGCATCCACGGCACTTAGCATAGTCATAGACACCCAGGCCCCAAATGCGCCCGGCACGCCCGATATGCAACCAGGGTCTGATTCGGGCTCCCTGTCCACCGATGACCTGACTAATGACGACACCCCTACGTTTGATATATCCGGCGTGAATGTTTCCGACGAGATCGACCTGAATTTTGATGGTGTCTCCCAGTCGAACGACATTGCCACCAGCGGCACCGTGATCCTTACGCCCGGCGGTGCTATAGTTGATGGAGCCTATGCCGTCACTGCCACAGCCACCGATGTAGCCGGTAACATCTCTTCGGCCTCTACGGGATTGGCTGTAACCATCGATACTACTCCACCGATTGCTCCCGCTACTCCCGATCTGGATGCTGCGTCAGATGCCGGCACCTCCGACACTGATGATCTGACTAATGTTGCGGCCCCGACTATCACTGTCAGCGGCGTGACGGTGAACGACAACGTCTCCGTGCGGTTTGACGGAATAGAGAAGGGTAGCGGCACTGCTGCCGGCGCCAGCATATCAATCACTACCTCCACCGTGCCCGAGGCTACCTATACCGTCACCGCTACGACCACCGACATGGCGGGCAACACCTCCGGGGTATCCGGCGGACTGAGCCTTACAATTGACACCACGCCCCCCGACATCCCTTTGAAGCCGGATTTACTGCCCGGCTCAGATAGCGGAATTGACGACACCGACGAAATCACCAATGTTAATAATCCTACCTTCCAAATCACCGATGTTGACGGTCTGCTGGTAGGAGATGTTATTGCCCTTGAGTTTAGTGGTGTTGAGGTAGTCACTGGTACAGCGACAGCGGCTACTATTGATCTTACGCCCTCCGCACAAATCGAGGGTAATTATAATGTTTCGGCCCGTACCTCTGATGTGGCGGGGAATTCTTCCGGGCTTTCCCCGGTTCTGGCGCTCACCATCGATTTAACGGCGCCCACAATTGCCCTTACCTATACCGATACACTTGTGAAGGAAACGGACCCCATAGCCTTAACCGCCACATTTTCAGAGCCGGCTGCCGCAACGCCTGCCGTTGACATAGCTTACGCTGGGGCAGGCCCCGATATAATTGCCGCTGTAATGGATCCAGGGGCTAGCAGTTCACTTTGGACCTATGACGCTACCACCCCGGCGGGCAATGACGGCACCGTCATCGTGGCCATCACCGGTGAGGACCTGGCCGGGAACCCTGCTACTATCGCCTCAGGTGCGACGGACCTGGAGGTGGACAACACCCTGCCCGTAATTAGCGCTGTGGCTCCGGCTGCATCCAGTTACCGACTCAATACAAATGTTTCTTACACCCTCAGCGAAGATATTTTAAGCGGAACAATTACCTGGACGCGTACCGGGGGCGCCACGGACCCTGGAGCGCCTCACGTCCAGCCTCTCACCGGAACCGAGCTGGACTTAGGAGCCCATACGGCTATCACGCTGACCAATGATCCAACTTTGGTTAGCGGCAGCGTTTATTCGGTCGCTTTCTCCGGCCAGGACGGGGCCGGGAACGTAGCCGCCACTATTACCAGTACCAACGTTACTTTCGACAATATAGTCCCCACTGCGGCCCTGACCTACAGTGATACCTTGGCGAAGGAAGGTGAAACAGTCACTGTGACGGTTACTTTTAATGAGCCGGCCGCGGCCACTCCCCAGATTGGCCTGGAATACACGGTCAACACAATACCGGCTACCGGCATGACCGCTACCGGTGACCCGGCCATCTGGACCCACGATGTGGTGGTGTTGGCCGGCAATGACGGGTATGTGACAGTTTCTGTTACGGGATATGACGTGGCTGGAAATGCTCTCGATCCGGATAGCTTGACCAATACGGTGGCGTTACTGATAGATAACACCGTTCCGGGCTACGTGCTCTCATATACCGATTCATTGGTCAAGGCGGCGGATGTAACTACGATTACAGCCCGGTTCACGGAGCCGGTACAGGCCACGCCAACTATTTCCGTCGATTATGCAGGGGCGGGTCCCCACATTTCTTTGGTCGCCATGTTGATGGCTGCCAACGACTCCATCTGGACCTACCAGGCCACCACCCCCACCGGCAATGACGGCCCTGCCACCGTGACAATCGCTGCTCTGGATTACGCCGGGAATACAGCCGCGGTGGTTACCGGCGATGATGCCCTGGTAGTGGACAATACGCGCCCTTCGATTAATACTTCGGCGCCGCTCGAAGGTGAGTATGTGTCCCACTCGCAGGTTACCTATTCCATCAGCGAAACCATCGATTCGGGGCAGGTAACCTGGACCTGGGAGAGCGGACCCGCCGATGGGGCCTCGCCGCACGTACAGCTACTAGTTACGGCGGAGCGAGCCCTCGGTTCTCATTCCGGGGAGCTGGCCAACGCTCCAGCACTAGTTCAGGGAGCGACTTACACCCTGGAGTTCCTGGCGCTGGATGCCGCCGGAAATGCCGATACGGCTCAGACCCTGGGCGTCACTTATGATACGATATCGCCGGCCGTAGTGCTGATCTACAGTGACACCCTGGCCAGCGCGGGGGATACGGTGACCATCACGGCCACCTTCACGGAGGTGACCATAGCCACACCTCAAATTGCCTTTGCCTACCAGGCCACCGGCGTGGCGGCCACCGTCATGACCGCAACCGTCGATGACACAATATTTACCTACGATGCGATCATCCCCTCAGTGGACAGCAACGACGGGACAGTGACCGTGACCATCACAGCGGATGACCGGGCCGGGAACGCAGTGGTCGCAGACAGCACCGCCAACGATACCAGCCTGACCATCGATGACACGCCGCCGGGGTACGTGCTGGCCTATTCCGATTCCCTGGTGAAGCAGGGTGACCCCCTGATTATCACGGCCACTTTCACCGAGTCGGCCAAGACCACGCCCGGGCCGGTGATTTCCATCGATTATGCCGGCCCCGGCGCACCCGACAGCGTATCCATGATCATGGGCGTCGCCGACACCATCTGGACTTACGCCACCACCGCACCGGCCAGCAACGATGGGTTTGTGACCGTCACGATAGCGGGCACGGACCTGGCCGACAACGCCATGGTGCCCATATCGGGGCATATTAACACCCTATTGGTCGACAATACGCTTCCTGAGATCACCGTTACTGAACCGGATTCGGGGGGTTTTCGCCGGACGACGAGCGTCACCTATAATTTGCCGGCGGCCATTGACAGCGGCTCCGTGACCTGGACCCGGGAGAGCGGGCCGGTGGACAACACGCCGCACGTGCAGGTACTTACAACCACCGAACTGGCAGCCGGGACCCATGATACTGTGCTGGTGAATGCCCCCACCCTGGTGCAGGGAACCACTTATACGTTGGATTTCATCATCCTTGATGAGGCGGGTAATCCGGATTCCACGACTATAAAGAGTGTGATGTACGATACCGTGGCACCCAATAGCGCCGGCGCAGTGCTGCAGGACAGCCTAGATACCGTGGATATAGACTCCACCCAATCGACCACCTCCCTGGCCGGCAGCTTCGACGGCTTTACAGACGACGCCTCGGGGATCGCGTCGTACCAATATGCCATCGGTTCGACCCAGGGGGATACGGACGTGGTGGGTTGGACAAGTATCGGCACAGACACCACCTTTACAGCCACCGGCCTATCGCTGGACTTGAAAGCCTGGTACTGGCTCATGGCGCGGGCCACCGACCGGGCCGGGAATGTATCCGACACAGTGTTTACTGATGATGGCGTACGGATCATCTCCCGGCCGGCGCCGACGATAGCGGTGGTGCAGAACAGCGCCCTGCCGGCCTACGTGCAGATTTTTATCACCGATACCCTGGGCATGGCCAACAGCTTTACCGTCAAGGCCGACAGTGTACCCATTATTCCCAGCCGGATCGATACCTTCGACTATAGCTATTTGGTGAATCACAAACTGCTGGCTGCCGGTACCCTGGATGTGGAGGTGACCGGGCACAGCGCCGCCGGTGATTCCACCATCACTGACAGCATTGCCATTGCGCTGGCCAAACGGGACCAGTCGTGGGGGGCCCATAGCCTGGACAAGCGGTTCTTAGTCCAGGGACCCGTTGCCTCGGTAAAGAACGATCTGTTCCTGATAGTGGCGGACTCCCGTAATTTCCTGTCTCGGGAGAAGGGCCGGGGCTCCTATCGTTTGGCCTACAGCGGACTGGAATTTGCTGTGCCGGTGAAGATTTTGATGCAGCCCCTGCAGCAGGATCCTCTGCTGGCCAAGGGGAAAAAGGCTCAGGCCGTATACCGGCTGGCACCCGGCGGCGGATGGGAGGAGCTGCCTACGGTGGACGAGGGCAATATGGTGGTGGCCTGGAGCAAGCGAGCGGGCAATTTCCGGCTGGGACCCCGGACGATCTTTGTGCCGCAGACCACCAGTCTGCACCATAATTACCCCAACCCCTTCAATCCCAGCACCAGGATCGTTTTTGACCTGGGCTTTCAGGAGGGCCCCGAACAACGGGCCTCGGTGATCATCTATAACCTGCTGGGGCAGGAGGTGCGCACACTGCATAACGGGGTGACTCAGGCGGGGCGCTATGAGCTGGTCTGGCGGGGGATCGACCGGCGGGGCGCTAACGTAGCCAGTGGTGTTTATTTCGTGCGCTTATCGACCGGAGCGGGCCATGTGGAAATCAAGAAAATGTTGCTGGTAAGGTGAGCCGATGAATCACACCAACCAAGTATTGCTATGGAGTGCCGGCCTGTTATTGGCGCTAACCTTTAGTTGCCGGGACCGGATTGAACCGGAATCGCCGGATTACGTGGAACACGGCTGGGAGCTAATGGCCGAGTTGGACTATCGGGGGGCCATCCCTCAATTTGAGGAGGGAGCCTTAATCGATCCCACCTTCGCTGATGCGTTTAACGGCTTGGGATGGGCCTATGCCAAATTGGGCAGCGCCGATACCAGTGCCGGCCATTTCATAACCGGCGAGGCCAAGGGTGACACTACCGTGGTGGGGACCGAAATCCTGGCGGGGCTGGCATTCTCTAAACTGGCCCTGGGGGAGTTCGAAGATGCGGTCACCAATGGCAGGACAGCTCTTGATCGAACCCCGAATTGGGTTTTTCAGCACGATACCAACATATACTTCGACCACCTGACACTGGCGATCGCCACCGGCTATTACGGTTGGGGGAAGTTTGATTCTTCCCTGGTTTGGGTGCAGCGGCTCGACCCGACCTACGATGCCGACGTGACTATCCTCCAGGGCCGTTATGATCTGGCGGCCAAGCTGGAGGAAATCCGCCAGAGCATCTAAGAGCGGTTATACTTTATCCACAGTCCCTCCACCGCGACCCTCACGCATAGAAAATAATAGGTGTCCGGGCTTGTGAACGCCTAGCTTTAGGCCCCATGTCCAGCACCATGATCATAGGTCCCGATGCCAGCCCGGACGGTGCGATTTATTTTGCCAAGAACAGCAACCGCCTGCCGGGTGAATGCCAGCTGGTAGTGACGTTGCCGCCGGTAAAACGCGATGCCGAATCGGTGCTTCACTGCACCCACCTCACCATTGCCCAGGAGCGACGGCGTTACGGGGTGGTGGTCAGCAGGCCGTGGTGGGCCTGGGGCGGCGAAATGGGCGCCAATGACCAGGGGGTGGTGATCGGCTGTGAACCGCTGAATACCCGCGATTATGAAAGCGAACCGGGCCTGATCGGGATGGACCTGGTCCGGTTGGGGCTGGAGCGAGGCCGCAATGCCCCTGAGGCCCTGGAGGTGATCACCTCGTTGCTGCCGATACACGGCCAGGGAGGCTGGGCCGGGACACCCGGCTTGCCGCTGGGCTGCGACAGCGGTTTTCTAATCGCGGACGCCAAGGAGGTATGGCAACTGGAGACGGCTGGCCGGCACTGGGCCGCGCAGCGGATTAAAACCGTGGCGGCTTTATCCAGCGATATCACCATCGGCGGCCAGATCGACCGGCATTCCTACGCCTGTCCCGAATATGCCCGGCACCAGGGCTGGCTGGGTGAAGGAGAAGAGCTGGACTTCCGGCGCTGTTTCCGGCGGCGGGGCGGGCATTTCGACGCCGACGGCAGGCAACGCTCAAATCTGCTGGCAGTGCTGGGAGCGGTGGATCAACGGGTACCATTATTGGAAATGATGAGGTTGGTGCGCCGACGGACCGGGAACCACCCCCGCCAGCGCTCACGGCAGGACGTAGCCCGGCATGCCCACCGAAAATATCAATCCCAGACCACCGGCTCCATGGTGGCCCGCTTGACATCTTCCCGCCACGATTTTTTCTTCACCGCCGCCGCCGCTCCGGACCTGGCGGTGTTCAAGCCGATCCACTTTGGCCAGCCGTTGGAAAGCGGCCTGGAGGGTGAAGATCTGTCACACTACCACGACGGCAGCCTGTGGTGGCGCCAGGAATTGTTCCACCGGGCCTTACTGCTCGCCGGCCGTATCGATGAAAAATACCTGCTAGAGCGGGATGAGCTGGAGAAGGAGATAGTTTTGGATGTCCTGGGCCATAAAGGCAGCGCATTGACCGACCTGCGTTGGCAGCTGCAGCAACGGACATTGATATGGGAACGGGAATGGCGTGAGCAGATTACAGCTCGCCGGCCCGGTTGGCTGACCCTGCGACCGTTTTCGCTGTTCTGGAAACGTCAGAACCGCCGCGACGGATTGAAATTCCCGGGTCCGGCCGATGCCTGATCTAACAGTCATTGGCGGCGGGGTGATCGGGTTGGCGGTGGCTCACCACTTCCAGGTCACCGCCGGTTGGCAGTGCCTGGTGGTGGAGCGGGAAGCCGGTTGTGGGTTAGGCATCAGTTCCCGTAATAGCGAGGTGTTGCACGCCGGTCTCTACTATCCGCCCGACTCGCTCAAAGCGCGCTTGTGTGTCGAGGGAAGAGAACAGCTGGTCGCCTATCTGCAGGCCAATGATCTTCCGCTGAACCTGTGCGGCAAATATGTCGTGTCTCAGCCCGATGCGATCGGTGAACTGGAGCAGCTCCACCGCCAGGGCGAACTCAATGGTGTCGGGAACCTGGAGATCATGGAGGCCGGAGAGCTGCACCGGCGCTACCCCGAACTGGCTCCGTTACCGGCCCTGTATAGTCCCGGTACCGGCTTGCTCTCGGCCGATGCCCTGGTTCACCGGTTGGCGGGCGAGTTCCAGGCGGCCGGCGGTGATTTGGCGGTAAAGACCCGTTTCGTGAGCATGACTCCCACCGATAACCGCTATGAATTAGCGCTGGAGGATTCCTCCGGAGAGGGGATTACCGTCAGCAGTGAACGGGTGGTGAATGCGGCGGGGCTGAGCGCGCTGGAGATGGCTACGGCGGCGGGCTTCGATTATGCTAAGCGGGGCTTTGAGCTGCGCTACTGCCAAGGGTCGTATTTCAAGGTCAGCGGCGCCCGGGGGCGGTTTCAGCATCTGATCTATCCACTGCCCACAGCAAACAGCCTGGGGATCCATATCAAGTTGGACCTGCAGCAGGAGGTCAGCCTGGGGCCGGATGCCCGGTACCTGCCGGAAGCGGTGGAGGACTACACCGTCGATCCCGGGCTGGAGGCGGAATTCAGGCGGCAGGTGCGGCCCTATTGGCCGGCCATCGATGATTATCAATTGGCGGCGGACTGGTCCGGCCTGCGACCCCATATTTTCGTGGACGGGGAACTCCACCATGACTTCCACGTACTGGAGGAAGGCCCGGCCGGCTGCCCCGGCTGGGTAAACCTGCTGGGCATCGACAGCCCCGGTCTCACGGCGGCCCTGGCCTTCGGTCCGTATATCGCCCAGCTGTGGGATTGACCGGTTTTCCGGGCAGCTGCCGAATTAGCTATTACATGCCAAACTGGTATGTAACACAGTAAACTACAAGTCTTTTAAGGCTAAGGAAATAACACTAGTTGAGGAAGCATCATGACGGTTGAAGAAGTAGTAAGCAAGGCCGTTTCCGGTAACGGAGGCGGGGAAAAATTCACGGATTACAAAGTGGCCGACATTCAGTTGGGCGCTTTCGGTCGCAAAGAGATGGATCTGGCCGAGAAGGAAATGCCCGGCCTGATGGCCCTGAGGGAAAAATACGGTACTAGCAAACCGCTGAGCGGCGCCCGCATTGCCGGCTGTATCCATATGACGGTGCAGACCGCCGTACTGATCGAAACGTTGGTGGAGCTGGGCGCCCAGGTGCGCTGGTC
>CBDVAP010000066.1:0-14834 GCA_965372015.1 uncultured bacterium | reverse complement strand
GGGCTCCCCGTGGGGCCTCGGCGGAGCCGGTACGGCGAGCCTCCGCCCAGGGCCAGGCCGGACAGTTGCCCCAATGGCTGGCCGGTTACCCTGGCCGGTTGGTAGCCGGTGTAGATGCCCGGCAGGGCCGGGTGGCCGTTCACGGTTGGCAGGATACCACCGATACCACCGCTAAGGAGCTGATCGCCCGCCTCGAAAATATAGGTTTTGACCGCCTGATCTACACCGATATCGGGTTAGACGGCACCATGCAAGGGCCGGACATCCCCCAACTCAGGGCTGTGGCCCAGGCTACCCACCTGGCTGTGACCGCCTCCGGGGGCATCGGCTCCGTGGCTGACATCCTGGCCGTAAAGGACCTGCTGGACGCCGGGGTGACCGGTGTGATTGTGGGCAAGGCGTTTTACGACGGCCGCATATCGCTGGAGGAACTGGCCGCGTGCTGACCAAACGCATCATCCCCTGCCTGGACGTGCACGATGGTCAGGTGGTGAAAGGGGTCAAGTTTGTCAACCTGGTCCGGGAGGGCGACCCCGTGGAGTTGGCGGCGCGCTATAGTGACATGGGGGCCGACGAATTGGTTTTTCTGGATATCTCCGCCACCGTGGATGCCCGCCGGCACGTGGTGGACCTTGCCCAGCGGGTGGCCCGCGAAGTGTTCATTCCCTTCACCATTGGCGGCGGCATCCGGGCCGTCGGTGACATGGAAGCGCTGCTGGCCGCCGGGGCCGATAAGATCGCCGTCAACACCGCCGCCCTGGCCGACCCCGAGTTTATTACCCGCGGCGCCGACCGCTTCGGCAGCCAGTGCCTGGTGGTGGCCATGGATGTGAAACAGGTGGCGCCGGCGCGCTGGGAGGTCTTTTCCCACGGCGGCAGACGGCCCACCGACCGGGAGGTTGTGGCCTGGGCTCGCGAGGTTGCCGAGCGGGGGGCCGGTGAGATTCTCCTTACCAGCATCGACGCCGACGGCACTCAGTCCGGTGTCGACCTGGCGATTACTCGCACGGTGAGTGAGGCGGTGGGCATTCCGGTGATTGCCTCGGGGGGCATCGGTACCCTGGACCACTTCCGGCTGGCGCTGGTGGATGGCCGGGCCGACGCGGTGCTGGCGGCCTCCGTCTTTCATCGGGGCAAGTTCACTATTGACGATGTAAAGAATTATCTGCACACCGCCGGTATTCCAATGCGACTTACAGGAGACATAAAATGATAGTCCAGCCCGCAGACATTAAGGATTTGAAATACAACGCCGACGGCCTGATCCCCGCCATTATCCAGGACCGGGAGAATCACCAAGTGCTGATGCTGGCCTATATGAATGCGGAGAGCCTACGAATTACCCTGGCCGAGGGCCGCACCTGTTTCTGGTCGCGCAGCCGCCGGGTGCTGTGGCGCAAGGGCGAAACCAGCGGCCATGTCCAGCGCATCCACTCCGTCGCCACCGACTGCGACCGCGATACCCTGCTGATCCAGGTCGACCAGGAAGGCGTAGCCTGCCATACCGGTACGCGCAGTTGCTTTGATTAGGCCGCAGTAGTCAACGCAAAAAACTGGACAGTGGCTGTTCGAATTGGAGGTGATCCATTAGCGCCCGATAACCGTTGACGACGGTTCCGATGAAATGAGGGCCATTGTTGTTTGATCTCTACACGGACGGAGAGGCGCTCAATCCTGATTCAAATCGAATAGGGTCTGCATCCGCCGCTGATATATTTCGAATAACTTCCATCGAACAATTGGAATATCGGTTAGCATTTCAGTCGGGAACCGGTATATTTCCACTTCCGTTTCCGCTCTAGCCTGGAAAATACTTGTCTCTCCACTCAATACCGCCTCTTCGCGGAAAACATCACCTTCCAGAAGGGTGGCTATTTTCTTTTCATCCGCCGATAACTCCACTATTCCGAAACTGAGCATGTAAAGCTCATCCTGATTCTCCTTTGGGAAACAGTAGCGCTCCTCAAATCTGCTCTGTGACATAGCCGCAGCTAACTTGGTTTGCAAAGGATATGAGAGGGCCTCACCAAACAGGTAGGAATGCTGCAACAGCTGGCGCAAATACTGTAGCTCCAGGGTCCGATCCAGCAGGCCACATTCTCGGATAAAATCGGTGTATTGCTCAGTTGGAATGCAGAGGGCCTGAACGTAGCCCTTGGCCTGGTAAGTCTCTTTTGAGTTTTCGTTCATCAAGCCCGAGAGTTCACCAACCAATGCGCCGGCCGAGAGAATATTATTGACCCCGGTGTGGATCATTTCGACACTACCGCCTATCACCAGATAAACATACTCGGTCACCAAATGGGACTCCACCAACACGGTTTCCTGTTCAAAGGTGGTAATAGGATTGGCTAGCAAAACATCCAACCGTTCCTTGTCGGCCTCGGGGAAATAGGTCTTAAGATATTCCTCGGCGAGCTGCTTAGCAAAATCCTCCTCACTTGATATGAGAATGTCCGCCGCGCCGAATTCCGCCCGAGAGCCAATCTGTTTCTGCTTCTTGGTTAACGGCTTTGTAGTATGTGAAAGAGCAATTCTGTCAGACCGGTCGTGGCGGAAATCCTCCGCGTTACCATGAATCAAACCACCACCGACATCAATCTTCTTGAGATTCACCACTTCGAGATATTTCTCGGATATTTCATTAAAATATTCTCGGCTGATCCCAATATCGCTCTCGTCTTCGGTAACCATACCTTCCAGTACATCCAGGGAGACAATGTCGGCCAGGTGGGCATACGATCCGATTTTGCCATTGTGACTGGCACGGAAAAAGAATATGTTGGTTTCCACCGGGTGGGGACTGATAACCGGTTTCACCTCTAGAGAGCCGATACCATTCCATTCTTCGGATACCAAGTCGTGGACGTCGAATAAATGATGAAACTCATCCTCATCCACCCCCGCCAGGGCAGCCAGCTTTTTCTGGACCGACGCCCTAACCACGGGAGTCGCATAATATTTGAGGCGCTGTTCCGAGTTTGCCAAGACGGAAAGGCCGGCAAAGTGGTCATCATGCGCATGCGTATGGAAGATGCCCTCCAGCTCATTCACACTGATTCCCAGAGCCTGCAGAACCAATCCAATATTGGGGCCGGCGTCTATCAGATAGAATCGGCCCTGGTGCATCAATATAGAGGACATACTTGGGTGGCTCATATCCCAGCCGTTGCCGTCTCCAGAATGGATAATTCCAAAATAATCTCTATCAATCCGCTGGTAGCCGAGTGAAAAAGGAAGTGTGTAGATACTCTTGGGCGGCAGGTTCAGATCTACCGTAACCACTTCATCCTTATAACTAATATCGTAGACATTCATACCACAGCGCTGAATCATCACATCATTCCTGATCGGCGTTGGTTGATTACCGACCACGAGAGAGTCCAGGAGGTCTTCGGTGGGATGGATTTTCCCGAATGCAAATTTCAATTTCAGTCGCATCATCTGATGGGCTGTGTCAGGAGCAACCCCAGTGGCAACGATTTCTTCTTCAGAAATCAGGCCGTAATTACCACGGTAAATATATCGCAATTGGGCCGTAACCTGGTTCTCGGCCCCGATGAGCAGGGGGCGAATCCCTGTGTTGTTGGGGTGGCCAGGAAGGATCATGCCCTGTAGATACAACATCTGAAGTACCGGGAATTCAGCGAGATTGCCGAAGCTACCCCGTTGAATCAAGACATCGGATAGAAGAAGGGCATTCGGGCCGGTCTCATATTGGACATCGCCTTTTTTCTTTGTAACAATCAGTCCCTTT
Source organism: uncultured bacterium (assembly GCA_965372015.1). Classification (GTDB taxonomy): domain Bacteria; phylum Fidelibacterota; class Marinisomatia; order SCGC-AAA003-L08; family TS1B11; genus JACZSB01. The sequence goes on along the minus strand of CBDVAP010000066.1, from coordinate 11,077 downwards.
TTCATCAAGTGTTTCACGCTGTCGGCAGGGCACCCACACAGGATTTTAAGATCGGCTTCCGGGATCGCCACCCAGTGAATACCATCTGCAACTTGAATATGTTCGATCTTTGCCAAATGCTCCCCTAGTTACGGTACCCCGATTTATTGGGCCGAATCAGGTTAATTAGCTCTATAGAAAGTAATGGCTGCCAGTCGTAATTCCAAGGATTGGGTTCATCGAACATAGTATTTCAGCCAAGGTTAAAATTTAAATGCCAGGATTGACAGCCTCTCCATGATATTGCGCTCCCGAGCAAATGAGACGAAAATTGAATCTTTCATTTACCAGATTGTTTGATGGAAGTGAAGGATTTATTCACAAGCAGAGTCTCTAAATGTTAAATTAGTAGGCTGGGCAAGCATCGGAGCTGGTCAGATGGCTACGGCCAATCAGCATTGGTTGTTTTGGCAGGTATTTTCTTGACCTCTAACTCCTTTATTTCTTCGGGCAGTACGGCTTGCACAGGTTATAGACTCTAGTCGGGAGATCGGGATGAAGCGATTAATAGCACGTCAACCTGTATTTAATGCCAGGGAAGTGGTAACGGCATACGAGCTCGTTATCAGTTTTGAAAATGCACAATTGCTGGCTGTTGAAATCGAAAAAGAAGAATTACCCGATAACATCCGTCGCAGCCTCTATGGGTCCAAGGTTCCTACGAATGGGCAGGTAACAGATGTCTGCATCGATATTACTCCGGAAATCTTACTGGGGCCGGATCTCCACCAATTATCCAAAAAGAGCGTCATCCTATACCTTCGTGAGCCGTTCGAAACCAAGGCAGAGCACCTATCCGCACTCAAGCAATTGAAGGAAGATGGGTTTCGCGTTGGATTGGGGTCTTTTGCCACCGACGATAAGTATTTCGAGTTGGTAAAATTGGCAAATCAGTTGGTTGTAGATTTTAGAGGGAAAAACGAGTCGGAATTGCGTTTCGTGCCCAACTGGTGCAAGAGCTACCATATAAAAACCGTTGCCCACGATTTAGAGAGCCGGGACGCATTCGAGCTGGCCAGAAGACTCGAATATGACTCCTTCCATGGTCCTTTCTTTCATAAAGCCGAATACGTTGAGAAAAAAGCCATCCCCGGTTTTAAACTGAATTACCTGCGGCTCCTGCAAGAGATCAATGATCACAACATCAGCTTTGATAGACTTGACCATATCATCAAGCAGGATGTCGGTCTCACATACGGCCTGCTGAAGTATATCAACTCGGCAGCCTTCGGACTGCGCATGGAAGTTGAATCGGTAAAACACGCCCTGACTTTACTGGGTATTAAGCTGGTTAAAAGATGGGCTACCCTGGTGGCTATTAGCAATATCGGCAAAGGGTTGCCGGAGGAGGCATTAGTTACTTGTTTGGTCCGGGGCAAGTTTCTGGAGGAATTGGGCTGGAGATTAGGCTATGCGCAAAGGGGAGACGACCTCTTCTTCATGGGTATTTTTTCCTTAATCGATCTGTTCTTCAGCCGACCATTGAAGGAAATCCTAGAGGAAATGCCCATCAAGAACGATATCAAGGAGGCCATCCTCGGGGAGAAAGGGCAATTCGCCAATCTTCTATCCATGGTCAAATCTTACGAAAAAGGCGATTGGAAACCTTTGCTTACTCGCGCGTCCAGTCTCGGTGTGAGTGAGGAAGATACCGCCGGGATATACTTCGAGGCCCTGGATTGGACCCAGAATTTGTTCAGCGCCGTTTGACTCGGTTACCTCGCCAAGTTTGCCCGGTCGGTGGAAACATCGAGTAAGCCACATGAGTCCTGTTCTATCTGTGGTACCAGCCCGACCGAGTGGATCCCTTCACCTCAATAAATTTTGTACTCCGGCCCAACTCGGCCAATAGTATCCCGGCAAAATAAGGGTGTTTAGCTGAAATGCCTGGTTTATGGCGAGTCCAATTGAGTCTTCCTGATATCCTTAACAGGGGCTCAATTTGGGAGAAAGTCAGCCGATGGTATGCTTAACAACTGTCCGTAACATAAGAATCGTGCCCTCCAGGAGATCTATCATCATGGTGGCGCCAACAGCATCATGATCCTTGATAATGGCACTGGCAGTATGCCTCACTCTTTGCGGTAAATCACCCAGGTGCTCAGCTTGATCCTTGGGCTTCACTTTGTCAGAAATCCGGGCCAGAGTAGATCTGAGACGATCATGATCCAGCGGTTTACTGATAATATCGAAGAATCCGAGTTCCTTGGCATATTTGAGTTTTCCAACAGTCTGCGCAGCGGTCACCTCAGTCTGCGCTGTAGCTATCAGGATAAAGGGTAGTTTTTTTGTTTTTTCTCCAGAAGTGGCCAGCATTTCCAAGTAATCCTTGTAGATCCGGATTCCCTCTATCTCCGGTCTGAGCAACTCACAAATAACGACGTCAAACCGGCTTTTGCCAGAGAGCAAGGGCCTCAGATCTTCCAAACGGCTCGCTCCCACAGTAACGTGACCATCCATTCGAAGGATCCGCTCAATTATGGCCCGGTTCATGGCTAAATCGTAGATGATGAGTATGTTCATTGTTTGTTCGCCTGGAGTCGTATCCTGGATTACCTATTGGAAGTGCGGGAATTCACAGAGTGGTCTGTGAATTCGCTCACTCCGCCAGGCACCGGGACATGGTTAATAGAGAAAGCCGGTAAATGGCATGCCACCTAATTTTATTACCCGAGTGAATATGTAGCCAAATATAGCCAGCTCCTGTTCAATTAGCAATAAAATAGATTGACCTGCATAGTTTCGTGCCGGAGCAATACTATGAAAATATGGCGGCAGTATGTAAATTTCGATCACCTACCAACAGCATTATGAGGCTAACATGTTTCTTCATGACTTGACAGAGCGCCAGAAAAGGACGTTCCTCATCTTAGCAAAACAATTCGTCTTAGCTGATTCAAAGGTTACTTCCACAGAGGAGAAGCACCTTGAATCAATGCAACGTGATGTTTGCGCAGAGATACCAAGTGATGCGGAGAGTTACGATAAAAAAGAGCTAATGGCGTCATTTGATACTTCCCAATCACAGATATCTATTATGCTCGAACTAATTACACTCGGCTATATCGATGGCGAGTTTAGTGAAGAAGAGAATCAATTTATCCATGAGCTAGCCAATACATTTGGGATCAGCGAGGGTAAATTGGAAAAATATGCAAACTGGGCTCTCAAGCATTACGAAGTCTTGCGTGAAGGGAGAGCTCTGTTAGGAGAAGAAACCAGCTCCTGATTCCTTATCACGCGTCTAATATTGAGATATTGAGATTCTGTGAACACCTGATCATCATGCCCTGGGTTGAAGCGGCCCAGCCGGCCACCCGACTGCCTGACTCGCGACTTCTGCACCAAATCCAGCCTGCCCTGAACCCCGTTGTAAGCGGGGGAACCCCGCAGAATGCTTGTCCCGCCAACCCCGCCATCAAGCCTCTGCGGTGAATCTTTTTCTCCGACCTTGGCGAACTTTGCGCCTTGGCGGTTACTCTCCGCGCACCAGGCGAACGACAGGAGAAATTGTAGATTGTATATTGTCGATTGAAAATTGGGAGACCGGCGCCTGCCTGGCAAGCCGTTCATCTACCGTGCACGGCAGATAGGTAGCGTAGCCGAGACGGGGGGTACCCCCGGGGGGGGGCCATACCTTCCGACGGGAGGTATGGTCACATCATAACCACTTCATGGTCCCAAGATGATCCCCCGGGCCGCTCTTTGAAATCTGAGTCAGGACCGGAGCCCATTTCGCATTTTGCATTTCCCCCATTGGCTCACCTCCCCCGTCGGTAAGTGTGAACCTTTTGATGGGTATTAGCTAGGCTTTGGCGGGGTTTTTAAGGGGTCTTTGGTGGGCATTCGAGGGGCATTCGAGGGGCTGGAGCTAGCCTATCGTGACCCCCAAGCGGTGCGGTACCGCTAGTCAGTCCCCAAATCTCTTATCCAGCACCGGACTTTGCGATCCGGCCTCCAGGTCCAGGGCAATCAGGTAGTGGTTCCTGGCAATCTCCTTCTCCTCCGGCGCCGTGATCAACTCCGCCAGTTTAAGATGGGCCCGGGCCAGTGTAAAATCCGCCTCAACCGCCTGCTCGAAAAACGACCGGGTCGCCTGCTGCTGCCCCGGGGCCATACACCCCAGCTGGTAGTAAGCTTCGGCCAGAGTAGGGTCGAGCTCCGTGGCCTGGATGAACTGCTTTTGGGCTGCCGGCCTGTCCCCTGTCTCACGCAATAGCATCCCCAGCTGATAACAGGCCTGGGCTGAAAAGAGCCGCAGTTCGTGGGATTTGAAGCCGCAGTGCTTGGCCGCACCGAATTGATTAGCCCCAATCAATTCCTTCTCCCGCTCTTCGAATGTTTCGGCACTCCGCGAGGCCAGCTCCACGGCCTGCCTCAGGTGCAGCTCGGCTGCTGGGAGTTTGTTCTGCTCTATCAGTTGCAGGGCCAGGTGGTAATAGGGATCGGGATAATCAGGGTTGAGCTCGATGGCTCTCTTTAGATGGGCTTGGGCAACATCCGGTGGACTCATCCCTGTGCTCATCCTTTACTGCGCTGCTTTCTTCGGCTTAGTCCTCCGGGCGGGTTTCTGCTGCTGTTTCAACTCCGGCTCTGGTCCCTCGGGCATCAACCGGCCTACCTCCATCAATAGCAGGGCCAGCTGAAAATGGGCCTTCGCATAGCTGGGATTGATCCCGATCGCTTGCTGGAAATGCTCCTCCGCCTGGGCGTAATCTGATTCCGTGGCCAGAATTCTTGCCAGGTTGAAGTGCGCTCGGGAGTTACTCTCATCATGTTCGAGGGTTTGCCTGAAATGTTGCTTGGCCAGCTCGGCTTCCGGTTCGATTACAAAAGTGCCGTCCTCGTTGATCTTTCTCCCCCCGGCCACCAGCTTCCCCAGGTAGTAATGAGCCTCCGCCAAGTTGTCATCAATATCTATGGCCATCTGGTAGTTCTGCTTTGCCAGCTCGTAGTCGTCGGGCTCTATCAGCAGACGGGCGAGGTGATAGTAGGCCTTCGTGTAGTTTTGATCAATATCGATGGTCTTCGTAAGGTGATTTTTCGCCTCGCCATATTCTTCCAATTCCTCCAGGAGTAGTGCTAAGTGAAAGTGGGCCTCGGCATGGTGGGAATCCAAATCGATGGTCTTTAAGTAGTGCTCCCGGGCTTTTTCGTGGGCCTTCACCTCGTGGAGCAGCAGCGCCAATTGAAAGTGCCCGGCAATATAGCCCTCGTCGATATCGATGGTCTTCTGCAGATGGCGCTCGGCATCCTCGAATTGACCCTGATCCTTGAGCAGCAATGCCAGATGAAAATGGGCGTCGGTGAACTCCGGGTTCAGCTCAATCGATTTTTCCAGATGTGTTTTTGCGTCGCTGATAATTCGCTCCCTTCTGCTGCTCTTACTTGCTTGTGAAGACCCAAACGCCGTCCCATTCGCCCTTGGGCGGACTCTTCTTCAGTTGTGCGCAGCGTTCAACGTACATCTGCGAGCACTTGTCATCGGGGTTCCCTTTCAGCGCTTCCTTGAACATTTTTACAGCGTCGTCCCACCTGCCATCATTATAATAATCGATTCCGTTGTTAAAATGCCCCAGCACTTCGATCATGTTCGGAAAAGTCTCCTTGGTGTGATAATCGACCACTTCGTAGACTCCCACCGGCTCAGTCTTCCCCTTAACGACCACCCGGTCTATCTGACGGGTCCGATAGGTAGCTTTGAGACTGTCGAAGGTATACTCGCTAATGAGTATATGGGCGCCATATTTCTTGCAGGCGCTCTCCAGGCGGGCTGCCAAGTTTACTCCGTCCCCAATAACAGTATAGTCCATCCGCTTGGGTGATCCAATGTTGCCGGAGACAATTTCGCCGGTGTTCAGTCCCAACCCGTGGTCGATGGCCATCATCCCCTGTTGCTTACGGCGCTGGTTATATTCGCTTAATTGTAATAACATGTTGATGGCAGCTCGAACGGCCCGATCAGGATCATCATCATGGACGAAGGGCGTACCAAATATAACCATCATAGCGTCACCGATGAATTTATCCAGCATCCCTCCTTCATCCTGTATGCAGTCCACCATGATGGTAAAATACTCATTCAAGAATGCGACAGTTCCCTGAGGTCCCAGTTCCTCCGTTAAGGTGGTGAAACTCCTGATATCGGAGAAGAGCACCGTCGCCACGCTCTGTTTACCTCCCAAATCCTCGGCCCCACTATCTAAAAGCTGGTCCGCCAGATCTGCATCCATATACCGCGACATGGTGGACTTCATCCGCTTCTCACTACTGATATCCTCAATCATCATCAGAGTGCCCAGCGGTTTATTCTCATCATCCAAAAGCGGCAAAATGGTGATATTGGCTGAGACGGTCTCGCCGCCAAATTCCAGCTCCGCATCCATCATCACCTCCGCCTCCGCTACGTCCTTGAGCTTCTTTAGAATCCATTCGTTTGGGCCGGCAAAAAACGCTTCCACATTGGTTTTCACTACCTGCTCCTCGCTTTCAACCTTCATGATCCGCATGGCAGCAGGATTACAGGTGGCAATCTGACCCTCTTCATTGATGGTGATCACACCATTGGCCATGCTATTGAGCATGCTTTCGGTGTAATTCATGAGCTTCTGTACATTTTTAAAGAGCGTGGCATTTTCGATGCCGATTGAAATTTGAGAGGTGAAAGCGATCAGCCGAGCCTCGTCTTCATTCGTGAAAGGTCCGCCCCGTTTGTTCAGCACCTGGCTGACGCCGATGGTTTTCCCTGCCTTGTTGACCACTGGAACACATAGCATGGAACGGGTGAAGAACCCGGTCTGCTTGTCAACGGTGGGATTGAAGCGCAGGTCCGCATAGGCATGGGGTATGTTCAGAGTTTCACCACTCTGAAAGACATGCCCGGCAATGCCCAAATGATTGGGAAACCGGATCTCGCTCTTCCCTAAGCCCTCGCCTACAATGGTGTATAACTCACTGGTCTTCTCATCATTGATAAACAAGGATGATCGCTCGGAATCCAGTATCTGAGTTACGGTGGAAATTATTTTTTGAAGGAGTGGTTCGAGTTCCAGCTCCGAGGATATTTGGGAAACGACATCGACAAATTCCAATTCCTGTTTTCGGGCTTCTTCCACTTCCTCTAAAACGAGATGGCTCTGAATAGCAATGGCGGCCTGCTCGGTTATCAGCATCAGCAGATCCAGATCATGCTCGGTGAACTGACCGCTTTTCTTGTTCAACAGCTGGGAAACACCAATTTTCCGGCCCGTGGCATTCCGTAAGGGAGCGCACAAAATACTCTTCGTCCGGAATCCCGTCCGCAGGTCCACATTCTTATAAAAGCGCTTGTCCCTGTATGCATCCGGTACGATGACACCTTCTTCGTTAGTGAAAACCCACCCCGCGATGCCCTTGGTGTTCATGATTCTGATCTCGCGCATGAAACTACCCTGCATAACCCGTGAATAGAGTTCACCCGTTTTTTCATCATTCAGGAAAATCGTGCCTCGCTCGACCCGCAGGGTAGTGGTAGTGATATTTACCAGGGTTTCCAATGCTGAATCGAGTGAATCCGTCACCGCCATATCGTTGTTGACCTTGAGAAGCAGCTGCGAGATCTTTTCGCTCATTTTCCCGGCTCGGAGACTCGATCTGGAATCAGTTTTGGGTTCCATGATATTCCTCCAATCTTTCTCTTAACAAAGTAATCGTGTCCTGCAAATGCCTCTGCTCATCACCCTTGATCACGTTGAACCTCTGGAGATTCTCCTCGTGTGTTGACCTATCCGCTTCAATTTTTCCCCGCATGGAGCTTATGGTCGCTCGCAGTTGCTGATTCTCTGTGTTAATCTTTACCACGGCCCGTTGGATCTCCTCCTTACGATAAGTTTCTGATTGCTCCATCGCTTCGCGCAATGAAGCCACCGCAGATTTCAATTGCTTGTCTTCACTAGTCGCCGTGGACACCGCACGCTGAATTCGCCCCTCAACATTCGCCTGATCCCGTTCTAACCCATCGCGCAACGCACTCGCCGTGGACTTCAACTGCTTGATCTGATCATTCGCATTCGCTACTGCCCGCTGAATGTGTTCCTCCTCACCGCTCCGGGCTCTCTCCAGGTCATTCCGTAACGAAAATACCGTCGATTTTAATTGCTTATTCTCGTCGTTCACCTCGGTCACTGCCCGCATGATCCGCTGCTCAACGTCAATCTTACTCCTCTCAAGCTCCTCACGTAAGGCCCTGACAGTAGTCTTTAACTGCTGGCCTTGATCGCTCGTTCGTACGAGGGCCTGCTGGATAAACTCGTCGCGAGCATTAACTACCTTCTCCAGCTCTTCACGCAAATTCCTGATCGTGGCCCGCATTTGCTTTTTTTCATCACTCACCTGAGCGATGGCTTGCTGTATTCTAGTCTGATCAACGACTCCGGCCTTTTCGAGCTCTTCACGAAGGACTGTGATTGTACGCTTCAAATATATATTTTCAGATTCCAGAGTATGAGTTTGATCTGTGGTTAACACTGTCATCTGAACTAAAGGTTATCCTTACTCCATTGTTCGTACCAGTCATTAGCGCTGGCCTCATCCGGGATATTCACATCGGCATCCTCGAGCTGCTCAAATTCCAATTCCGACGGAATCTCGTTCAGCCTCTCACTTTCATTCCCCGGGCTCGGATATTCCAACAGCAGCTTCCCGATCAAATATTTTCGAAATTTGATTCTTCCGATTTCCCTTATGGCCCGGACCAATTGCTTATTACCCCGCAATTGCTCCCAAGTCAAATCACTATCTTCCACAGGCTGCATATAATCGATGGCGCCGCCAGCGATCATCTGATTTATCCTGGCCAGAACCGTCCGAATGCTACCGATTTGAACTTCCCGCTGCTTGCCGTTCCACCAGCACCGGCCTTTAATGTACGTTGAACCACCACTATTCTTGTGCAACAGGGAGATATTGATTCCCTTCGTACCAAACACCCTTTCAAGATCGTCTTGCAGCGCTTGCAATCCAGGCCCGATTGTTTTCGCTTCACTCTGGTATTTTTCAGCCAGGCCCAGACTCTTGACCAGTCTCTTTTCCAGCCGCGATCTTTCACTCTCCATCATCTTTATGAGCAGCTCAACACGCGTGGGAGCGATACCTTTGATCCCTATTGTCTCAAATTCTCTATTGATCTCTTCGATCGGCTTCATTCTCGTCGTTTGCTTGAATGGTAGTTATACCCATATTATAATAGTATCAGTTCTATGGGCTAATATACTGGTAAAGCGGCAATCAATGCAACCCGTAACTTTGAGCGGCTATATTTTTATTTAGTTGGAATTATCCCATAGTATTAATAATTACTAATATGGGATATATACAAATTTGTTCGAGACAAAACAGTAGTGCGGCGTTATGATGTCGGCCTGGCGGCTGTCAAGCTCACCATCGAAATGCGGGTTGCCTGCCGGCTCCACTGGGAATTACCCTGGAAAAGTCTTGCCGGTCTTAGGAGCCGTTGCTACGGCCTCTCCCGTAGCAACGCCGGATCTTGAGATCACTGCCGAGGTATCCTCAAAGCATTCAACTAGCCAGATGGGCAATTTGGTATTTACATACCAGGCGACTGAAAATCGCCTGGTGTTGGACAATAATCTACTTCGCCCTCGGCTGTTCGTCCTGCCAATGGCGGGGGGCTGCTGCTGAAGTAGGAGAGACACCTACCTTCCATTGGATCATGTGGGGCTTCCCCAGGGCGGCTTGCTAGGAGCCATCAAGAATTTTAATGTTTCGTTTTGCTTTAGAAGCAGCGTGTCTTTAACATGCACCATGTTGGACACAATGAGCGCATGGAGGCAAATTAGATGAGTACATTGCAGGCGGTTCCGCAGCTATCGCCGGCGGACTTGCGCGGTGCGGTCCGGAAGGAATACAGCGAAGTTGCCATCGACCCCGATAAAGGTTTTCATTTTCATACCGGGAGGGATGCTGCTACTCGTTTGGATTATGATCCGGCCTTATATGCCGACATTCCAGAGGGGAACATCGCATCGTTCGCCGGCATGGGAAATCCTTTCCTGCTGGGCCCGATTCATCCCGGAGAAACGGTGGTGGATGCTGGATCAGGGGCGGGATTTGACGCCCTAATCGCGGCCCGGATGGTTGGTTCAGGTGGCCGGGTCGTTGGTATAGATATGACACCCGAGATGTTGAGCAAAGCACGGGCCGGCGCTGCTGAGATGGGGATGACGCATGTCGAGTTCAAAGAAGCCTTTATAGAACAGCTACCGTTTCCCGATGACTTCGCCGATGTCCTGATCAGCAATGGAGTGCTCAACCTGACCCTGGATAAGGTGGACACACTGCGGGAGTGGGCGCGGGTCCTCAAACCGGGTGGGCGGCTGCAGGTCGGCGATATTCTGGTATCCCGCCAGGTGCCGGAATCGGCCCTGGACGATATCGCTTTGTGGACCGGGTGAATTGCCGGGGGCCTGCTGGAAGCAGAGCTAATCAATGCCGTTACGCTAGCCGGTTTCGAGAACGCCGTGATTGAAATGAAACATAATATCTTCGAGGATGTACCCGATCCGTCCAGCGCCATGAAATATGGCACCCAGGGCATTAGCCTGAGGGCGCGGAAACCGATATAAAATATAGTCCCGGCCGGCAAGGACTTACTATCATTAGAATCCGGCCTGAACACCACCGGTATAGAAGCCATAAAGAAGTTTGCTGACTTGCTGCTATCGCCGAGCTCCGACGAGGGCAATCCAGTGTGACTCGGGCTTTCGTCCCTGATAACCCCGGGACGATTTGTATTTATACAGGAACCATCCCTTCCGGGCATCACCGTCCGTAGCGGTGGAGGCCCCGCATCCTGCGGGGTCCGACTGAATCCCGCCAGTGGCCTGCCCGGGGCTCCCCGTGGGTCCGACCAGGGCCAGGGCGGGGCGAACCCCAAAATTGATAAAACCCGCTTCTCGTCTAGAAACGGGTTCACTCTTGCAGTAGCGGTGGAGGGACTCGAACCCCCGACACGCGGATTATGATTCCGCTGCTCTAACCA
>CBDVAP010000065.1:0-14848 GCA_965372015.1 uncultured bacterium | reverse complement strand
GTGATAGAAATAAACAATATTTTATTTAAGGGATCTGGAGGATCTGATCGGGTTGGATTCTTGCTACAGGCGTGGAAGGATAACAGCAGAGCGACCACAGTTGCTGTTTTGACCAGGTCAAACGATAGCCGGAGGTATGGTCTAAGGCAGAGGAGGTGTTTGGATAGATTCACGCGCTTTTTGATTGACATCTTCTGTACCAGTACCTAATCCATCAAATAAGTGTGTCACCTTAGAAATATTAGTACTTAATATTAACTATATCCGCGTGAATATACAAGTATATTACCCAATACAGCAGGGATATATTACAATATCGTATTATTTTAATATTGTATTATAAGCAGGGAGGCTTTGGGTGAGGAAGGAGGGGCTGAAAATCTAAAACACTTCCCCTTTCTTCTCCCGCAGCTGGCTACCGACCGGCCGGATGCGTCCCCAGATGGAATAGACCAACCCCACGGTCGCCCCAACCTGCAGGATGGACATGCTAAAGCCCGCCAGCCGCAGCCCCTGGTAGCCGGGAAAACCGGATATTACCTCGGCGACAAAGCGCAGGAGGGTACTGGCGCTGAAAAGCCAATAAAGTCCCAGAATTACCCCCGGTTTGTACTTGCTGTCCTCCTTGGTCGGCCGGGGGAAGAACCAAACGGCCACCCCCAGGATCATCATCAGCATCCCGCCCATCAGCAGCACGTGGGTATGGGCCGCGGCCAGAGTGTATGGCGCCACCCACCCAAAAACTTGGGCGGCGTACAGGTAAAGCCCGGCCAGCAGGCCCAGGATAAAGAAGAAAAAGGCGGTTTTGATGAAGTACCGGGCGGTGGAGAACATGGTCAAGTTCTTTCGTATTGAATTATGATTATACCTGGTTGCCGGAATAATGTGAAAGTATCAGGCCGAAACTAAACGAGGCAGCCCGTTTCTCCAAGGTTTTGTTTTCTCCCCATCGAAAGCACCTCTTACATTATCACCCAGTGATATCAGTCCTGGCGCGTACCCAAATTAAATCGGTAGCTAAAAACTCGTAACTCGTAACACGAAACCAGTAACTCCCTATCCTTGGCAGTTCCCGCCCCGTGCGCCTAATTTCACCGGCCATGTCGGTGGCTCCGCCTAGATATCGCCGCTTTGTCGCGCTACTTACCACCCTGGGATTGCTCCTTATGCAGGGCTGCGCGGCGGTCAAGGGGCCTTCGGGGGGGCCGGTGGACGAGACCGGACCGGTAGTGATGCGATTGGAGCCGCCCAACCTCAGCCGCCGGATCGATACCCGCGAATCGATAGAAATTTATTTTGACGAATTGGTGGATCCCCTCTCCATCCCTGGGTCCGTAATCTTCACCCCCGAGGTGGACTTCACCACCAAAGTCAAAGGTCGGCGGGTGATCATCAAACCGACCGAGCCGCTGGCCGTCGACCAGACCTACATACTCACCCTGCAGCGCGGTATCCGGGACCACCAGCGCAATAAACTGCCCCAGTCTCAGCAGTATGTGTTCAGCACCGGGGGGGAGATTCCTTTCGGCCGAATCGAGGGATTGGTACTGGAAAACGATCCCAACTCAACGATAGTGGTAGGGCTGTTTGTCCCCAGCGACAGCCCTGCGGACTACGATCTGTTTCAGAGTGTCGATCTGGCTGATGACGGGCGGTTTTCCTTCTCCTATCTGCCGAGCGGCCCCTACCGGGTGGTGGTGGTGGAAGGGGGCCTGGCCGATTTTCCGGCCGGCATCAATCGGCGCCGCTATGCCCTGCCTCCCGAAGAACCGCTACTGGTGCAGGGCGATACAGTCGGGGTGCGGATGCTGCTGTCATCACCCCTGGCTCAGCCCCAGATTCAGTCGCTGGAGTGGGTGACTCCCACTTACCTGGCCATCACTTTCGATACTCCCTTCGGTGAGGCGCCCCCGCCAGCCGGTCTGTATGCCACGCAGAGGGCAGCTACCTGGGGCTATGTGGTGTTGGCGCCGGACTCCGATTCCACCGTGGTGGACTTGGGGGAGGGATATACCCAATTGGGAGAACCGTACCGCATTGAACCCTTTGTCCTGCCCGGTCCGGCTATGGTGGATACTTTGCAGCCCAAGGTGAGTGTAAAGGGCAAGCTCGTGCGCCTGGAACCTGTGCCTGTGGCGGGGAGCCGCCTGGTAACCACCGCCCGGGGGAAGGTGACCTTTAATGAGCCGGTGCGGCTGCCGGAGGGACTGCTGGCGCGGGTTATGGGGAAGGACACCCTGGAGGTGCCTCTGCTCCAGGACACCCCACTCGCCGCCAGTCTGGAAGTCTACGAGCCGGAACGCTATAAACGTGCCGAGTTCCTGGGCGGCGATATTACCGATTACGCCGGTAATCCGTTGGCCGATTCCCTGGTCGCGCTCAAGTTGGAATTTCAACTGCCCCAGAGCACTGGTGAAATCAGTGGCCGGATCATCGGGTTGGCAGGGACGATTGTAGTGGAGGTCCGGGAGGTGGAGACCGGGCGCCGGGTGGCCCATGCCGTTACCGATACCGCCGGCTATCACGTCGACCTGGTGCCGCCCGGATTCTATTACCTGTTCGCCCATGGGCAGATAGGGCGGTCGCCGTTGCCGTACTATAGTGGCAGCTGGGAGCCCTACCGGCCGGCAGCCCCGTTCGTCAGCTACCTGGACCCGGTGGAGGTAAGGCCGCGTTGGGAAGTTGGAGGGGTTGATATTAACTTTAGTGTTGCGCTCGATACGGTCCAGGAGGCCCCCGCTGATAGAAAGGATTAGATGCACTGTGTAATAATTGCCGGTGGCTCCGGCACCCGGTTCTGGCCTAAAAGCCGGCGGAACCGGCCCAAACAGCTTCTTGAACTCCTGAACGGCAAATCCCTCATATCTCAAACCGTCGCTCGTCTGGAGAAATACTCCCGGGCTGAAGGGGTATACATCGTGGCCCCGGAGCATCTGACGCACTTGTTGAGCAGCGAGGCGGCGCATATTCCCCCGGAGAATCTATTCGTCGAGCCCGGTCCCCGCAATACCGCCCCCGCCATCGCCCTGGCAGCTTTCATCTTGCGCAAGCGGTTTGGCGGCGATGCGGTTATGGGGGTCTTCCCGGCCGACCACCTGATCCGCAAGGAAAAACTGTTTCACCGTTCCCTGGTCCTGGCGGAGAAAAAGGCCGCTGCCGGTCCCCATCTGGTCACCCTGGGTATTCAGCCCGCCTACCCCGCTACCGGCTATGGTTACGTTCAGTTTACCCGGGAAGACGGCGGTGACGTGCATCCGGTGGTCCGGTTTACCGAAAAACCGAGCCTGGAAACCGCCAAACAGTTTCTCGAGGGAGGGTCCCATTTGTGGAATGGGGGGATGTTCATCTGGCGAGTAGATACTTTCCTGGACAACCTGGCAGTCCATCTCCCGGCCACCGCCGAAAACCTGGCCTCTATCGAGCACCTGATCGATACACCCCGGTTCGCCGAGGTACTAGCCGAAGTCTGGCCGGTGGTGGACAGCATCAGCGTGGATTACGGTATCCTGGAAAACGCCGATTCCATCTTTACGGTTGAGACCCGCTTCGACTGGAACGACCTGGGTAGCTGGCGCACCCTGTACGAAGTGCTGCCCAAGGATTCCGATGGAAACGTGATCCAGGGTGATGTGACCATACTGGATTCCCATAATTCACTGGTGGTCAGCGAAGACCGCTATACGGCCGTTATTGGGGCGGAGGACTTGATAGTGGTTTCCATGGCCGATGCCACCATTGTGCTGCCGCGCAGCCAGAGCGAACGGGTACAGGACATCGTTCACTGGCTTAAATCCCGGAAGCGTGAGGATCTGCTTTAGAGCATGAAATTGCCGGCCCTGTTCCAGGAGCTGGAAGAGGTGGCATCCCGCCTGGGGTTGGCGGTGGTGCTGGATCGGGGTAGTTTTAAGGGCGGCGATTGCATTCTCGAAGGTGAAGAGATGGTGGTGCTGAACAAGGCCACCCCGTTAGAACAGCGAGCCCGTCACCTGGCGGAAGCTTTGGGGAAGCGGGACCTGCAGGGAATCTATCTCAAGCCGGCTGTGCGCTTGTTTCTGGACCGTTATCAGGATTTGGGGCTGTTCGATGAAAGGACCCAAACCGCACAGGGTTCATAACTGGATCACTTATTACCAAAACTATGTTTAATTGGAGGAAACCATAATGTCCAAATATGACCCGGAGGACATTCTCACCTGCGCCTTGACCGGGCATGGTACCGTCGGTAAGACCATCTTGGCGGATGCCATGCTTTTCAACGCTGGAGAAGTCAACCGTATCGGCTCCATCGAGAACGGCAGCACGGTCTCCGATTACCATGAAGATGAAATCGAGCGGCAGATTTCCATCAATTCGTCCGTCCTGCATCTATCCTGGCAGGAAAAGAAAATTAACATCCTCGACACACCAGGCTACGCCGACTTCTTCGGTGAGGTCCAGGGTTCCCTGCGCGTGGCCGATTTCTCGCTGGTGCTGATCAGCGGGGTGGCCGGGATGGAGGTAGGCACCGAGCAGGTGTGGCGGTCGGCCGCCGACTACGGCCTCCCCCGGCTGCTGGCGGTGAATATGCTTGATCGAGAAAACACCAAATTTGACGATGTACTGGCCCAGGCCCGGGAGCGCTTCGGACCCCGCGTGTTTCCCTTGGGCTGGCCGGTGAATCCCGGCCCCAATTTCAACCAGGTGGCCGACGTATTGCGCAAAGAGCTGCATACCTATAAAACCGATGGCTCCGGCAAGTACGAGGCCGGCGAATTACCGGCGGATTGGAGCGACCGGATCAACACCTTGCACGGTGAACTGATCGAACTGGTGGCCGAGTCGGACGATACTTTGTTGGAGAAATTTTTTGAGAAGGACGAACTTTCCGAGGATGACCTGCGGGGTGGCCTGCGGGGAGCAATTCAGGCCGGGACCCTGATCCCCTTGTTCCCCCTGGCCGGCCTGGCAAACATCGGGGTGCGCCGGATGATGGACTTATTCGCCAAGTACGCGCCCTGTGCCACCGACGCCGACCAGGTTAAGGGCCGGTCCGGTGCCGGCAATGAACAGGAAGTCTCCATACCAGCCTCAAGAGACGGTTCCGTCTCTATTTTCATTTTCAAGACCGTCAGCGAAGCCCACCTGGGCGAACTGTCATTTTTCCGGGTCTACTCGGGAACGGTAAAAACGGGCGTCGACCTGCTCAACAGCTCCCAGCAGGCCCGGGAGCGCATGGGCACTATCTACAGCATGAACGGCAAGAAACGAAACGAGTTGGGCGAGGCGGTGCCCGGCGATATTGCCGCTGTGGTGAAACTAAAGCATACCCATACCGGTGACACCCTTTGCGACCCGCATAAAGCGGTGGTGCTGCCACGAATTACCCTGCCGGAGCACAAGGAACGGGCGGCCATCATGCCCCGGGCCAAGGGCGACGAGGACAAGATCAGCACCGGCCTGTCCACTCTCCACGAGGAAGACCCTACTTTCGTGTTCGAATATGACCCGGAAGTAAGGCAAACCATCATCTCGGGACAGGGCGAGCTGCACCTGGAGACGGTGGTGCAACGGCTAAAATTGCGTTTCGGGGTGGATGTGGAATTGGCCGATCCCAAGGTGCCTTATCAG
Source organism: uncultured bacterium (assembly GCA_965372015.1). GTDB lineage: Bacteria > Fidelibacterota > Marinisomatia > SCGC-AAA003-L08 > TS1B11 > JACZSB01. The sequence continues at coordinate 9,241 of CBDVAP010000065.1, read as the reverse complement.
GAAACAATTTCCAGTCGCGGTGAGGCTAAGTACCGGCATAAGAAGCAATCCGGTGGGGCCGGCCAGTTCGCCGAGGTCTGGATGTTCGTTGAGCCGTTACCGCCCGGCTCCGGCATCCAGTTCGAATCGCAGATCAAGGGCATGGCCATCGACCGGGTGTTCATCCCATCAATCGAGAAGGGCGTAAATGCCGCCGTTACCGATGGAGTGCTGGCCGGTTACCGTTGTGTAGACGCCAAAGCCGTGGTTTACGACGGCAAACAACATCCGGTAGACTCCAAGGACATCGCCTTTCAGACCGCCGGCCGAGAGGCTTTCAAGGAGGCTTTCCTGCAGGCGCGGCCGGTCCTGTTGGAGCCAATCTATGAGATCGAGGTTTTGGTCCCGGAGGAATTCATGGGCGATATCATGGGCGACATTTCGTCCCGCCGGGGGAAAGTGCTGGGCATGGAAGCCGACGGCCACCTGCAAAAGGTCAAGGCCCACGTGCCGCTGGGATCCCTGGGGCATTACGCCACCGCCCTCAGGTCAATGACCGGGGGCCGGGGCCTTCATACGCAGCGTTTCTTCAGCTACGAGCGGATGCCGCACGATGAGGAACAGCGAGTCATCAAGGCCACTAAGGCGGATAAGGCCGAGTAGCCGAAAATGGATCGACTATGGGCTCCCTGGCGGATGGAATACATCCGGGCCCCCAAAGATGGGGATGGGTGCATCTTCTGCGACAAGCCGGCGGCCGGCGACGACGCTGAAAACCTGTTGGTGCATCGCGGCGAAAAGGCCTTCGTGATGATGAACCTGTATCCCTACAACAACGGTCATCTGCTGGTGGCGCCTTATGAACATCTGTCCGAGCTGGACGACCTGGCTCCCGATGTTCGGCTGGAGTTGCTGGATCTGTCCGCCCGGGCCATGAAAGTCCTGCGCCGTGAAATGCAGGCCGAGGGCTTCAACTTCGGGGCCAACCTGGGTGCCGCCGCCGGGGCCGGGATCAAGGAGCATATCCACCTGCACTTGGTACCGCGCTGGGTGGGCGACACAAATTTCATGCCGGTGCTGGGGGGCGCCAAGGTCCAGGTACAGAGCCTGCGCGACACCCGGGACCTGTTGGCCGGAAGCTTCAACGAGGAATAGGGGTAGCCCACGGCCCCCGCAAGCATCCGATACTGCAAATTGATTGCCTAAGGAGAAAACTATGATGCCTGAACAACTGAAACGAGTAGTCTTCACTGCCATCCTGCTGCTGTTGGTCGCCTGCGGCCGGCCGGCGCTTAAAATCGACTTCGAGAAATACACCCTGGACAACGGGTTGGAGGTGATCCTGCACGAAGACCGCTCTGACCCCATTGTATCGGTGGCCATCCTGTTCCACGTGGGCTCCAACCGCGAAGAGCCGGGCCGAACGGGCTTCGCTCATCTGTTCGAACACATATTGTTCCAGGAATCTGAAAACGTAGGCCCGGACAAATTCTTTAGGATGATCCAGGGAGCCGGCGGCACCTTGAACGGCTTCACCTTCGAGGACGGCACGGCCTATTTTGAGATCGTGCCCAAAAATGCCCTGGAGATGGTGCTCTGGATGGAATCGGACCGCATGGGCTACCTGCTGGGCACTATCACCCAGGCGGCCTTCGAGAACCAGCAGGACGTGGTCCAGAATGAGAAACGACAAAGTTATGACAATCGACCATACGGCCATACCAACTACGTCATCGACAAGACTCTGTACCCCGAGGACCACCCCTACAACTGGCAGGTCATCGGCTCATTGGATGATCTGCGTAAGGCCACCCTCCAGAACGTCATCGACTTTCACAAGACCTGGTACGGCCCCAACAACGCCACCCTAGTCATCGCCGGGGACTACGACCGGGCCCAGACCCTCCAGTGGGTGGAGAAGTATTTCGGGGAGATCGAGTCCTCGCCACCGGTGACTGACCCGGAACCCTGGCTGGTGACCCTGGATGAGACCAAAAAGGTCTACCACGAGGACAACTTCGCCAAGTCCCCCGAGCTGAACATGGTGTTACCCACGGTCCAGGAGTACCACCTGGATGCCTACGCCCTGTCCCTTCTGGCCCAACTGCTCACCGACGGTAAGAAGGCGCCGTTCTACAAGGTCATCGTGGAAGAGCGGAAGCTGGCCCCCAGTGTAAGTGGCTGGCAGGGGAGCAACGAGATCGCGGGCGTCGTTCGTTTCCGCATACGGACCTTTCCAGATGCCGATCTCACCGAGGTGGAACAGGCCATCCACGCATCCTTCGAGCGCTTCGAGACCGAGAGCTTCACGGACCGGGATCTGGACCGCATCAAGGCCAAGACGGAAACGAATTTCTACAACGGCATCGCCAGCATCCTGAACAAGTCGTTCCAGCTGGCCTTCTACAGCGAATACACCGGGTCCCCCGATTTTATCGCCCAGGACATCCAGAACTACCTGGACGTGACCCGGGAAGACGTCCTGCGGGTCTACGAAACCTACATCAAGGACCAGCCCTACATCCTCACCAGCTTTGTGCCCAAGGGGAAAAACGACCAGGTAGCCCAAGGCTCCACCCGGTTTCCGGTGGTGGAGGAACCGATCATAGCCCGGACTGCTGAAAAGCAAAAAACGGCTGCCGAAGAGGTGACACAGAAAACCCCTTCCATCTTCGACCGCTCAGTGCAGCCGCCCTTCGGCCCTGATCCTACCCTTGTGCTACCGAAGATATGGCACCACCAGTACGGTAGTGGTTTTGCCATCTCAGGCATCAGGCACAGCGAGCTCCCCTTGGTGCAGTTCTCCGTCACACTCAGCGGTGGCCTCCTGCTCGATACCCCTGACAAGATCGGCGTGGCGAACCTGATCACGGACATGCTGATGGAAGGAACCAGGAACAGGACACCCCTGGAACTGGAAGAGGCTATCGATGATCTGGGGGCCAGCATCAGTATGTTCACCGGCAGGGAACGGATCGTCATTCAGGCCAACTGCCTGGAGTCGAAGTTCGACGAAGTCTACGCCCTGGTGGAGGAAATCCTCCTGGAACCCCGCTGGGACCAGAAGGAGTTCGACCGCATCATCAAGCAGACGGTGGAACAGATACACCGCAACCGGGCCAACCCGGCGGTGATTTCCCGGGATGTGTTCAACAAACTGCTGTATGGCGAGGGCCACATCCTGTCCAACTCCACCTTGGGCACGGTGGAGTCGGTTGGCGGGATCACCATTGACGATCTCAAAGCCTACTATGCGAAGACCTTTTCCCCGGCGCTGGCCTACGTTTCCATCGTGGGCACTATCAGCCAGAGGAACGCCATCAAGACATTCAACTCCCTGGCGGAGAAATGGGGGGCCAAGGAGGTGACCTTCCCGGATATGCCACCCACGCCGACCATCGACAAGTCGACCCTATACTTCGTGGACGTACCCGGCGCCAAGCAGTCGCAGATTCGTATTGGTTACCTGGCCTTGTCTTACACCGACCCCGAATTCCATCCAGCCGTGGTCATGAACTACAAGCTGGGGGGCAGCTTCAACGGGATCCTCAACCTGATTCTGCGGGAGGAAAAGGGCTACACCTACGGCGCCCGGTCAGGGTTTTCGGGGACGCGCTATCCGGGAGCATTCACCGCTTCAGCGGCGGTGCAGTCCAACGCCACCTTGGAGTCCCTGGTGATTTTCAAGGAGGAGATGGAGAAGTATGCCCAGGGTATTTCCGAGGAGGACCTCACCTTCACCCAGGACGCCCTCATCAAGTCCAACGCCCGTTTCTTCGAGACCCTGGGCAACCTCCAATGGATGCTCAACACCATCGCCCGCTACGACCTGCCCGACGACTATGTCAAGGACCATGAGCGGAACATCCTGACCATGACCCTGGAACGCCACAAAGAGCTGGCCCAGAAATACCTGCTGACGGACCGCATGCTATACCTGGTGGTGGGCGACGCCGCCACCCAGCTGGAGCCCTTGAGCCGGCTGGGCCTGGGCGACCCGATCGTGCTGGAGGTGGAGTAAGTAGCTACCGCCAGCCAGTCCCCAGCCAGTAGGGGCGTAATGCATTACGCCCATTCCGCCCGGTTAGAGGATCATTCACCTGCCAGCATAACTCGTACCGAATCCAGGCTCCCATCATTTGGAGCACCACCCAGCTCTAAAATATGTGCCATCAGATCATAAACGTGAATATTCTGGAATTTTGGTACCGTGATTCCCTGTTTGAAATGCGGACCGGCCGCCAGAAAAATGGCCTGCATGGAACTGAGCAAGGGATCGTAACCATGTGTGGCTACATAGGATCCCAAACCGTAGTTGTCGAAATACCAGTGGGTTAGTACAGACCACCCTTCATCAGGTATACCCACAATGGGAGGAATACGCCGATGATCGCGGTAATGGAGATGCGCTGGCGTCTCATTCTTCAGATAAACTTTGAAGTTTGGGTGTGCATTATGCAGAGCATTATATACGGAATCGAGCCGGCCTTCTATTGGGGCTATCATTGAGACCGGAGTAAGGCTGTAATAATCCAGATCTTGCATAGAGATGTAATCGTCAATAAAGATTACCTTGTCTTCACTTAAATCGGTCATGCCGTGGTCCGCCACAATGATGATATTGACCTGATCCAGAAGATCACGGTCTTCCAGACCGGTCAAAAGTTGACCGATATTCTCATCCAATCCCTGGATCACAGTATCCATTGCCGTTCCCTGCACACCCAATCGGTGCCCATAGTAGTTTGCCTCGTTGAAATAGATAGCAATGAACGAGGGGCGCTCAGCTTCCGGCAGTTCCAGCCAGGTAAGAACCTGCGCCACTTTTATTTCGTTGGTTATCGAACCGTCATAAATATTATAGTGACTGGGCCTGTATCCCATAATCTCAGCCTCACTGCCTGGCCAGTGGTATATGGCCGAAACCAGACCGACCCTTTCCACGGTTACCCAGAAGGGTTCCGCTTCATACCATTTTCCATCTTGCACAGGTTCAGCGCCCTCACCGATATAGTACCATTCTTCGAAAACCGGGTCCCACATCCTGTTATAGGTTATCCCATGGTTTTGAGGATAGCAGCCGGTAACAATCGACAGGTGGTTGGGAAAGGTGACCGATGGAAACACGGGGATCATCGCTTCGGCCCGGACGCCTTGTGCGGCCAGGTAATCCATGTTTGGCGTATCGGTGCGATCCATATAATCCCAGCGGAAGCCATCCATGGAAATCAGAATGATCGGAACAGGTTCGAGATCCAGGGATGGATCTTCTTCCGGTTCGCAATTCCAGATCACAAGGAGAAAGACTGAAAACAGAAATAGTTGAGCGGTCCTGTTTCTCATACCCAGCACCTCTTGCTGTTGCTTTTTCAGAAAGCTAAAGTAGCACAAGGTTGAAAGCCGATAAAGCACTGCGAGCTTTTAGGGCCGAATACTGGGAGACGTTTTTCCCCTGCTCGATTTTGGACTTCGCCGCCGACCAATTTACCTCGCCAAAGGCGGAGCCCACCTGGCGAACGGCAAATGCCCTCCAAATCTGTATCTTTCTTCCGGCGCCTTCTGCGCCTGACCAGTCTTACCAGCGATCAACAGCCCTTCGCCCTGCGCCCGCTAATCCCCCGATTTGTACTTGAACGACAGGCTGACCCTGGTGCGAAAGGCGGTCACCTTGCCGCCCTCCACCTTCATATCAAGTTTATGGACCTCGGCGATCCGCAGGTTCTGGAGGCTCTTGCCCGCCGTCTCCACCGCCTTTTTGGCCGCCTCCTCCCAGGAAACCTCGCTGGTGCCCACCAGTTCCACCACCTTATAAACGCTGTCACTCATACTGTCCCTCCACTGTTACCAACAATTATCTAAAACCGGATTGGAAATCCAACCCGAAAGGTAGGGGATAAATGGGAGCGATCCAAGCCCGCTGTCTCCCATCTCGCTGGTCATGCTGAGGCTCTCGAAGCATGAGGCCTGCCCGGCCAGGGCGGGGGAGCAGAGCCGAAGGGTTCTCGAAGGGCAACGGCGCTTACCGCTACTTAGCCTGGTACGAACCAGCGCAATCTCATTATCCTCAGTTATAATGGCTTTGACTTGTACACTTATTTTTTATACCTTCCGGTATAGGCGCCATGATGTTCAGTTCCTTTCTACAATCACGATTGAAAACCGGGTTATCAGCTGTAATGGCCCTACTATTAATAGGCCTCCTCTCTGCCCAGGATCCTCCCACAATTATTACCCCGGATTTCATGGTTAATACTAATTCCGCCGTGGCAAACGATCTTATCCACCGAAACCCCTCGATGGTTACCCTGAACGACGGCCGGAAGCTGGTGCTCTGGGAGGATAACCGCACCGGCCTGTGGACTATCTACGCCCAGCTGATAGATACCAGTGGGGCCCCCATCGGCGGCAATTTCCAGATCAACACGGATGGGGGTACCAGTGGCCGGTTCAAGCCCAGTGCCGCCGGTACCACAGACGGCGGTTTTGTGGTTGTCTGGCGCGATGACCGCGATGGCTATCATTACTCTACGAGTCAAATGGATAATACGGCTTCTGTTTATGCGCAACAGTATAATACCGGGGGCGTACCGTATGGTGATAATCTCCGCGTAGGTGAAGGGAGGTCTGGGGGAGAAAGGTTTCATAGGCCATTTGCTGTAGGTACTGGTGACAACGGATTTACAACTATATGGCGTAAGGACTACGAGGAAAGCGATTCGGAAGGATGGTACCTGTATTCTCAATTAATGAGCCAAGCGCTGGATAGTACTGGCCTAATAGTGGGAAATCAACTGGTGTTAGCATATTCTGAAGTTGCTTCAGTTCAATCAGTTTTCATTATGGGTTCTCCGCCTTTACAGCCCCACCACGATGGGGGAGCCATTGCCGCGTACTACTACTTTCCCGACTTCCCGATTGGCAGTTATAATTACCTGCGACGTTTTCGTGCTGGTCTCTTCGAGGGGCCGCGAGTAACTGTTGACAGCCTTCCATCGACACATTCCAGTGAGCCAATGAATTTAAAGCCACCGGGGATTACCAGTCTGAATGATAGTAGCTATATTGTTACATGGGCTGTTTACGATGATACCGTGAGTCAGATTGAGATTTTAACCCAGATCTACGATTCCAGCTTGGCGGTTAGGGGAGAGAGGATAATTGTCGATCTTGGTCCACCGGGAGATAATTCGTCCGTGAGTCCGAGATCAATCCGTCTCAATGATGGCGGGTTTATCACCATCTGGCGCAAGACTGTTGCCGGGGGAACTTCCGATCTCTACTACCGCCGGTTTGATTCTGCTGGTATCGCTGTTGACACCACACAATATTGTTGCCGGTTGGAGGAATCAAATCCCGAGATGGATTTGAATATTCTTGGTGAGGCCGAGGGTGGATTATCACTAACCTACTCTCGGGATGGTGACATCTTCCATCGCCTGATCCAGCTGGATGGGTCTGATCTGGTCGGTGAATTCAAACTTAACGACGATGAGGGCATCAGCACCCAAACCGATCCCTGTATTATCCCACTGGTAACCGGGGGCTATTTGATTGTCTGGGCCGATAATGGGACTGGATCGTACGATATTCTTGCCCGGGCCTTCGAATCGGAGGACCGACCAATAGGGGAGATCTTTGCAGTCAATGATGACACCACCGGTCATCAGATTCGTCCCGCGGCGGCAGTGGCGCCTGATGGTAAATACCTGGTAGTGTGGGAAGACAGGCGGCATGGTTTTAAAGATCTTTACGCCCAGTATTTTGAAAGCGACGGTTCCCGTCTGGGACCCAATTTCTTAGTTAGGGATGTCGAGGAGTTGCACGAGAGAAAACGGCCAGCCGCCGCCTTCCTGGCTAATGGCAAATTCGTAATAGGTTGGGAAGATCATGGGTTCATCAAAGCCCAACTATACGGCTCGGGTGGAGCGGCGAATGGAGAGACCATCAGGGTAAGCGAAAATGCCAGCTGGCAAGACTCACGAGGAGAGGACTTCGATTCCCCACTTAATTACCCAACTATCGCAACAAGCAATCGAGGAGGATTTACTTTTGCCTGGAAGAAATATTCGGACGAATGCTGCGAACCGTCGTGGGTATATTTGAATTGCCTGATACAGCAGTTTGATGAACAAGCCAACCCCATCGGTTCGAATAGGGGGATCATGCCATATTGGTACACTATTCAAAGGGATGACGGCATAGCTCTGGCATACAGTGGCGATGGGGGGCACCTGCTAATTTATGGGAAGCATCGAACCTCGATAACAGCCCAGTTTGTTGATAGTGCCGGGGTGGCTGTAGGTTCCAAAATAATGGTGCGTGACAGTACTATAATCGGACAGGCTATGTCAATCGATGTTCACCGGTCGGATGGCGGCCGTTATGTTATTGTGTGGAACGAAACTGTCGATGGGAATAATGAAATTCTGGCGCGTATCCTCTCGCCGCTGGATTCTTCGCTCAGTGATATCTTCACCGTCAGTCGTGAAGATGTACCCTCAGCCCAGACCCGGCCCAAAACCACCGTTATCGGTAACCGCATGATCACGGTCTGGATGGATAATCGCCTTCCGGGCCAGCCCTGGAATATATATGCCAACTCGATCGATATTGGATCGCTATTGGAAGTCAAAGATCAAGAAATCAGTCCGCAGCTGTTCCACACGCTTAGCGGATATCCCAACCCCTTTAATCCCACCGTCACAATCCGCTTCAACCTGCTCTCCATCGAGGAAGTCAACCTGACGGTTCACGATATTCTGGGCCGTGAGGTGGCCCGGTTGACGTCAGGCCGCTTGCCTCCGGGCACCCATCGAGCAGTCTGGGATGGGAAAGACTATTACGGTAGATCGTTATCTTCGGGTATCTATATCGCCCGGCTGACTACACAAGAATATTCCAAATCCATCAAGATGCTGTTATTAAAATAAGCCTGTGTATAGTCCCGCAGAATGCGGGGGTTCTGCTAAAGTAACCCCCCTCACGCTGCTATCCTCCGGCACCTTAACTACCCCCCGCTCCAGTCGGGGTGTGGCAATCGCTCCGGCTGACCGCTATATTTTGACCGCTCTCTCCCTCGTCACACTGAGCTGAGCCTGCCCTGAAACCCGCTGAAAGCGGGGGAATCCCGCCATAGGTGGGGGAGCAGTGGCGAAGGGTCGAAGTGCGACGAGGGAGATCCGCCAGCAGGTGGACTAGCGGCTGATTCGCGCACCAGGCGAACGACAGCGCTCCAAAAAATCCCTATATTCCCCCGCTCTTT
>CBDVAP010000064.1:0-14990 GCA_965372015.1 uncultured bacterium | reverse complement strand
ACTTCGACGTGGCCGTTTTCACCAACCTGACCCGCGAGCACCTGGATTTCCACCAGGATATGGATCATTACCTGGCGGCTAAATTGAAACTTTTTGCGCTGCTGGCCGCGGATCGACCGGCTATCGTCAACCTCGACGATCCCCATGCCCCGGATTTCATCCAGGCCGCCCCGGGGCGGACCTTGACCTATAGCCTGGGCTCGGAAGCCGACGTCGGGGTTAGCGAAATGGGGCTTGGGGTGCAGACCACAGTTGCCAACCTCACCTGGCAGGGTGAGACCATCGCCATTCAAAGCAGCCTGGTGGGCGCCTATAATCTGGAAAATCTGCTGGCCGCCGTGACTGTGGGCCTGGCGCTGGATATACCGGTGGCGGCTATCCAGAATGGTATCCGGGCCGTGCCGGTGGTGCCGGGCCGGCTGGAGCGCCTGCCTGCCCAGGTACCCGGTAATGTCTTTATAGATTACGCCCATACTCCCGACGCCTATGAAAAGGTGCTGGGCACCTTGCGGCAATTGGCGCCCCAGGATAGCCGGATCACCACTTTGTTCGGGTGCGGCGGCGACCGGGACCGCAGCAAACGGCCCGTCATGGCGGCTGTGGCCGAGCAGTACTCCGATCACCTGGTCATCACTTCCGACAACCCCCGCACCGAGGATTTAGCGCGCATCAACGCCGATATACTCGCCGGTTTGAAGGCCAAGAAACATGTAGTCATCGAAGATCGCCAGGCGGCCATAGTGCACGCCCTGTCCCAAATGTCCAAAGAGAGTATTCTGATAATCCTGGGCAAGGGCCGCGAGAATTATGAGATCATCGGGACCAAGAAAGTCCCCCACGACGATGTGGAAATTGTGGAGAGCTACCGGGCATGAGGATCGAACTGGCCGCACCGGAATCCTTCCGGCAGGTGCTGTCCGAGCGCCTGGGACGCACAGATTTGCCGGCCATCTCCGGTATCACCATCGACTCCCGGTTGGTGCAACCCGGCGACCTGTTCGTACCCATCGTGGGCCGCCGCGTGGACGGCCATGACCTGGCGGGCGACGCCGTCCGGAGCGGGGCCGTGGCCGTCATGATGGAGCGGGAAATTGAGCCCCTGCGGGGTGCTGCGGTCATTCCGGTGGCTTCCAACGTAAAGGAGTTGGGCGCGTTGGCCCGGATTTGGCGTTCTAAGTACGAACTGCCCCTGGTGGCCATCACCGGTTCCAATGGCAAGACCACCACCAAGAACCTGGTCGTGGAAGTGCTGGCCCGCCAGCTCGCCGTGTTGGGCACCGACCGCAGCTATAACGGTACTATCGGACTGCCCTTGACCCTCCTGCGCACCGGCCCCGACACGGAAGTGATAGTAGTGGAACTGGGATCGAACCAGCCCGGTGAAATCGCCTACCTGGCGGATATCGCCCGGCCGCAGCTCGGCCTGATCACCAATATCAGCGAAACCCACCTGCAGTTTTTCCATACCATGGCTGGGGTGGCCGCTGAGAAATACGCCCTTTTCCAGGCCCTGCCGGCTGAGGGTGTGGCCCTGGTCAACCAGGACGATCCCCGGGTAGCCGCCATGGAAACCCCCGCTCGCCGGATAACCTATAGCCTGTCGCAGCCGGCGGACGTTCGGGGCCGCTACAATGAGTCGGTGCAGGGGGGCGAGCTGAGCATTGACCATCTGCCGAAAATCCGCATGTCCCAACCCGGCCTGCACCTGGCCCAGAACGTCCTGGCGGCAGTCGCCGTGGGCCTGGAATTAGGGGTGGCGCCACCACAGATCAAGGAGGCCATCGAGGGCTTCCGCATCCCCGCCGGCCGCGGGGAGATCATCAGGCACGATGGCGTTACCGTCATCGACGATTCCTACAACGCCAACCTGGCTTCCACGCTGGCCGGATTACAAACCTTGATGCGGTTGCCCGCCAAGGGACGGCGCATCGTGGTCTTCGGCGATATGTTGGAACTGGGCCCGATTTCGCAGGAGCACCACCGCCAGGTAGGGCTATCGGTGGTGGAACACGGCGTGGACGAACTATTTTGCTACGGCCCCGAATCGAAGGCTGCTTGCTCCGCCGCCCAGACGGCCGGGATCACCGGGCACCATTACACCGATAAAACTGAGTTGAGCGCTGCCCTGGGCCGGATCATAACCGCCGGGGATGTAGTGTACGTCAAAGGCAGCCGGGGGATGGCCATGGAAACTATCATCGACGAAGTGTTCAGCGGCTAGTTATGCTCTATCACTTCTTACTGCCACTGCGGGATTGGTTCTCAGGGTTTAACCTGCTGCGATACATAACCTTCCGGGGCGCAGCGGCGGCGGTGCTGGCGTTGATACTCACTTTCTGGGTGGCCCCGGTACTGATCGCCTGGTTCACCCGCATGCAGATTGGCGAGGACATCCGTGCGGCGGGGCCTATAACCCACAAGACCAAAAAAGGCACCCCCACCATGGGCGGGGTGATCATCCTGCTGGCCGTCCTGGTACCCACTTTGCTGCTGGCCCGCCTGGACCAGCCTTACGTGTTGATGGCCCTGCTGGCAATGGTTTGGATGGGGCTGATCGGGCTGTGGGACGATTATCTCAAGGACTTCCGCAAATACCCCGGTGGGCTGATCGCCCGCTACAAACTGGCCGGACAGGTCAGCCTGGGATTGGTTATTGGGGGCTGGCTCTATTTCTGGCCCGTCAACCCGGAGCTCCGGGCTTCCATTGCCATCCCCTTCGTGGCCAACGGCTCCCTCGATCTGGGACTGTTCTATATTCCCCTGGTGATCTTCGTGATCACAGCCACCTCCAACGCCGTTAACCTCACCGATGGCCTCGACGGGTTGGCCACCGGGCTGATGGCCATTGCGGCCTTGGCCTTCGGCGCTATCGCCTATGTTTCGGGCCGGGTGGACTTCAGCGACTACCTGAATATTTTCTACCTGCCCGGCGTGGGCGAACTGTATGTTTTCGCCATGGCGCTGCTGGGGGCCTGCATCGGGTTTCTGTGGTTCAATGCCAAACCGGCGGAAATCTTCATGGGTGATACCGGCTCGCTGGCTATGGGCGCGGCCCTGGGTACCTTGGCAGTGTTGCTCAAACAGGAAATCCTGCTGACCATCATCGGCGGCATGTTCCTGGCGGAGATGCTGAGCGTAGTTATCCAGGTGGTATATTTCAAGCTCACCAAGCGCTTTAAGGGCGAAGGCCGCCGCCTTTTCCGTATGGCGCCCCTGCACCATCATTTCGAACTATCCGGCTGGCCCGAGGGCCGGGTGGTGGTCAGGTTCTGGATTCTGGGAATTCTAATGGCTCTGTTGAGTCTAACCACTTTCAAGGTGCTTTAATGGACAGTGCCGTACCTCTGCCTCAGACCATGGCCGGTGCCCGGGTGGCGGTATTGGGCGCCGCCCGTAGTGGACTGGCGGCCGGCCGGCTGCTGCAGGCCGTGGGCGCCACGGTTATCCTGGTGGACGACTACCGGGATGAAAAAGGTATCCGGGCAACCCTGGACCTGCCGGATGTGGCTGTCATCACCGCTAGTTATACCCCGGCGGATATCGCCGCCGACACCCTGGTACTCAGCCCCGGCATCCCCGACTCCCACAGCTTGGTGGAATATTTTCTGCAGCAGGGCCGCGCGGTGATCAGCGAGGTGGAACTGGCGGCCCGCCTGACGCAGGCCCCAATGATCGCCGTCACCGGGTCGAACGGCAAGTCCACCGTCACAACCCTGATTCACCGCATGCTGGCCGCAACGGGCCGGCGCAGCTTTTTGGGGGGTAATATCGGTGTGCCCTTGGCCGCTAACGTGCTCGACGAGCTGACCCTTAAGCCTGCCCGGCCGGTGCATGTGGTGGAGATCAGCAGTTTTCAGGCCGAGCATCTGGACCGCTTCGAGGCCCGGGCGGCGGTCTTCTTAAATCTGTCCCCGGACCATATGGACCGCTACCCGGATATGAAAAGCTACGGCCGCGCCAAGCTCAACTTGGCGGAACACATAGCCCCCGGTGGGTGGATTATCTACAACTATGATGATCCCTTCTTCCGCGCCAACCTGGCCGGCCGGGAACATGCCCGTCCCTTCGCCGTATCCTCCCTGGCCGAGGCGCTGTTCCAGCTCCACGACGGCTGGATCACCCGCCATGATACCCGCCTGGTGGCGATAGAGGACCTGGCGCTGCCCGGTCCCCACAACCTGTCAAATTTTCTGGCGGCGGCCACCACCGCCCGTCTGTTGGAGGTCGCGGACCACGACATCGTTTCCGCCGCCGGGGAGTTCAAGGGATTGCCCCACCGCCTGGAACTGGTCGGCACGGTCAATGGGGTGGCCTATTATAACGATTCCAAGGCCACTAACCCGGCTTCCACCATAGTGGCCCTCGAAACCTTCGACGCCAATATCATTCTGATCCTGGGGGGCAGCGAAAAAGGGGCCACCGACTTGGAATCCTTGACCCGGCTGTTGCGGGAGAGGGTCAAGCGATTGATCACCTACGGTCAGGCCGGCCTGCAATTGGCGGAAGTTTTCCAGGGCGTTGTGCCGCTGCATTACGAGCTGGACTTCGCCGCCGCGGTCCGGGAAGCGGCTGCCCACAGCCAGTCCGGGGATACGGTGCTGCTTTCCCCCGCCTGTGCCAGCTTCGACCAGTTCGCCGACTTCGAGCAGCGCGGTGAGGCCTTTCGGGAATTGGTGCGGGATAGACAGTTGGAGATCGAAAATGCATAGCGCCGTCGGAACCTACCGTTTTGACGTCCAAATTATCGGGCTGACCGCTGTCCTGGTGGGAGCCGGCCTGGTGATGCTGTACAGCTCCAGCTCCGACACCGCCGCCAACCTGACCGGTGACCACATGTTTTTCCTCAAGCGGCAACTATTGCGGGTGTTGCTCGGGACCGGCCTGCTGCTGGTCTGCGCCCTCACCGATTACCACCATCTGCGCCGCTGGGCCCCCTATATTTTGCTGGCGTCCATCGGGCTGCTGGTGGCTACCCTTATTTATCACCGGCTGGCCGGCAATTCGGCCACGGCCCGCTGGCTGCCGCTGGGACCGGTTTCACTACAGCCCTCGGACTTCGCCCGCTTGAGCCTGATTATTTTTCTGGCCGCCTACCTGGACCGCAAAGGGGACTTGAGCGATTTCCGGCGGGACTGCCTGCCGCCGGTTTTCATTATTTGTGTGGTCATGGGCCTGGTGGTCCTGGAACCCGACTTCTCAACCGCCGCCCTGATCGGGGGCTTAGGCCTGGTCATGCTGTTCATCGGCGGCGCCCGGCTGCGGCACGTGCTCGGTCTGCTGCTGGCGGCCCTGCCGGTCCTGGCGGTAGTAATGCTGGCCGCGCCCTACCGGCGGGTCCGGATCATGACCTTTCTGGGGCTGTTGGATTCACCGGCGGCGGAATACCAGATTTCACAGTCGCTGATCAGTCTCGGTAACGGAGGATTGATTGGCCGCGGGTTGGGAAACAGCGTGGAAAAACGACTGTTCCTGCCCGCCCCGCATACCGATTTCGTCTTCGCCATTATCGGTGAGGAACTGGGTTTTATCGGGGCCCTGATCCTGCTGGCCGCCTTTGTGTGGCTCTTCCAACGGGGAATTGTGGCCGCCCGAAACGCCCCCGACCGCTTCGGCCTTTTCCTGGCGGTGGGGATCGGACTGAATTTCATAACCTATGTACTGGTGAATACCGGGGTGGTGACCGAAGTGCTGCCCAACACCGGCGTGCCGTTGCCGCTGATCAGTTATGGCGGTACGCACATCGTGTTCACCCTGATCAGCTTGGGAATACTACTGAACATTTCAGCCATCGCCGGCAGGCGCCGCTGGAGACAGCAATTAGTACATGCCAGAGCTAGAACATAAGAGGCTACGAGTGCTGATCGCAGGTGGCGGCACCGGAGGCCATTTGTATCCCGCCATCGCTATCGCCGACGGCTTACGGGAGAAAAATCCGGGGAGCGATATCCGCTTCGTCGGGTCGCTCTGGGGCCTGGAAGCTACCGTATTGCCCCGGCGGAATGAAATATTCTATCCGTTAAACATAACGGGGCTCCAGCGCGGCTATTCGAGATACGCTCTAGGGCGCAATCTGGCCTTCTCCTGGCGGTTTTTGATTGCCTATCGGCGCTGCCGGCAGATTCTACGCTCTTTCAGGCCCCAGGTTGTGGTAGGTACCGGCGGCTATGCTGCCGGGATACCGTTGCTGGTCGCCCAGCGCAAGAAACTGGCCACCCTGTTGCAGGAGCAGAATTCCTACCCGGGCTTCACTACCCGCCGCCTGGCGAAAAAAGCCAGCCTGGTATGCCTGACCTACGAGGAAGCTGCCTCCTACCTGGAAACCGACCGCTGGGTGCTCACCGGCAACCCGGTGCGCTTCGCTCCCGATCCGCCCCACCAGGCTGAGGCCCGCAAACGGTTGGGATTGCCGCGGGGCCGGCAGGT
Source organism: uncultured bacterium (assembly GCA_965372015.1). Classification (GTDB taxonomy): domain Bacteria; phylum Fidelibacterota; class Marinisomatia; order SCGC-AAA003-L08; family TS1B11; genus JACZSB01. The sequence goes on along the minus strand of CBDVAP010000064.1, from coordinate 8,567 downwards.
GGTTTTCGTCCTGGGCGGCAGTCAGGGCAGTACCCCCCTTAACAACCATTTCATGGGAAATTGGCGGCGCTACACCGAAGACATGGGCATCGCCCTGTTGTGGCAGACCGGCCCCAAGGACTACGAGCGCCTGTTGAAGGAAGTGGATTCCGGCGCCCCGGTGGTAATGCTGCCTTACATCGAGGATATGGCTGCGGCCTATATGGCCGCAGACCTGGTGATTTGCCGCGCCGGGGCTATGACCCTCTCCGAGCTCTCCGCTCTGGGCCGGCCGGCCGTGCTGGTGCCGTTTCCCGCCGCTACCGCCGATCACCAGACCCATAATGCCCGGATCCTGAGGCGCAAGAAAGCCGCCCGCCTGGTTCCTCAAGTGAAACTGGCAGCAGGTGTGCTGGAAGAGACCGTGCGCACTCTGTTCGCCGATCCCCAAAAATTGGCCGAAATGGCCAAACGCTCCCAGGCCCAGGCCCGGCCGGAAGCCTCGGTAACCATCAGCAACCATATTCTGGAATTGGCAGGGCGCTAATGTTCGGCCGGATCAAAAAAATTCATTTCGTCGGTCTGGGCGGCATCGGTATCAGCGGGATGGCCGAACTGCTGCACTCGCTGGGATACGAAGTTACCGGCTCCGACTTAAAATCCACTGAGATCACCGCTCACCTCCAGCAACTGGGTATCCAGTTTTTCGAGGGACACGAGGGCGACAATATCAATGCCTGCGACATGGTGGTTTTCTCTTCCGCCGTCCGGCCGGACAACCCGGAGCTTGTGATGGCCCACCAACGCAATATTCCGGTGATTCGCCGGGCGGAGATGTTGGGCGAGCTGCTTAAGGTGGCCGACGTCAGTGTAGCCGTGGCCGGCACGCACGGCAAGACCACCACTTCCTCCATGATCGGTAATATGCTTACTGCCGCCCAGCGTGACCCCACCATGATCATCGGCGGCATCGTCCGCAGCCTGGGCTCCAATTACCGCCACGGCCGGGGAAATATTATCGTGGTGGAAGCCGACGAGTTTGACCGCAGCTTCCTGTCCCTGGCCCCCACTGTGGCCGTCGTAACCAATATCGACCTGGAACACCTGGACTGCTATCAGAACATGGAGGACCTGACCCAGGCTTTTGCCCAGTTCGCGAACGCCGTCCCGTTCTACGGCCGGGTGGTGGCCTGCCTGGACTGCCCTAACATGCAGGCCCTGGTGCCCCTACTGAAACGCCCGGTGACCACCTTCGGCCTGAGCCCCCAGGCGGACGTCCAGGCCCGAAACCTGGCCGGCGATGCCACCCGCACATCTTTCGAGCTGCGAGTACCTGGCGAGGCGCCACCGGTCAAGGTGGAGTTGCAGGTACCCGGTGAGTATAACGTACGCAACGCCTTGGCGGCCATCGCCACCGGCTTGGAGCTGCAAGTACCGCTGGAAGAAATGGTGGACGGACTGCAACAATTTACCGGTGTAAACCGCCGGTTCGAAGTGACCGAGACCATTGACGATGTCCTATTCGTGGATGATTATGCCCACCATCCCCGAGAAGTAGCTGCCGTCTTAGCGGCGGCCAGACAGGGCTGGGATCGGCGAGTGGTGGCCGTATTCCAGCCCCACCTTTACTCCCGGACCCGCGATTTCCATGAGGATTTCGCCCAAGCATTCTTAGATAGCGACCTGTTGGTGGTGACCGACATTTACCCGGCCCGCGAGGATCCGCTGGAGGGCATCGATGGGGAACTGATCGCTTCCGACGCTGTCAATATCGGCCACAAGCAGGTGCGTTACGTACCACAATTGGATGATCTGGCCGTCGTGGTGGCGGACCTGGTCCGGCCCGGCGATATGGTCATTACCATGGGGGCCGGGGATATCACCGCCTACAACGCCACAATCCGGGACGCCTACAGGCAATGCAGCGGGAAGACTTAATTCGCATGGCAGAGTTGATCACCACCGGCGAAATGCGGACGGACGAGCCTATGAATCGCCATACCACCCTCGGTATCGGTGGCCCGGCCGAAATATTTGTGCGCCCCGGTGACCGGGAGGAACTGCTGCGCCTGTTGCGCTTCGCCACCACCCAAAGAATCCCCATCCAGGTGCTCGGTTCGGGCAGCAACTGCTTAGTTAGCGACGCCGGTGTGTCCGGACTGGTCATCTCCCTGGCGGGTACCCTGAACCGCTTGAGTATTGAGGATGGCCGGGTAGTCGCACAGGCCGGCGTCATGCTGGGTCACCTGGTCCGGCGCTGCCGGGCGGCCGGGCTGGCGGGCCTGGAAAGCCTGGCGGGGGTACCGGGCACGGTGGGCGGCGCGCTAGTGATGAACGCCGGGGCCTTCGGTGCCGAAATATCCACCCATTTGAGCGCGGTCACAGTAGTTAATCACCAGGGCCGGGAACGCCGCTATGCCAGGGTAGATCTTACTTTCGGCTATCGCGCCTCCAGCTTCGGGCCTGATGAGATCATAATCGCTGGGGAATTCCGATTCCCCTTCGGACAAGATGAGCAGGTCGCCCAGGCCGGCCGATTGGCTTCCAAAGAGCGCAAAACCCGTCAGCCGTTGACCCAACGTTCAGCGGGCAGTGTCTTCAAAAATCCCCGTCCCGACCTGGCCGCTGGGCGGTTGATCGACGAGGCCGGACTGAAGGGCACCAGCATCGGCGGCGCCCAGATCAGCCCCAAGCATGCCAACTTCTTCATCAACCGCGGCACTGCCACCGCCGGGGATATGGCCCAGCTGATCAAGCTGGCAGCCGCCACCGTCAAGGAACGCTTTAACGTGCAGCTGGAGTTGGAAATCAGGACCCTGGGATTCCCCCGGGGCTTTTGGGAGGAGGCCGGACTTGGCCGCTAGCATTAAAGCCACACTTAAAAACCTGGTCCGCTGGTTGAGCGGGAGCTTGACCGCCATCCTGCTGATCGCTACCGGCTGGGTGCTGGGAAAAGCCGTTGTCGGTTACACCAAGGAAACGGCGGTGTTCGATTTACGGCGGATCGAAATTCGAGGCCATAGCATCGTCTCCCGGGCCGAGGTAATCAACGTCATCGACCTGCCTCTGACCGGGAGCATCTTCGACGTGGACCTGGCTGACATCCAACATAAGGTGGAGCGGCTCAATTTTATCCATGGGGTGCGGCTGGGACGCATCTTCCCCCATACGGTGTTCGTGGACATCGTGGAGAACCGGCCCCTGGCCTATGTGGCGGCGCTGGAGTTCTTTGTGCTCACCGCCGAAGGCTCAGCCCTGCCCTTGCCCAATGGCCGCTATGAACTGGAACTGCCCACCGTCACCGGCATTCCCGGCGTTATTTCAGCCCTTGATGCCGGCCATATCGACGGCCATGAAAAACTGGAACGGGCCCGGGAAATCTTGGGTTACATGCAAACTGCTTTCCCGGTGCTCTATCAGGAGCTGAGCGAGATCGTCTTCAGCGACGCCGGGGAGATTACACTCTATCTGGCCGAGACCTCCACGGCGGTGCGTCTGGGCGACTCCGATCTGAAACAGCGCATCGCCACCCTGGACGCCTTCCTGACCACCGTTATGGGACAGCGTAGCGTGGTGGATTATTCCTACATCGACTTGAGATATAAACAACAAATTATTGTCAGGGAAAGAGCCTAATGACCAATCATGAGTTGCAACCCGGAATCATCTCCGGCCTGGACGTAGGGACTACCAAGGTCTGCGCCGCCATCGCCCAGGTGGATGACCAGGGCCGGATGAACCTGCTGGGCGTGGGCCGGGCCCCCGCCACCGGTATCCGTAAAGGCATGGTGGTGAGCGTCAAGGATACCATCGCCTCTATCGAAACGGCTGTCGGTGAGGCCGAAAACCAGGCCGACGTGAAAATGGACGGTGTGTACGTGGCACTATCGGGTGAACAGGTGCGCAGCATGAACAACGCCGGCGTGATCACCGTCAGCCGGGGCGAATCCCGGGTACCCAACACTGCCGAGATCGATGAGGACGATATCCTCCGCGTGCTGGAACAGGCCAAGGCCATCACTCTGCCCACCGAACGGGAAATCCTCCATGTGCTGCCCCAGGAGTTCAAAATTGACCAGCACGACGGCATCAAGGATCCCCTGGGCCACGTAGGCCACCGGCTGGAGGCCCGGGTCCACCTGGTCACCGTGGTCACCTCAGCCGCCCAGAACATCACCCGCTGCGTTGAAGCCGCCGGCCTATGGGTGGAGACCCTGATACTGGCTCCCCTGGCCTCGGCCTACGCCGTCCTGGAGGAAACTGAAAAAGAGCAGGGCGTGGTGCTCATCGATATGGGTGGCGGCACGACGGATATCATCGTTTACTATAATGGCGGTGTGCGGCATACCTCCGTGATCCCCTTCGGCGGCAACCGGGTCACCAACGATATCGCCCAGATACTGCACACCACTTACCAGAAGGCGGAAGAGCTCAAGCGCGAGCACGGCTACGCCAAATTCCCGGCCACGGTCGAGGATAACGAGATCACCATCGAGGGAATAGCCGGCCGCCAGCCCCAGACCACCACCAAACGGGGATTATCTTCCATTATCGAGCCCCGGCTGGAGGAAATCCTCATTCTGTGCCGCAACGAAGTGCGTAAAAGCGAGGTGGGCGACAAACTCACATTCGGGGTAGTGCTTACCGGCGGCGGCGTACTGCTCAAGGACATTGAGGAAAAAGCCGGTGAAGTTTTCAACGCCGACACCAAGGTCGGCTATCCCCTGCACATACAGGGCCTGGAGGACGTGATGCACTCACCCGAGTACGCCACGGCCACCGGATTGCTGCTGTATGGGCGGGAGCATCAGGAAAAATATGGCGCTGCCCGGCGGCCGAGAGGCATTGGCCACTTTTTTGGCGACCTGGGCGGCGGCATAAGGGACTTTTTCAGAGAGTTGTTCTAACCGAGTAGAGGAGAAAAACCATGTTCTTTGAATTCGACGACTACGACCTGCTTAAGGCAAAGATCAAGGTAGTCGGCGTGGGTGGCGCCGGCGGCAATGCCATTAACCGCATGATTGAGGACAACCTCATGGGGGTGGAGTTCATCGCGGTGAACACCGACGCCCAGGACCTGGACAACAACCTGGCGGAGGCCAAACTCCAGATCGGCAAGACCCTCACCAAAGGGTTGGGGGCCGGGGCCGATATCGACATCGGTTGCCAGGCCGTTGAGGAGGACCAGGAGATTATCAAGGAGGCGGTGGCCGGGGCCGACATGGTGTTTATCACTGCCGGCATGGGGGGCGGCACCGGTACCGGGGCTGCGCCCAACATCGCCCGCATTGCCAAATCGCTGGGCATCCTCACCGTGGGTATCGTTACCCGCCCCTTCGTGTTTGAAGGCCGCCAACGGGCCGCCCGGGCCGAAGGTGGTATCGATGAGCTCCGTAGGTTCTGCGACACCACCCTGGTGATCGCCAACGAGACCCTGTTGCGCATCACCGATCCCAATACCGGGTTCGCCGAGTCGCTCAAACTGGCCGACAGCATCCTGCACCAGGCCACCCGCGGCATCTCCGACCTGATCAACGTCCACGGCCTGATCAATCTCGACTTCGCCGACGTGCGCACTATCATGCTGGACATGGGCGAGGCCATCATGGGCACCGGTATCGGCCACGGTGAGGAACGGGCCATCCTGGCCGCCCAGCAGGCCATCTCTTCGCCCCTGCTACAGGATTGCAACATCTCCGGCGCCCGGGGGCTGCTGGTGAATATCACCGGCGACCCCACCATCACCCTGCATGAGGTGAACGACGCCGCCTCCATCATTAACGAGGAGGCCGGGGATGATGTGAATGTGATCTTCGGGGCGGTCATCGATCCCAATCGCACCGACGAGTTCCGGGTGACGGTCATCGCCACCGGCTTCCAGCGGCCCGATTGTGACGACCAACGCACACCTGCCCCCGCCCGCATGGTGGCCGCCGCCAGTCTGCCTCACGGACTGAGCAACATACCGGCCCTTAACCGCCAGATCATGGCTGAGGATGGGGAACTGACCCTCGAGGGCCTGGAGGACGTGGCCGCTGCCGCTGCCGATGACATGGAGATCCCCACGGTCCTGCGGGCCAATGCCCCCGCCCCCGCCGGCGGGCCATTGCCTATGTAAAACTGTTCCTCCCTGGTAACCAAAAGCCCCCTCGTCCGCTGTTGGGATGAGGGGGCTTAAACCTTTTGCTGTCGTTAGGGGCTAGACCTTCTCCCCCCTGGCCCGCATCTCCTGTATTACCTTACTAATGCCCTTCTTATCGATGATCCGCAGGCCTTTGGCCGACACCCGCAACCTGATGAAGCGGCCCTCTTCCCGGAACCAGAACTTTTTCCTGAACAGGTTCAGGTCGAACCGCCGCCGGCTCCTGTTGTGGGCGTGGCTGACCTTATTCCCGAAGGACGGCCCCCGCCCCGTGACTTGACAATACTTGCTCATCGTTATCCTTTTATACTTTTACCGGCCCACGGCCCCGTTTTCAGCCGCCGAATATACGAACGGCGCAAGGCATCCGTAAAGGGGGAATCGGGGAGGGCATCTGGGGGGGGCTTATAGTGGTTGGGAGATTTCGGAAAAAGTTTTTATCGGAAGATAAAGCTACTGACTAAGGTTGCCTTGGTCTTCCGAAGGAACAAAGGTGACTTTATTGAATTCTGATGGATGAAGCACGATAGTTCTAAGATCGAAATATTTATAGATTTGTACCGCTTTTTTAATTAATCGCTTGTCTTTCGTAAAGAATAATGGACAATACTGAGCCATTACAACATGCTCCATATCTCTCATATCCTTCCTGTAGCCCGCATCTTTTTTTATTTTCGGCTCTCTCTGATATCCGAACATAGAAAGTAGGATATACAACGAGCGAATCTTTGCACTAAGGGTATTGCCATGACCATAAGTCTCAATTGAGATCTGGTCCATTTGCATCAATAAATCCTCAACGCTATACTCAATATTATCGAATTCTCCCAACGCCTCACTAATCACCTTATCGATTAGGTTATCTCCATCTAGATTATTTATGACCCGAGGTGCAGATTCTTGGTATTGCTGAAACTTGACGTTCTGCGCTTTTGTCGTTTCTGAATCCATTAGTTGACCAAGTTGCTCCATCGCTTCTTGTGCAACAATTTGAGACAAATCAGTAAGCATCTTGATCTGTTCGTCATCTTTCGAATCTTCTTCTAAATTCAATTCCGTTTCGGATTCCAGAAAGATTTCATCTAAACCTTTTCCAAGGATTTCTTGGAAGGAAGTTGTAGGCTGTCCCCCGAACAATTTATGTACCATTCCACCAAATCCTGTGGGGGAATCGTCACCCTCGGCGGGAATTAGGCTCATATGCGCCCTGAGACCATCACCGTTTGTTGCGTACACTCGACATTGATCGGTGCTTCTAAAACCGTCATCAACAATTTCCTCAATGAATCTTGCATTAATTTGATCGAGTAGGGAGATAAACTCATTCTCAAAATCTCGCGACTTAGAAATCTCAGCAAGATTGGTATTAGATACAACTGGAATTATTGGCGATTCGAGTAACCATGTTCTTAGGCCTTTAGCCCTATGCTTGATTAAATCATCCAATACATTGTGGTCTAAATAGACGAGAGGGAGGAGAGGGGTTGTCGTCATAATTCACCGAATTGCATTATTAACACCGGCTTTGCCGCCAGATGGAGCGTCTTGTTAGCGATCATTTCAACCATTGCATGTAAACTGATCTAGCCTTTGTAGGCACGGACGCAGAATCAATAAGGTGGACTACCTCCTTAAATGCAGTTGCACATCTTTGATGATTCTTTATTCGATTGCCAACAATAGTATTGGTCCCGGGCAGACTTAGTGCAATAGCAACTTCAGCCGGAGAAAAGTTTTGGATCATTTTTCTATACCATGCCGCAGCCGCATGGGAGGTCCCATAGGGATTGCCAGTCGCACAAGTAATTGTAGTAACAACAAATTCATCTTTTGCAGAATCAGGTATTGCGCCCTGTGATGTAAGTTGAAACAAACGCTCTGCAAATGGAGGCTCATTAAAGAAATTATCAAATGCCTGATGAACGCTGAGAAGATTTTTGCATGCATTTGATATTAGTGAATGGCGCTCAGATTCGCTCAGCAACCCTAATAGACCAAGCTTTTGGAAGAACTGCTGAGATGCTTTGTGTCGTTCATTGTCGCCCTTAGCAACATAATCCTGATGTCTATCAATTAAATCAGATTTTATGCTTGGGCTCAGAGCATCAATAAAATCGTTAATGATATCTATCGAATTAAGCCTTGATTCTTCAGAACTAGCAGGATCGCTGTATATTCCATGCAGTGTTCCAAACAGTAATTCCCTTTGCGCCTCATGAGTATTCCCAAGGCGCTGTACCCATTCTCCCTTTTGTTCATCATTGAATCTTCCAGCCTTTACTGCTCCAACAAATTCCTGAATATCTACTCCAACAGGGTTTTGTTCATTACCTAATGCATATTTTGCACATCGATTTACAAAAGAAAGAAACTCATGATCATCAATATTGCCAACCGCGGGATGTGCAGCGGAGAAGTTATTTCGGATATCTCTGCATTGATCAAG
>CBDVAP010000063.1:0-15030 GCA_965372015.1 uncultured bacterium | reverse complement strand
AGCCCCTCTCCGCATGCGGAGAGGGGACGGCCGCCCCGCTTCCAGCGGGGTTTCAAGACGGGGCCTGCCCTGAGTTTATCGAAGGGGTGAGGTTCTTAGTCCCTCACTCCACCCTACCGTCGACCAAGTTCCAAAGCCGATCCGATCTCAGCCAGCACACCTTCCACATTTGTTTGGACTTGTTCGTTGGTAAACCGTAGCACCCGCATGCCCGCATTTTCTAGGAACGCCTGGCGGATGGCATCTTCTTCCGGGGTAAACTGATGCACGGGACCATCAACCTCTATTATTAAGCGGACTTCCGGACAATAAAAGTCAACGATAAACCGATCGATTGTATGCTGCCGCCGGAACTTTAAGCCACGCAGCTGGTGGTTGCGGAACCGCTGCCAGAGCTGGTCCTCCGCAGATGTGGGGGCGTGGCGCATTTCTCGGGCCAAAGGCTTTAACTGCTCCCATAGGAGAGGAGCGGTAAACCAGCCGTACTCAGTCTGAACCTCTCCCGCCTTCCCTTTCTCCGAACTCTTAGAAGAAGTGGTTCCCTTCACATTTTCCCCACTATTGCCATTAACAGATCGTAGACCCTGTTGACCATCCGCTAATAACCTCTCCCCTTTACTCCGTAAAGCCCCTCTCCGCATGCGGAGAGGGGACGGCCGCAGGACGGGGGTGAGGTTCCCCTGGCCAGGGAATCCCTTATGGAAAAACAGTTTCCTCCACGTGTCATTTTCTACATTTCTCGATAGATCAGTCCGTCAGCTGACGGATCAGTGAGTTACAGGCTCACGTATTCAATTTTCGGGGGAAGTCCTCCTTTTTTCATAATTGTCCCACCATTAGTTTATATAGTCAGATAGGGCCTATTCCAGGCCAATCCGTTTGAATACGGCGTCCACGCTCCGTCGTAAATTATCATAGTTGAAACACTCTTCCAATTCCTTCGCGGGCAGCCGGGCGCCGATCTCACGGTCCGCCAACAGCACCTGCTTAAAATCTCCCCCCTGCTCCCAGACCTGCATGGCCGGCCGCTGCACCAGGGCATAGGCCTGCTCCCGGGTCAGGCCGCTGCCAACCAGCGCCAACAGCACATTCTGGCTGAATATGAGGCCCCCGGTCAGGTTCAGGTTGGTCAGCATCCGCTCGGGGTAGACCACCAAACCCTCAAACAGGCCGCTGGCCTTGCCCAGCAGGTAATGCATCAGGGTGGTGGAATCGGGGATGATTATTCGCTCCACCGAGGAGTGGGAAATATCACGCTCATGCCACAACGCCACATTTTCCATAGCCGCCAGGGCGTTGGTCCGCAGCAGCCGGGCCAGGCCGCAAATCTGTTCCGTGACGATGGGGTTGCGCTTGTGGGGCATGGCCGAGGATCCCTTTTGTCCCTTCCCGAACGCTTCCTCCACCTCCCGCACCTCCGTGCGCTGCAGGTGGCGGATCTCCAGGGCGAACTTCTCCAGGGAGGCTCCCGCCAGGGCCAGGGCCGTAAGATAATTGGCGTGGCGGTCCCGTTGCACAACCTGGTTGGACACCGGGGCGGCCCTTAGTCCCAGCCGCGAGCAGACCTGCTCCTCCACCTCGGGCGGCAGGTGAGCGAAAGTACCCACTGCGCCTGAAAGTTTGCCCACGGCTATCTCCGCCATGGCCGCCTCCCAGCGCTGCCGGGAACGCCCCAATTCCTCCGACCACAAGGCCAGCTTCAGCCCGAAGGTGATCGGCTCGGCGTGCACTCCGTGTGTACGGCCGATCTGCCAGGTGTATTTGTGCTCTAGGGCCTTTTGGCGCAGCAGCCCATGCAACCCCTTCAGCCGCTCCCGGATCAGCTCTCCGGCCTCCACGCATAACAGGGCCAGGGAGGTATCCAGCAGGTCGGAAGAGGTCATTCCCAGGTGGATGAAGCGCGCATCGGGTCCCACCTCCTCGGCCACGTTGGTCAAAAAGGCAATCACGTCGTGCCTGATTGTGGCTTCGATCTCCTCCACCCGCTCAGGACTGAAGGCGGCCTTGGCCTTAATGTTGACCAGCGCTTTTTTGGGAATTTCCCCCCGCTCGGCCAGCGTTTCGCAGACCGCCAACTCCACCTGCAGCCAAGTTTCATACTTGTGCCGGTCGCTCCACAGACGGCCCATTTCCGGTGTAGTGTACCGCGGGATCATGGTGTTTCTAGCGGCCCAGTTCCATGGTTATGACCATCTCCTGGCCGTCCCGCCAGATCTTCATCTGCAGCTCGTCGCCGGCCTTCAGCAAGTCTTCTTCTATAATATTGCGAAAATCCATTCCGGTATTCACGGGTCTGCCGTTGGTCTCCAGTATAATGTCTCCCGGTATAAGGCCGGCTCTGTCACCGGAACTGCCCCCCTTGACCGTGGTGATCAGGAAACCTCTGCGGAAGGGCAGTTCCAGGTAGGCCTGGGTGGTGCGGTCCACGGTGCGTCCCATCAGACCGGTGCGGATTTCCCGGTCCACCCGGCCTTTGGTCTTCAGCTCTTCCACGATTTCCCGCACCCGGTTAATGGGAATTGCGAAGCCGATCCCTATGGAGCCGGCCGAATAGGCGTTTTCAGTGAATATAAAGCTGTTAATGCCGATCACCTCCCCGTCCGCATTCACCAGCGGACCACCGCTGTTGCCCGGGTTGATGGAGGCGTCGGTCTGGATCATATCCTGGTATACTCGTCCCGGCTCTTTGTGCCCGAAATCCATGTGCAACCCGGAGACGATCCCCAGGGTGGCAGTGGGCTGCATATTCACGTCGAACAAGCCCAGGGGATTACCCAGGGCCACGGCCCATTCCCCGATTATCAAATCGTCCGAGTCACCCAACTTGACCGTCGGCAGGTCGTGAGCGTCGATCTTCAGCAGGGCAATATCGGAGAGCGGATCCTGGAATATGTCGCGCACCTCGTACTCCGCTCCCCCCGGCAGCGTGACGATCACCTCAGCCGCATGTTCCACCACGTGAGCATTGGTTACCACGTACCCGTCAGACGACAACAAAAGTCCCGACCCCAGGCTCTTCACTCGCCGGTAGGTCTCGGGAAACATGGCGGACCAGATTGTTTCGTCGAACAGCAAGCCGTAAGGCCGGGGTCCTTTCTGCAGCTTGATCACATTGATGCCCGCCACTGCCGGGCTCACCATTTCGATGGCCCGTGTGACGGCGGTCTCCCTGCTGCGGGCCAGGTTATCCCGGACCTGGGACAGCAGTAATGTGGCCGGCAGGAGCCAAACTAAAGTAGTCAGGTTCCGGCCGGAACGGGATTTTCTCTTAGCCCCTAACATCCCGCGCCTCTCTTTCTGACCCCCATCGTTCCCTATCCCCGGTCATACCGCACCTCCTCCAGCACCAGCCCCTGAGCCGGTGCTCGATAGACATCCAGTCCCCCGGAGCGCCGGTCCAGCCGCCGGGCGAACTGCTCAACCGTGAACCGCCCCCGGGCCACTTCCACCATGCTGCCCACCAGGAACCGGACCATATGGTGCAGGAACCGGTCGGCCGCCACCTGGTACACCAACCGCCCCGGCTGCTGCTCCCATTGGGACCGGGTCACCTCACAATCGGTGGAGTCCTGTTCCGGTTGGGCTTTGGCGAACCCCTCGAAGTCATGCCGCCCCTCCACCAGGCCGGCGCAACTGTGCAACAGCTCGGGTGCGATGGTAAAGCGCACCGGCCAGACATATTGGCGACCCACTATGGGGTAGTCGGTGGCCAAGGCATAGCTGTACCGCCGCCCGGCGGCACTGAACCGGGCGTGAAAATCATCCCCGGCCGGTAACACATCCTGCACCCGCACATCCTCCGCCAACTGAGCATTGATGGCGCCGCACAACTGTTTCGGCGTCAACTTAGTCTCCAACTTGATGCTGGCCACCTGCCCCCGGGCGTGTACCCCGGCGTCGGTGCGGCCGGCGCCGTTCACCACCACCCGTTCACCCCCCGTCACCTGTTGCAAGGCCGCTTCCAACTCGCCTTGCACCGTCCGGTCGTTGGGTTGCAATTGCCAACCTTTGAAAGCCGTGCCGTCATACTCAATTACCAGCTTGAAGTTTAAAGGAGCCACCCGCCGCCGCCCAGCAAAACCAGGATCGCCAGGGTCCAGCCGCTGTCGGCAGCCCGAAACGGTACCGGCGTGAGCTGCCCCCGGGGTACCACCCGGCCGTAACCCCGCTGTTCCATCACCACTCCCAGCTGGTCGGCCCGGGCCAATGATCGCGAAAGGACCGGGAGCAGGTTACCACCGTAAAAGCGTACCTTCTGCCCCAGGTTGGCCGGCGGGGCAAAGCCGAGGGCCCGGTTGAAGCGCTCCAGACGAGCATACTCCCGGCGTACCTGAGGAATAAAAACCAGGATCAGCCGCAGGATCTGCAGCAGGTCCTCTGCCCGCCGGCTGTGCCAGCGGGACTTATCCAGCAGCGTTTTTAAGCTGTCCACGATCCGCTGGGCGCTCAGCCCCACTAACAGTACACCCATTACAGCGGACAGACCGATGAAACGCGCCAGGATGATAGTCTCGCCGGTTAACACCGACTTGAAGTCCCGCCCCGGCGCTAATTTCCAGGTAAACATCAGGTGCACCGTGAAAAACAGCAGAGTCCAGGGGAGCATCAGCCGCACGCTACCCACCATGGGCCGCACACTCAGCCCCAACAATAGCGTCAGGGCCAGGAAACATACGCCGCTGTAGGCCAGCTGCTGCCAATTGGCGGCCAGGGAAACACTCAGCAGTCCGGCCATTGCCAAAATAATCAGCACCAAGGGATTATGGTCGCCGCGGAAACCTGGGGAGTCGCTGACAGACACGTCAAAATGCCCAGTTCAGTCTCAGCAGACCCCCGGCCGCACCCGGTAGCGGAAAGACGGCCGCCGCGGGCATGGTCCTGGTCAGAAACAGGATGTTGATGGCCGCCAACACCCGGTTCACCACCAGGCCGCTGAGGGCGATGGTGGCTGTCTGGTCCCATCGCAGGCTGCTGTGCCGTAGTTCCCGATAGCGCCGGCGATGCGTGGCCCCCTCCCAATCCCAATCGGCATCACTGCCGGTTGTATAGACGGCCGCTATGTTGCGCCGCCGGAGCTGGTCCTGATTATATTCCCCCATATTGTCCCAGGCCCCCAGGCGGAAATAATAAATATCCGGCCGGGACCGGTTGATGACGCCGGCATATTGGGCCGCGTACGACCGGTAATCGTCACGGTTGACTGCCGCCCATTTGTTGGCGGCGGCGAAACTCAGCCACAGCCCCGCCTCGGCTGTCACGAAGCGGCGAGCCCAACGATCCGCCCCCAGATTGCGTTGTCCCCAACCGGGCAGCACCAGCGATCGCAGCACCGCTCCCTTGCGCGCCGAATCGCCCTGTTGCTGAGCGCTCAACGCCTGGATCGTGCTCAGTGCTAACAAGGCCACCAATGCAGTTCTAGGAAGCATCTGGCCTGCTCCTGGTTCGCAACTCCATCCGCAAAGTTATAACCGACAGCCCCACTGCCAGAGCCACTATCAGCCAGGCAAAAAAATCGCCCTGGCGCAAGTAGAACGTGGCTTTGTCGCTGGGGGCGATATCGGCGGTGAAGACGCCCTCGCGATTGAGGCCCAGGCGAGCGATAGTTCGTCCCGTCTGGTCGATCACCAGGCTGATCCCCGTATTGGCCGCCCGCACGACCGGTCGCCGCAGTTCTATCGCCCGGTAGCGGAACTGGGCCGTGTGCTGGTAGGGTTCGGATGTGAAGCCAAACCAGGCGTCGTTCACCAGGCCTACCAGAAAATCCGCCCCGGCGCGCGCAAAATGCCGGTATAGCTGCGGCCTGGTGGTCTCATAGCAGATACCTACACTGAACCGGGCCCCGTCCACGTCGAATACGGTATAACTTTCGCCCGCCTTGAAGTTAGCCTGGCCCAGGTTCAGTTCTTTCAGTACCTCGAACCAATCGGAAAATGGAATGTATTCGCCGAACGGCACCAGGTGGATCTTGTCGTAGCGGCCGTTGATACCGTTACTGTCGATCAGGCCGGCGGAGTTGAAATATTGCACTTTTCCACCCGGCAGCCGCTCATATTCCGGCATGCCGGTGATCACCGTAATTTGCAGTTCCCGCAGCTCCTCCTGAATCTGCCGCAGGTAGCCCCGCCCGCCGTGGCGCAGGTAGGCCGGTGTGGCCGCCTCCGGCCAGAACACTATCCGGGGGTGATATTGCGCCACTTCCCTGGTCAGGGCATTCAGTTGGTCGAAATGCTGCTGCCGGATCTCCGGGTCCCATTTTTCCAGGGCGTTGGTATTGGGCTGCACCACTCCCACCCGCAGGGTCGGCACCGGCGTCGGGGGCAGCAGCGCCCAGCCGCTCAGCCAGGGCAGGATCAGCGCTCCGGCCAGCACGGGAGCGCCAATCGCCCAATTCTGGCGCTGCCATAGTTCCCACGTCAGCACGTTCACCAGCACCACCCAGAAGCTGAGGCCGTAGATTCCGCTGTATTCCGCCAGCTGGATCGGCAGCAGATACCCCGCCTGGGAGTTGGCCAGGGCGACCCAGGGGAAACCGAGGGTGCCGAAGGTGCGAATGAATTCCACCACCACCCATAGCAGCGGCAGGCTCCACACCGCCGCCGGTCCCCAGTGGACTCTCAGCCAGCCGAACCACCAACCGATGAAAGCATAGTTCAGCGCCAGGAACAGCACCAGGGCTATCATGCTGGCCGTGGCCGCCCACCAGGTAGTTCCGGAATTGAAGGCCACGAAGTACAGGAGTGTCACCAGGTAGCCCAGCGACCAAAGCAGGCCGAGATAGGCCGAGCGGACGGGTGAGGGCGACTTCTGCCAGGCGTCGATTAGGGGTACCAACCCTACCCAGGCTAGAAACCCCAGCGGAAAAGGGGGGAAACTGAGAGCGGTAACAATCCCTGCCAATACCACTTTCCGGGTGACAGGCAGGCGCTGGTACTTAGAGACGAGCGCCGGGATTTTCAAGGGTGGGAATCCAGATAGTCTTGGAGAAATAGGGCGGCGGCGGTTCGGTCAACCATTTCCTTATTGTGCCCGGTCTTGATACCTTGCTGCTGCAGAGCTTTGCGGGCAGCCACCGTACTCAACCGTTCGTCGTAGCGCTCCACCGGCACCGCCAGGTTCTGTTCCAGTTCGGCGATAAACTTATCCACCACCTGGGCCTGGCTGCCACGCTCCCCGCTCATGGTCAGGGGATAACCGACCACCGCCAACTCGATTTCCTGCTCACTGATGACAGCCGCCAGCTGGCTCCACCAACCGTCTCCCCCATCCCTGACCAGGGTGGCATAAGGCTGGGCGATTATCTTCAGTGGATCGGAAACCGCCAGGCCCACCCGCCGTTCACCGAAGTCGATCCCTAATATGCGCGCCAACCGCTACGGGCCTATAGTTCGTCGAGCGGTTGCCGCAATACTTGGCGCAAAAGGCGTCCCGGCTTGAAATGGCTCTTCCGCCGGGGGGGCACATAAACCTCTTCATTGGTGCGGGGGTTGCGGGCCCTGGGCTTGGCCTTGGTGGGCTTCACCTCGAACACCCCGAAATTCCGAATCTCCACCCGCAATCTGGGATGGCTTTGACTCATGATCTCCCGCAGCACCTCGAAGACGGTGTCTACCGGGGCCTTCATCTGCGAAACGGGCACATCCAGCTTGTCGGCGACTCGCTGGGTCACGTCCCGTTTGGTGTAGGTAATACCTTTAATTTTTGCCATGGTTAAATCCGCTCCATATAAATTAATCCCGGAATCATCCGGACGCGGTTTTGAATTCGTTTCAGCTTGCGGATGTCATCTACCTCCAATGCCAGATGCAATGTCAGGATTCCATCCTCCACTACCAGGTCCACGCTGGCGATGTTGGTGTTGAGCTTCGAGGTCGTTTCGGTCAGGTCCTTGAGGAAGTGTTTCCGGTCTTCCGCCACGATCTTCAACGGCACGACGAAATCCCTGCGCTTACTCACATCCCACTCCACTTCCACGAAGCGATCGTGGTTGACGTCAATGATCGGCAGGTTGGAACAGGCCACCCGGTGTACCGTGATCCCCCGGCCCCGGGTCACAAAACCGATGATTTCGTCACCCTGAATAGGGTTGCAGCACTTGCTCAGTGAAATCATCAGGTCGGAGATGCCGTCCACCCGCACCCCCTGGCCCGACTTTCGATACCGGCGGGCCGTCGACGGGCCCAACTTCCGTTCCAGCGCGTCCTCTTGCGGCAGTTGCTCGGGCGAGAATTTGCCCATCACCTGCCGCACAGTGACATCCCCCCGCCCCAAGGCGGCATACAGCTGCTCCACCGCTTCGTAGCCGCTCTTGCCGGGTTCCTTACGGATGGCCTTATGCACGGCCGTCATCTTCAAGCGCCGCAGGGTCTTCTGCAGGATCTCCTCCCCCAGCCGGATGCTCTCTTCCAGCTGCGCCCGGCGCATGAAGCGCCGGATGTGACTTTTGGCCTTGCTGGTTTGAACGAACTTCAGCCAGGCGTAACTGGGGGACTGGTGTTCCGAAGTGATGATCTCCACCGTGTCCCCGTTGTGCAGCTTGCTGTTTAACGGTACGATCTTGCCGTTGACCCGGGCGCCCACACACTGCAGGCCCACCTCCGTATGGACCTCGAAGGCCATATCTACCGGCGAGGACCCCGCCGGCAGCTGAATGAGGTCGCCCCGGGGGGTAAAGATAAATATCTCATCCTTGAACAGGTCGATCTTCAGCAGCTCCAGGAATTCCTCGGGGGTGGACTTGTCGTTCTGGACAATCTCCACCAGTTCCCGCAGCCAGCGGATCTGGCGGTCCATATGTGTCAGTTTGGTCTGGTCCGACTCCTTGTAGCGCCAATGGGCGGCCACCCCGATCTCAGCCGTTTCATCCATCTCCGTGGTGCGCAGCTGCACCTCCACCACCTTGCCCCGGGGGCCTACCACCGTGGTGTGCAACGACTGATAACCGTTCATTTTCGGGGTGGCGATAAAATCATTGAAGCGCTCCTGGATCGGCGCGTATAGCTGGTGGACGATACCCAGGCCGGCGTAGCACCCGTCCACCCGCTCGGTAATGATCCGCACCGCCAGCAGATCGTAAATCTCTTCAAAGTTCACCTGCCGGCGCTGCATCTTGCCGAAAATGGAATAATAATGCTTGGGCCGCCCCACCACCGTGGCCTGGATGTTGTACTCCTTCAGCTGTTGTTTGATGGGTCGCACGAATTCGGCAATGTACTTCTGTCGCTCCGAACGGGAGTCCCGCACCATTTTCACCAGCTCGCCAAAGGCCTCCGGCTCGATCACCTTCAATATCAGGTCTTCCAAGTCCCACTTGATCCGCGCCATCCCCAGGCGGTGCGCCAGCGGAGCGTATACATCCCGGGTCTCGATGGCGATGCGCCGCTGCTTGATCAACGGCAGGAACTTGATGGTACGCATATTGTGCAACCGGTCGGCGAACTTGATGATGATCACCCGGATGTCCCGCGCCACCGACAACAGCATCTTCATGAAATTCTCGGCCTGGCGCTCGGCGTGGCTGCGGAACTTGATCCCCGATAACTTGGTCACACCATCCACCAACTGATCAACCTCCGGGCCAAACTGTTCCCGCAGGTCCTTGGCGGTCAGAGCCGTATCCTCCAGGACATCGTGCAGCAGCCCCGCAGCGATGGTGATCGGATCCATGCGCCATTCCGACAGCAGCAAGGCGGTCTGGTAGCAGTGCTCGAAGTACGGTTCGCCCGATTTGCGGAGTTGTCCGTTATGGGCCTGCTCAGCGGCGTGGTAGGCTCTCCACAGGAATTGCTCCACTTCCTCCCGGCTCTCCTCCTTCAGACTCATATTGGCCATGATGGCCCGGAACTTGGCCGGGTACTGACTGCGGCGGGGTATAATCTGCTTAAGGGTATCCACCACCATCAGAAGGGCGTCTCCTCTCCGGTGAACTCAAAATCTTCCCTGAAAGACGCATTCGCAAACTTGGTGTAGACGGCCTCAAATGTCAGGTGTACCGTGCCGGTGGGACCGTTACGCTGCTTGGCGATGATCAGCTCCGCCTTGCCCTCATCATCTTCCGACCGGGTGTATATTATCGGGCGGTAAAGGAACAGGATCACGTCTGCGTCCTGCTCGATGGCCCCCGATTCCCGCAGGTCGGACATGATGGGCCGCTTATCCTTGCCGGGGCGCTGCTCCGGGGCCCGGGAAAGTTGCGACAGGGCCAGAATGGTTATGTCCAGCTCCCGGGCCAGTCCCTTTAGTGAGCGGGTGATATCCGACATCTCCTGCTGCCGGTTCTCCATCCGCGACCGGCCGGAGATCAGCTGCAGGTAGTCGATGATCACCAGCTCCACGGCATAGTCGGCCTTGAAACGCCGGATGCGGGAGCGTAGCCCCAGGATATCCAGCCCGGCGGTGTCATCGATGAAGATCGGCGCCTCCGATAATATCCCGGCGGCTTTGGAAATCTTGGGCCAGTCCCGCTTGGTGAGCGTACCCTGCCGCACCTTGTGCGAATCGACCTTGGCCTCGGCGGTGAGCAGTCGCATGGCCAGCTGGTAGTTGGACATCTCCATGCTGAAGATGCCCACCCGGTGCCGGAATTCCTCGCTGGCGGCGTTGCGGGCGATATTCAGGGCCAGGGCGGTCTTGCCCATGGAGGGGCGGCCGGCCAGGATCACTAAGTCGGACATTTGGAAACCGTTGGTCATCTTATCTAAGTCGGTGAAACCGGCGGGAATACCGGTGTAGCGGTGCCGGCGGTCGGTGCTGTGCAGCTGGTCGAGCTTACTGAGACTATCGGATAGAATACCCTCGATCTCCACAGCTTCGTTGCTCGTAGCTTTACGCTGCAGCTCGAACAGCCGGTGCTCGGCGCTGTCAAGTAAGTCGTCGATCTCCCGCTCACCTTTATAGGCTTCCTCTATCATTTCGGTGCCGGAGGCGATGATCTGGCGGCGGGACCAGCGCTCACGTACTATTTGTGCATACTGTCCCACATTGGCCGCCGAGGGCACTTGTTCGGCCAGGCCGGTGAGGTAGAAGGCGCCACCCACTTTTTCCAGCAGATCCCGCTTGGTCAGATGGTTTGTTAAAGTCAGGGTATCGACGGGTTCACCCTGGTTCTGCAATTCATCCATGGCGGTATAAATCTGATTATGGGCCTCCTTATAAAAAGACCCCGGAGGCAGAATATTCACCACCCGGTCGAAAGCCCCCTTCTCGATTAGAATAGCGCCCAGCACGGCCTCCTCCGCCTCCAGGTTCTGGGGCGGCAGCCTCAGTTCGCCGTTCTTCTTGGCTGCCATGGTCTGTGCCTTACCTATTGTTATTCCACTCAGTTACCGGCCGCCCTCGGTCCTTCAACGGGAGGCAATCCGGCTAGTTCCCGGTAGCGGTCCCGAATAGCCTGGAAATCGACCCAGGCATTGGGCTTGAAGCCGGAGTTGCGCAGCAGCGCCGCCGGGTGGTAAGTAACCATCAGTTCAATGCCCTCGTAGTCGAAGGCCCGCCCGCGCATATTCTTCAGGCTCTCCTCCACCTTGAGCAGGGTCTTGGCCGCCACCCGTCCCAGGGCCACGATCAGCCGGGGCTTGATAATGCTCAGCTGCCGGTTCAAATAGAGCCGGCATTGGTCCACCTCGGCCGGCTTCGGATCACGGTTTTCCGGCGGGCGGCATTTGAGAACATTGAGTATGTACACTTCCCGGCGGGAAAGGTCGATCGCCGCCAGCATTTTATCGAGTAGTTTTCCGGCCTGCCCGACGAAAGGTTCGCCTTTAAGGTCCTCCTGTCGACCAGGGGCCTCGCCCACCAACACCAGGTCGGCGGCGGGATTACCCACGCCGAAAACAAATTTGGTGCGGGTGGCTCCCAACGAGCACTCCTGGCAATCCCGTATTTCCCGGTCGAAAGCCGCCAGCTCCCCCACCCCGGAAGTATCCCCCTCGGTGCTCGGCTCAGCAGCGCTATCGGCGGCTTCCCCTAAGATCAGCTGGTCACCAAATAAGGTCTGCTGGCGTACCAGGTAACTACGGGCCGCTAGGCTGCTCGGAGACATCAGCCGGTCTTGGTCTCCCCGGACTCGCCCGGCTCATCACCACCGTCTTTCTCTGTATAACGCCATTCGAGCCGTTTTTCCATGAAATCCTGCATGGCCACCACCGTGACTTTGTCTTGCTCCTCGTAGTCACTCTCTTCCGGCAATTCTTCTAAGGCATACTCATCTTCAAGATAATCTTCCTCGCCTACCACCTGCTCGGCTGCCCGCCGGGCGGTGATCTGGGTGGCCCGTCTGCCGAGAACTGTGACCGCCTCAAATATGTCGGGGGTATGGCCCAGTATCTCTTGGAAGGATAAAGTTTCTAATTTCATGCAGTCTCCCTTATGATGTTTCTAATCCGGTCAACCGCCTGGTCCAGGTCGTCGTTGACCACCACGTAATCGAATTGCGGCTTATAGGCCAGCTCCTCAGGCAACCGTTCCAGCCGTTTGGTAATCCGTTGAGGATCGTCACTGCCCCTGTCCCTGAGACGCTCGGTGAGCGTTTCCACATCGGGCGGGTCGATGAATATGCCCAAGCACTGCCCGGGGTAGCTGCGCATGATATTCACCGCGCCCTTCACATCCACATCCAGCAGCAGGGTCCGCTCCGCCGCCAGGGCCGTTTCCAGGCTGCTCCGGAGAGTACCATACCGGTGTCCATGGACCCATTCCCATTCAATAAACTTTCCCCCGGCCAGGTCCGCGTCGAATTGGGCGTCGCTCAGGAACTGATAGTCCTCACCGTCCACCTCGGCAGACCGCCGGGGACGGGTGGTTGCGGAGACAGAAAAGCGCCACTGGGCGCCATCCTGCTGTAACCGCCGGATGATGGTCGTTTTACCGGCGCCGGAGGGGGCGCTGATCACCACCAACCGGCCCTTACTCATAAAATATTCTGCACCTGCTCGCGGATCTTCTCCAGTTCATCTTTTAGTTCCACTACCAGGTGACGAATCTGTATCCGGTTGCTCTTGGCGCCGATAGTATTGGCTTCCCGGCCCATCTCCTGTAGCAGGAATCCCAGCCGCTTGCCGTTGGCATTCTCAGCCGCCATGTAATTTTCAAACAACGCCAGATGACTTTTCAGACGGGTGCATTCCTCGGATATATCCCGCTTATCCGCCATGATGGCTGCTTCCTGGAGCAACCGGGCCTCATCCACCGGTACGTCCTTCAACAGCTCCTGGATGCGGTCGCGATAGCCCTGCAACTGCACCGTTTTGTCCGCCTCCGCCTGGCCTTCGATGTCACCCATTGCCCCGCTGACCGCTCCCAGGCGCTCTTGCAGGTCCCGCGCCAGGTTAATCCCTTCCATCCGCCGCATCTCCTGCACGTTGTCCAGGGCCTCGCTCAGGGCCTGCGGCAGTAGCTTGCTCAGCACATCCGGCCGGTCGGTTTCCTCCAAGTCGATAACGTCGGAGAGCCTGGTATAATGTGAAAGCCCCGGCTCCTCCTTGAGGCCCAGCTCCTTCGCCATCCGCCGGAACAGCTGCTGGTAATGCTTCAGTCGTCCGCTATTCAACCTGGGCGCTGTTTGGGCCCCGTCCTCCTCCGCATAGACAACCGAAATCGAAATTTTGCCACGGACCAACGCTTCCTGTACCTGTTTCCGGACCTGGGGTTCCCAGGCCTGGAGGCGCTTGGGCAGCCGTAGACCCATATCAAGAAAGCGACCGTTCAGGCTGTGGATATCCACAGTTAATTCCATGCCATCCAGCGAGGCGCGCCCCTGTCCGTAGCCGGTCATGCTGAAAAGCGCCATTCTACCCCTAACCTAAGGCCACAAAGCTACGAAAATCGATTTTAAAAAGCAACCGCCCTGATTAAGTAAATCCTTGAAATTCAGACAGATAGAAATCACCGCTTGCTCCTCTTAGCCCTTCCCATTTTCATTTTTCACTTTTCATTTTTCATTTTTCATTTTTCATTCCACGCCCAGAAAAGTCCTCAACTGCTCTAAGTATAACACCAGCGTGATCTGATGGGTGGGTTCGAAGACCTGTGCCGCCGTATCGCCCAAATAAGCATAATCTACCCGGAAATGTGAAAAATCGAGCCCCAAACCCAGGCTGAAGGGATACAGCTCGGAGCCGCCGGCCCGCAGAGTCAGGTTATCGTTCAGCGCCAGCTCCACTCCCAACCGGGCGAGCAAGCTCAACGGCCCAAGCCCGAAGCTGCGTTCCAACCGCTGGCCGTCCAACCGGGAGGTGAGTTCGGCTTCTAAGGCCACCGGGCGCCCCACCACCGGCAACTGCCCATCCCAGCGCAGGCCGGCGGTCAGCCGAGGTGCGATAGTCTCCCAATGCCCGGTGCTCCAACGAACCTGGGTAGTGGTGATATCCTGCAACAGGGCGCCGGCTGAAAGGCCCCAGCCCAGCTCGCGCCACAGCCCCAGGTCGAAACCCAGACCCAGGCCCAGCTCCTCCGCCAGCCAGTGGCCCAGCAACTTGGCGCTCAGCCCCCAGCGCCAGCCCTCCTGCTCACGAGGCGCCAGCGACAGCAACAAGCCCCATTCCCGCTGATTGAAATAACGCACCCGCTCGGAGATCAGGCGCTCGCCGTCATCCAATTGTCCGTCACCGTCGTGGTCATCGAGCGCCCCCCGGGTATCGGGAATCTGGTCCACCCCCCGCCGGACTACCCCCAATTGCATCGCCAACCGCCCGCTCGATCCCAGGGTAGTAGCCGCTAAGTCGGCGTTTACCACCCCGCCGAACTGCTCCCGGTGGGCCAGCACCAGGCTGGCGCGGATGGGGCGGCCTACCAATGCCGGGTTGAAAAAGCCGGTGGCGGCGGCGTGCAGGGCGGCCACACCGGTGCCGCCCATGGCCACACTGCGGGCATCACCGGGAAACTCGAACAACTCGCCGGCATACTTGGCCTGCGCCGCTAGGCCCTGGGGCAGGAGCAGTAGCAGTAGCAGCCCGCCCCGAAGAAGTCGCCACAGGCGACGGAAGTGGGGTAGCAGGCCTCGACGTGAAACTCGTAACTCGAAACTCGAAACTTTGC